>JADKHK010000013.1:302500-605000 GCA_016721845.1 Lysobacterales bacterium
CGTGATTGGTCCGCTCAATCTCGCCAGCATGGGAGCGATCCATTCCAGCGAAATGTATGCGCGCAACCTGTTCAATTTCCTCAGCCTGATGCTGAAGGATGGTGCACTGAACCTGGACTGGAGCGACGAGCTGATCGAAAAGACCTGCCTGACGCATGCTGGCGTCATCAAGCACGAGGCCAGTCGTGTGGCTGTTGAAGGCGCTGCATCGGAGAAGCAATCATGATCGACGGATTCCTCGCGCTCTACATCTTCCTGCTGGCCGCGTTCACCGGGCATGAAATCATCTCGCGCGTGCCGGTCATCCTGCATACGCCGCTGATGTCGGGATCGAACTTCGTGCACGGCATCGTGCTGGTCGGCGCGATGGTGGCGCTGGCGCATGCCGACACCACGCTCGGCAAGGTCATCGGTTTCATCGGGGTCGCGCTCGGCGCCGGCAATGCCGCGGGGGGTTACGTGGTGACCGAACGCATGCTCGACATGTTCAAGTCGTCGAAGGGGAAGTAAGCGATGAACCTCGATATGGCGACATTGCTCCCAAACATCGCGAAGGCGAGTTATCTGATCGCCGCGGTGCTGTTCATCCTCGGCATCAAGCGCATGGCCAGCCCGGTCACCGCACGCAAGGGCATCGTCCAGGCCGGGATCGGCATGGTGCTGGCGACCGTCGCGACGTTCGCGATCACGGGCGGGCACAACATCGGCCTGATTCTCGGCGCGATCGCACTCGGCGTGATCCCGACCTGGCTCTGGGGCAAGAAGGTCGCGATGACCGACATGCCGCAGATGGTCGCGCTGTTCAATGGCATGGGGGGAGGCTCGGCTGCCGCGATCGGCGCCGGCGAAATGATCAAGTACGTCCACGAGGGCGCGGTGCCGAGCAAGACCACGCTGGTGCTGGCCGTGATCGGCGCACTGATTGGTGCGATCTCGATGTCCGGTTCTGTGATCGCCTGGGCCAAGCTCGATGGGCGCATGGACAAGCGTTTCACCTTCCCCGGCCAGCAATATTTCAACCTGCTGTTCTTCGTCGCGACGATTGCACTCGGCGGCATGCTGGTGATGCAGCTCGATACGACGATCATCGTCGCGTTCTTCGTGATGGCGCTGCTCGTCGGCATCCTGATGACGCTGCCGATCGGCGGTGCCGACATGCCGGTGGTGATCTCGCTTTACAATGCTTTCACCGGTCTCGCGGTCGCCTTCGAAGGCTACGTGATGCAGAACGAGGCGCTGATCATCGCCGGCATGGTGGTCGGTGCAGCGGGCATGCTGCTGACGCAGCTGATGGCCAAGGCGATGAACCGTCCGATCAGTGGCGTGCTGTTCAAGAACTTCGGCGGTGGCGGGCAGTCCGCGGCCGACATCAAGGGTTCGATGAAGCCGATCGAAGCCAGCGACGCGGCGTCGCTGCTGTACATGGCCGACAAGGTCGTGATCGTGCCGGGTTACGGCATGGCGGTGGCGCAGGCGCAACACAAGATCTGGGAGCTGTGCAAGCAGCTGCGCGAGCGCGGCAAGGAAATCAAGTTCGCGATCCATCCGGTGGCGGGCCGCATGCCCGGCCACATGAATGTGCTGCTCGCTGAGGCCGGCGTTCCTTACGACCTGATCGTCGACATGGACGAGATCAATCCCGAGTTCCCGACCTGCGATGTCGCCATCGTGATCGGCGCCAACGACGTCGTGAACCCGGTCGCGAAGACCGACAAGAGTTCGCCGATCTACGGCATGCCAATCCTGGACGTCGCCAATGCGCGCCAGGTCATCGTCATCAAGCGCGGCAAGGGTGCGGGCTTCGCCGGCATCGAGAACGCGCTGTTCTATCAGGAAAACTGCAAGATGCTCTACGCCGACGGCCAGGCCGCGGCGGCGTCGCTGTCGACCGAGCTGAAGCAGATCGATGGCGGTGGCGGGCATTGACGGCGCGATGAGTCGGATCATCCACTGCACCAAGCTCGGCCGAGATGCCGAAGGTCTCGACTTCGCGCCATATCCGGGCGAGCTCGGCGCGCGCATCTACAACGAGGTCTCGAAGGAAGCTTGGGCGGCGTGGCTGGCGCACCAGACCATGTTGATCAACGAGAACCGCCTGTCGCCGATGGATCCGAAAGCCCGCAAATACCTGCGCGAACAGATGCAGGCTTTCCTGTTCGGCGGCGACGCCGACAAGGTGGCGGGATACGTGCCGGTGGATGATTGATGTGAGGAGCCCGAGTCCGGTGACCGCGCGTATTGTTGCCTTGCTGGCGGCTGCAATGGCGACCGGCGTGGGCGCTCACGAATCCGACGATTCCGTGCGGACAATGACCGAGCGTCTGTCCGACCGTTGCGAGCTCGTCGTGCGTGTGGGTGAGGACAGCGAGTCGTGCTGGTCGGAGGTCTGTGCATCGGAGAAATCGGTGCAATTGGGCTGCGACCTGAGTGCGATGCGCCAGGTCGTGACGGTGTCCGCGTCGCCGGACCGCAAGTGGCTGGCGGTGTTGTCGGTGGGCGAGGGACATCCGATGCTCGAGGTCGTGGCGCTCGATGCGCTGACCGAGCAGCACGACTACCGGGTCATGACGACAATCAACCCGTATCCCGGGACGATCGGTTTGGCCGATTGGCAAGACGGCGAGTTGCGGATCGTCAGCGACATGCCGCTGCACGAATTGCCGATCACTGATGGCGATCCAATGGCGCGCATGGGCAGCACCGACGATGTCTACGCGCTCGATCCCGCATCCTGGCAGATCCGCCGCGTCGATCCGGCCAAACCTCAGGTGCCGGGCGCCGCCGACTGACGCGGTTCCGCGAGCGTCGCATCGGCTTCGCGCGTGGTTGCGGTCGTGACCCAACCGCGCTCGACCAGCGCATCGATCAAGGCGTTCGTGTAGGCCGGTTTCTGCCGGTAGTCGATATGCGAATCGTCCGGCAGCGGGAAGTCGCGCAAGGCCGGCACATCGAGTGCGAACAGCGTTTTTGCCGTTGTCGCCGCCGCCATCCTGTCCCAGTAATCGACGCGCGGAAACCAGTCCTCTTCCGCCCAACGGCGCTGGCCGCTGGTGGGCGAGGCGTAGAAGATCACGTCGCCGCCGCGTGCCTGGATCGCGCGCACCCAAGCGTTCGCGGCCTCGACCTGCGGCCACCATTCGTCGAACGGGATCTTCGGCAGATGTCCGCCGAAGCGTTCGAGGTTCGCGGCCAGTTCGCGCTTCTGCGCGTCCCGGTCGCCGCGTTCGTAATCGATATGGCCGAAACGGCGCCGATCCAGCCACTGATAGGGGTGGAACGGTTCGCCCTCGCCATTCCACCAGCGCACCGCACTGCGCAGCAGGCTGAAGTCGCTGCGCGCGATCACCGCGTCGAGTTGCCATTGATTGAGCATCAGCCGATGCGCGGCCCGGCTCGGCGAAAACGCGTGTCGGTAGAATTCGACGACGGACTGTTGCATGTCGAGACTGGGGGCCGCAAAGCCGGCACCATCGATATCGCAGATCACCAGGCCGCGGAAGTCCGGATCGACGGCGAGGTCATGCAAGGTGGCCAGCGGATAGCGGCCATCCATCGCCAGCATCACCGGTTCATGCCGGGGCAGGCGGGTCCGCACGGTGTCGCGGTCGATCGCGTACAGCGTGCGCGAGGCGCCGAGAAAAACGATGGCCTCCGGCGTCGACGTCGCCTTCGCGCGCTGCAGCGACCACAGGTCCGGCGCATCGACGATGATCGGCGTGTAGCCGCGACCGCGCCAATGGTGTTCGACCGCATACAGCACCGAAGCGGCGACCAGGAGGGCGATGACGAGAGCGGTGAGGGCGCGGCGCATGATCAGAACTGGAAGTAGATGAAGGCGCGCGAGACGCCGGGCGACAACACGATGGCCACGATCAGCGCCGCCCAGATCAGCCCGAGCGAGACCGCGCCGCGTTGCTGCAGCCAGCGGCGCAGGTCGTGATGGCGTGACAGCCAGTGCATCGACCACATCAGGCCGAACACGATCAGCGCGATCTTGGCCTCGGCACTCAGGTTGGCCGAGGTGTCCGTGGGCAGGAACATGGCGCTGTGAATCCGCGCAGAATGCACGAAATCCGGTGCACGAAACCAGACCCAAGCGATCAGCACGCCAAACAGCGTGATCAGTCCGCCGAGCAGCGTGCCGATCGGGCCGAGCGAGCGTCCGGCGTGATCGATCGCCGGTCGCGACATGCGCTCTACAACGAGCATCAGGCCATGGAATGCGCCCCAGGCAACGAAGGTCCAGGCAGCGCCGTGCCAGAGGCCACCGAGCAGCATGGTCAGCATCAGATTGCGCAGCGTGAACAGGGTCGAGCCGCGATTGCCGCCGAGCGGCACGTACAGGTAGTCGCGCAGCCAGGTCGAGAGCGAGATATGCCAGCGCCGCCAGAAGTCGGAAAAGCCCGTGGCGGCGTAGGGTGAGCGGAAGTTGTCCGGCAGCCAGAAACCGAGCATCGCCGCGCAGCCGATCGCGCAGGTCGAATAACCGGCGAAGTCGCAGAAGATTTGCCCGGCGAATGCAATCGTGCCGGTCCAGGCGCTCGCACTGTCGATCATCGCTCCGGCCTTGAAGATCGGATCGGCCACCGGGGCGAAGACCGAATCGGCCAACACGATCTTCTCGAACAGGCCGATCAGCAGCAGCGACAGGCCGAGCGTGAAACCGTCCGCCGTCGTGCGTCGCGGCGAGTGCAGCTGCGCGCTGAAGTCGTGGTAACGGACGATCGGACCCGCGACCAGTTGCGGGAAAAAGCCGACGAAGAGCAGGTAGTCGCGCAGGGACTTCTGCACGCGCACTTCGCCCCGATAGACATCGATGCAGTAGCTCAGCGACTGGAACGTGTAGAACGAAATGCCGACCGGCAGCAGGATGTCGAAGCTGGCCGGCTGCCAGTCGACGCCGACGACGGCCAGCAAGACCCGGGTGTTGTCACGCAGGAAGTCGCCGTACTTGAAGAAGCCGAGCAGTCCGAGATTCGCGACCAGGGACACGATCAGCCAGGGCTTGCGATGGTCCGTCCGCGCCTGCGCCATGCGCAGTGCCAGCCACCAGTCCACCGTCGCCGATGCGATCAGAAGCAGGAGGAAAGGCGGGTTCCAGGCCCCGTAAAACAGAAAGCTGGCGGCCAGCAGCACCGACTTGCGCAGCGACCACGACAGACCCGGAAGGTTGAACATCGCGACCACGGCGATGAAGAACACGACGAAGGTCAGCGAGTCGAAGGTCATGGGCAACGGTTTGGGCGGCCGCGCAGTATAGGCGGGCTTGCCTGCGGTCGGCGATCTGCGTATAGTTCGCGGCCCTTGCGGGCGCATAGCTCAGCGGTAGAGCACTACCTTGACATGGTAGGGGTCTCAGGTTCGATCCCTGATGCGCCCACCAATTCCCAGAATTGGTTTTCCTGCAAACAGTCCAGCCGAGAGACGTAGTTCGAACGAACACGATCACGATGACGCGAACCGGAACCCACATCTAGCGAATCCGCAGAATGGCTCCGACATCCCAAGGGCGCTTTCTGCGCCCTTTTTTGTTGCCGCAAGGACCCCCGAAATGATCACGATCACGCTGCCGGATGGCGCGAAGCGCGAATACGCCGCGAACACGACGATCGGCGAAGTCGCCGCCAGCATCGGTGCCGGTCTGGCGAAGGCCGCTCTGGCCGGCAAGGTCGACGGCAAACTCGTCGACCTGAGCTACCCGATTGCCGCCGATGCCGCGCTGGAAATCGTCACCGAGAAGCACCCGGATGCGCTTGAAGTCCTGCGCCATTCGACCGCGCATCTGCTCGCGCAGGCGACGCAGCGCCTGTTCCCGGATACCCAGGTCACGATCGGCCCGGTGGTCGAGAACGGCTTCTACTACGACTTCGCGCGCAAGACGGCGTTTACGCCCGACGACCTCGCAAAGATCGAGGCCGAGATGACGAAGATCGTCGGCGAAGGTTTGCCGGTGTTGCGCTCGGTGATGAGCCGCGACGAGGCGGTGGCGTTCTTCAAGGGCAAGAACGAGCACTACAAGGCCGAGATCATCGAAAGTATCCCGGCCAACGAGGACCTGTCGCTGTACGCACAGGGCGAGTTCATCGACCTGTGCCGCGGCCCGCACGTGCCGAACACGTCCAAGCTGCGCGCGTTCAAGCTGATGAAAGTCGCCGGTGCCTATTGGCGTGCCGACGCCAAGAACGAGATGCTGCAACGCGTCTACGGCACCTCGTGGTTGAACGACAAGGACCTCAAGGCCTATCTGTTCCAGCTCGAAGAGGCCGAGAAGCGCGACCACCGCAAGCTTGGCAAGCAGCTCGATCTGTTCCACATGCAGGAAGAGGCGCCGGGCCTGGTGTTCTGGCATCCGAAGGGCTGGCAGGTCTGGCAGGTCGTCGAGCAGTACATGCGCAAGGTCTACCGCGACAACGGCTATCAGGAGGTGCGCTGCCCGCAGATCCTCGACAAGTCCTTGTGGGAAAAGACCGGCCACTGGGCCAACTATCGCGACAACATGTTCACGACGCACTCGGAAAACCGCGATTACGCGGTCAAGCCGATGAACTGCCCGGGTCACGTGCAGATCTTCAATCATGGCCTCCACAGCTACCGCGAATTGCCGATCCGATACGGCGAATTCGGCGCCTGCCACCGCAATGAACCCTCGGGCGCGTTGCACGGGATCATGCGCGTGCGCGGCTTCACCCAGGACGACGGCCACATCTTCTGCACCGAAGCGCAGATCGAACCCGAAGTGACAGCGTTTCATCGTCAGGCGATGAAGGTCTACTCGGACTTCGGTTTCAGCGACATCGCGCTCAAGATCGCACTGCGCCCCGCCAACCGCATCGGCGATGACGCCGCCTGGGACAAGGCCGAGGATTCGCTGCGTTCGGCGCTGCGGGCCTGCGGCGTGACCTGGGAGGAGTTGCCGGGCGAGGGTGCATTCTACGGTCCGAAGATCGAATACCACTTCCGCGACTCGATCGGTCGCGGCTGGCAGGTCGGCACGATGCAGGTCGATTTCTTCATGCCTGGCCGCCTCGGGGCCGAATACGTGACCGAAGAATCCGGTCGCAAGACGCCGGTGATGCTGCACCGGGCCATTGTCGGTTCGATGGAGCGATTCATCGGCATCCTGATCGAGCATCACGCTGGCATCCTGCCGCCCTGGCTCGCTCCGGTTCAGGCGGTGGTCATGAATATCACCGAGGGACAGGCGGAATACGTCGATTCGGTCGGTGAAACCCTTGTAAATCAAGGCTTCCGGGTCAAGGCTGATTTGCGTGGCGACAAGATCGGCTATAAGATCCGCGAACACACGCTGCAAAAAGTGCCGTATCTGCTCGTCGTCGGAGACCGCGAGCGCGACAATGGCCAAGTGGCGGTGCGCGCGTTGAATGGGGAAGACTTGGGCGTCATGACGCTGGAGCAATTCATCGCGAAGCTGCGCGCAGAAACGGAGAAACACTGAATTTCGTTCGGTGTTTCAGTGAGTTGGGCTCTTTGGAGGTAGCGGTATCAGCACCGAGAAATTGAACCGTCGGAATAACGAGATCCGTGTTCCGCGTGTGCGCCTGATTGGCGCCGATGGCGAACAGATTGGCGTGGTCGGTCGTGATGACGCCCTGCGCATGGCGATGGACCTGGAACTGGATCTCGTCGAGATCGTTCCGAATGCCGATCCGCCGGTGTGCCGCATCATGGACTTCGGCAAGTTCCGGTTCGAAGAGCAGAAGAAGGCGCATGCCGCGCGCAAGAAGCAGAAGGTCGTCGAGATCAAGGAACTCAAGTTCCGCCCGACCACCGACGATGGCGACTACGAGATCAAGCTGCGCAACCTGCGCCGTTTCATCTCCGAGGGCGACAAGGTGAAGATCAATATCCGTTTCCGCGGACGCGAAATGGCCCATACCGAACTCGGTATCGAGATGGCCAAGCGTCTGGAAGCGGACCTGAAGGAAGAAGTGACGATCGAACAGTGGCCGCGTCTCGAAGGGCGGCAGATGGTCATGATGGTGGCGCCGAAGCGGAAGTGACGGTGCCGTAGGAACGCGGAACGGAATGCCGCACAAGCCGGATCGAGCAGGATGGAAAGCGTGGCCTCGGCCACCGCTCGGACCAGTCAAACAACACTCATAGGAAGTGTCATGGCAAAGACGAAAATCAAGACCAACCGGGCCGCTGCAAAGCGTTTCCGGAAGACTGCATCCGGCAAATTCAAGGCCGGTCATGCATTCAAGAGCCACATCCTGACCAAGAAGTCGACCAAGCGGAAACGCAACCTTCGTGGCACCAATCATGTTCGTGCGGAAGACGCAGGTCGCGTCGCCCGCATGGTTCCCTACTTGTAAGCCGGAGGTATAGACCATGGCACGAGTCAAACGTGGTGTAACCGCCCGCGCACGTCACAAGAAGATCCTGGCCCAGGCCAAGGGTTACTACAATGCACGCCGCAAGGTGCTGCGTGTTGCCAAGCAGGCCGTCACCAAGGCTGCTCAGTACGCGTACATCGGCCGCAAGCAGCGCAAGCGCCAGTTCCGTGGCCTGTGGATCGTCCGCATCAATGCGGCCGCCCGCATGTTCGGCATGAGCTACAGCCGCTTCATGAACGGCATGCTGAAAGCCGGCATCACCCTCGATCGCAAGGCACTGGCCGACATCGCCGTGCACGACATCAAGGCGTTCGAAGTGCTCGCAACGAAGGCCAAGGCCGCTCTCGCCGCGTAAGCTTCCAAGCCGGTTCGCGCCGGCCAATGCAGTACACGCGTGGGGAAGGGCTTGGCTCTTCCCCACGTTTTTTTTTGCGTCGCTGAAACTCCGTTTGCGGAGAGACGGGCGCCATCGAAACAGGAATGACGATGGACGAATTGCAGACCGCCGCCGAAGCTGCGACCGGTTCGATCAGGGATGCAGCCACGCTTGACGCCCTCGACGCCATCCGTGTCGCCTGGCTCGGCAAGCAGGGCCGGCTGACCGAACAACTCAAGCTGCTTGGCAAGTTGCCGCCGGAAGAACGCAAGGCGACCGGCGAGCGCGTCAATCAGATCAAGTCGCTGCTCGGCGATGCGATCGAGGCACGTCGTTGCGAGCTCGAATCCGCTGCGTACATCGCGCGTCTGGCGTCCGAACGGATCGATGTCACCATGCCGGGTCGCAATGGCACGCGTGCGAACCTGCATCCGGTCACGCGCACGCTGGATCGCATCACCGACATCTTCGGCCGGCTCGGCTATCAACTCGCCGACGGCCCCGAGATCGAGGACGACTACCATAATTTCGAAGCGCTGAACTTCCCGGAGCACCATCCGGCACGCGCGATGCATGACACCTTCTATTTTCCGGACGGGCGCCTGCTGCGCACGCACACCTCGCCGGTGCAGATCCGCGCGATGCAGGGGCGCACGCCGCCGATCCGCATCATCGCCGCCGGCAAGGTCTATCGCTCGGATTCGGACCAGACGCATACGCCGATGTTCCATCAGGTCGAAGGCCTGCTGGTCGACGAGACGTCGAACTTCGCGGATCTCAAGGGCACACTCAAGCAGTTCGTCACCGCGTTCTTCGAGCGCGATTTCGAGATGCGTTTCCGCCCGAGCTATTTCCCGTTCACCGAGCCGTCGGCCGAAGTCGACATCCGCTGGGACCGCGCCGACGGTACCCAGGGCTGGCTGGAAGTGCTGGGCTGCGGCATGGTCCATCCGAACGTGTTGAAAGCCTGCGGGATTGATGCCGAGCGCTACACCGGTTTCGCATTCGGCCTCGGGGTCGAGCGATTCGCGATGTTGCGCTACGGCGTCGACGACCTGCGCTCGCTGTTCGAGAACGATGCGCGCTTCCTCGCGCAGTTCGCGTGATGGACAGAAGGAACTGATCCGATGAAATTCTCCGAAAACTGGTTGCGCTCGCTGGCGCATACGAAAGCCGAACGCGCCGATCTGCTGCATCGCCTGACCATGGCCGGGCTCGAAGTTGAAGGCGTCGAGGTGCTGGGTGAAGGGCTCGATGGCGTCGTCATCGGCGAGATCATCGAAGCCGAACAACATCCGAATGCCGACAAGCTGCGGGTTTGCAAAGTTTCGATCGGGCAGGGCGAGCCGCTGCAGATCGTTTGCGGCGCGCCCAATGCGCGCGTCGGTCTGAAGGCGCCGCTGGCGACGATTGGCTCGAAGCTGCCGGGTGGTGTCGACATCAGGAAGGCGAAGCTGCGTGACGTCGAATCCTTCGGCATGCTCTGTTCGACGCGCGAACTGCAACTCAGCGACGATCACGGCGGACTGATGGAACTGCCGGCCGATGCGCCGGTCGGTCAATCATTGGCTGCATGGCTCGGCCTGCCCGATGCCTGCATCGAGATCAAGCTGACGCCGAATCGCCCGGATTGCCTGAGCCTGCGCGGGCTCGCCGCGGAAGTGACGGCCTTGTACGGGCTGACGCCGAATGACGGCGCCCGCATCCAGGTCGATGCGAGGTCCACGACCACGCGCGACCTGCGTCTCGATGCACCCGCCGATTGTCCGCGTTATCTCGGTCGCGCCATCGAAGGCATCGACCCGGCGGCGCCGACGCCGTTGTGGTTGAAGGAACGCCTGCGCCGCTCCGGCCTGCGCTCGATCAGCGCCGTCGTTGACGCGACCAATTACGTCATGCTCGAACTCGGCCAGCCGATGCATGCCTTCGACCTCGATGCGCTGTCGGGCGGAATCGTCGTGCGTCGCGCTGCAGCCGGAGAAGCGCTGAAGCTGCTCGACGAACGCGAGGTCATGCTTGATCCGGGTTTCCTCGTCATCGCCGACGAAAAGAAAGCGCTGGCGGTCGCCGGGGTCATGGGCGGTTTCGATTCGCGCGTGACCGATGCCAGCAGGAACCTGTTTCTCGAGTCCGCGCATTTCGCGCCGTCAGCCATCCAGGGGCGTGCGCGCAAACTCGGTCTGCATACCGATGCCTCGCATCGTTTCGAGCGCGGAGTCGATCCCGAGTTGCCGCGTCAGGCGATCGAACGGCTGACACAACTGATCGTCGATATCGCGGGCGGCACGCCCGGCCCGGTGGTCGAGGCCAAGTCGGACGCGCACTTGCCGACGCGTGCTCCGGTGCGCCTGCGTGCGGCGCGACTGGCGCGCGTCACCGGATTGATGCTGCCGGCCGCCGAGGTCGAACAGATCCTGCACGCGCTCGGTTTCGCCGTGCGCAAGATCGAGGGCGGCTGGGAAGTGGTGCCGCCGAGCCAGCGCTTCGACATCGACATCGAAGAGGACCTGATCGAGGAAGTCGTCCGCGTGCATGGCTACGACCGCGTCCCGACTGCGGTGCCGCGGGGCGAGATCGCGCTGCGTCTGCCGCCTGAGGCGCTGGTGCCGGCCGCGGCGATGCGCGCGGCCCTGGTTGCACGCGACTATCGCGAATGCCTGCATTTCAGCTTCGTCTCGGCCGACTGGCTGAAACAATGGGGTCTGGACGAGGGTGGCGTGGCGCTCGCCAATCCGCTGTCGGCCGATCTCGGCGTGATGCGCACCAGCTTGTTGCCGGGTCTGGTCGAAGCGCTGCGGCGCAATCAGGCCCGTCAGCTGGATCGTGTCCGCCTGTTCGAGCTCGGCAAGGCCTTCCGTGCCGGCGACCCGCCGATTGAAACGCCGCGCGTGGCACTGGTGGCGACCGGTTCGGCGGCGGCAGAGCAGTGGGGCGCTGTCGTCCGCGCGATCGACTTCTTCGATGTGAAGGGTGACCTCGCCCAGTTGTTCGCGCTGACCGGTGCGCCGGCCGCATTTTCGCTGCGCCCCGTCCGCCTGCCGTATTTGCACGCCGGCCGCAGTGCCGAAGTGTTGCGTGACGGCCGCGTCATCGGTGTGGTCGGCTGTGTCGATCCGAAGCTCGCGGCCGATCTGGGGGTGACGGGCGACGTCTACCTCGCCGAGCTGGAACTGGCCGCTCTGGCCGAGCGTGCATTGCCGCGTGCGGTTGAACAGAGTCGCTACCCGTCGATTCGTCGAGACATAGCGATCGTCGTCGAAAAGTCGATTGAATTCGCGCGCTTGGAAGGCATTGTGCGGGAAACGCTTGGACTTCTGCTGCGTGATTTCGTGCTGTTTGACGAGTTTGCCGGCAAAGGCTTGCCTGAAAACACAAGAAGCCTCGCTATGGGCTTGATTTTGCAGGATGCTTCGCGCACCCTTGCGGATGTGGACGCTGATTCTGCGGTCCAGTCCGTCTTGACGGCACTGGAACGCGAGACCGGCGCAAGGTTGCGAGGCTGAGATGGCATTGACCAAGGCAGAACTCGCCGAACGGCTCTTTGAGCAGGTCGGCTTGAACAAGCGCGAGGCGAAGGAATTCGTCGACTCGTTCTTCGATGTCATGCGCGATGCACTGGCCCGTGGCGAACAAGTGAAGCTGTCCGGTTTCGGCAATTTCGATCTGCGCCAGAAGAATCAGCGCCCAGGTCGGAACCCGAAGACCGGAGAGGAAATCCCGATCTCGGCACGGCGTGTGGTCACGTTCCGTCCGGGCCAGAAGCTCAAGGTGAGGGTCGAGGCGTATGCTGGATCAGGGCAGCAATAACGAGCTCCCGCCGATTCCGGCGAAGCGCTACTTCACCATCGGTGAAGTCAGTGACCTGTGCGCCGTGAAGCCGCATGTGCTGCGTTACTGGGAGCAGGAATTCACCAGCCTGAATCCGGTGAAGCGTCGTGGCAATCGCCGTTATTACCAGCGCCATGACGTGTTGATGATCCGCCAGATCCGCTCGTTGCTGTACGACCAGGGGTTCACGATCGGCGGCGCGCGCCAGCGTCTGGAAGGCAATCAGGGCAAGGCCGAAGTCACGATCGGGTCCCAGATCGTCAAGCAGGTGCGCCAGGAACTGGAAGAAGTCCTCGCCATCCTGAAGCGCTGACGCGTTGCGGTCAGCCAGCCGAGCGGTCACAATCCGCGCCCGCGTTTCGACGCGGTTTCCGAAGTCGGGGCGTAGCGCAGCCTGGTAGCGCATTTGCCTGGGGGGCAAAGGGTCGTGGGTTCGAATCCCGCCGTCCCGACCAATTCGGACCAATCAACCGGCTGCGGCCGGTTTTTTTGTGCACGTCGTCTCGACGGAGCCGGGGGTGCGATCCGTTAGCATCAACGAATGCTGCCACGCCCGCCACATTTTTTGGTCCTGTTGCTGGTCGGTGCCACGGCCGCGCAGGCCGGCGTGCTGCGTCTGTCCTCTGGCGTCGTCGATCCGCAGCAGTTGGTGCGCGCTCCGGGCGACGATTCGGCCGATGCCGCCGCCAGCCATGTGCTGATCCAGTTCGAGGCCGGTCGCGCCGCGTCGGTGCGTGCCGCGCTGCAGTCGTTGGGCGTGGCCATCGAGGCCTATGTGCCCGAGCACACCCTCCGCGTGCGCCGCGGCGACGTGTCACTGACGACCCTGCGCGCGCTGGCCGGGGTCTCCTGGGTCGGGCGGTGGCGCGCCGAGTGGAAATTCACGTCGGCGACGCGAGCTGCGAGCGGGCCGGGCGAATTCGATGTCTACGGTCACGTCGACGGTGATGCGGACGAACTCGCGGCCGTCGTGGCCAAATGGCTACCGGACGCCCGCGTGCTGCAACGGCCGCGCAGTACCCGGCTCGCGCGCATCGTCGTGGCTTTGCCGCAGCCGGCGATGATCGACACGCTGGCGCAGTCCGACGCGATCACCTGGATCGCGTCCCATGCGCGGCCGGAGACGCACAATACCGAGGCCAGCGGCGTGATCCAGGGCGGGGCAGTCGGCCTGCATCCGTTGTGGTCGCATGGACTCACCGGGCACGGCCAGATCATCGCGGTGGCCGATTCCGGACTGGACGCGAACGAGCGCTGGTTCACGCGCTACAACCCGGGCAGCGGTGCACTGGTCTTCGTCACGCCCGCGCAAGCCACCTTGCCGCCCGCCCTCGGTTCGCGCGTCAGCGATGCCAAGGTGATCGCAAACTGGGTGCAGCCGGGTGCCGACGCCTACGAGACCGTGTTGCCGTGCGGCACGGTGGCGGCGGTCCAGCACGGCACGCATGTCACCGGCACGATTTCAGGCGACAGCGGCATCACCGCCACACCGACGGCCGCGAATGCCGATGTCGGCGACGGCATGGCACCGAATGCGCAGATCCTGTTCCAGGACATTGGCGCCGATTGCCTGGTGATCGACGACTACGCGGCGACGCTGATGCAGGCCCGCAGCGGCGGCGCGCATGTCCACAACAACAGTTGGGGTGCCGCCACCGGCAATGCCTACACCGGCTACGACTTCGATGCCGACGACACGACGTGGCTGCTCGAAGACCTGCTCGTGGTGGCGTCGGCCGGCAATCGCGACGAGGCCATCGCGGCAATCGGTTCGCCGGGCAATGCCAAGAACGCGCTGACCGTCGGCGCCCTGCTGCATGGCGACAACAGTTGTCCGGCCACGTTGTACACGACGAACAACCAATGGGGATCGAGCATCGGTCCCGGCAGCGGATGGCGCGACAAGCCCGAGATCAGCGCCCCGGGTTCGGCGACGATTTCCGCGGCTGGCGACGACGCCAGTGTCGGTGGCGAAGAGCCGGCGCTGACCAGGGCGCTGAGCGGTACCTCGATGGCGTCGCCGACCGTGGCCGGTGGTGCCGCGTTGATGCGCCAATATTTCGTCGATGGCTGGTATCCGCGCGGCAGTGCACGCGCCGGTGATCGCTTGAATCCGCTCGCGGCCACGCTCAAGGCGGCGGTGGTGAACAGTACCGGCGAGCTGATCAACAGTTTCATCGGTGAGACGCGGCTGCCGAGCTACATCACCGGCTGGGGTCGCATGTATCTCGATCGCGACCTGTATTTTCCTGGCGACAGCCGGCGCCAGCGCGTGTTCGAGCGCGCGCATGGCAGCGGGCTCGCGACCGGCGACGTGCATGAATACGCGATCGAGCAGGTCGCGGCCGGCCAGTCGCTGCGCGCGACTCTGGCCTGGTTCGATGCCGCGTCGGTGCCGGGCGTGGAATATCCGCTGGTCAACGACCTCGATCTCGAAGTGATCGGTCCGAACGGCGAGGTCTATCGCGGCAATGCCTTCGGTGACGATCCGAGCTGCCAGACCCAGGCCTGCTTCGATCCCTGCGGGCCGCCCGCGGCGCAGCGCCCGTTCATCACCACGATCTCGATCGATGGCAATGGCACGCGCGACTCGCGCAATACCGTCGAAGCGGTCCGACTGCTCGCGCCGACACCGGGCCGCTACCGGTTCCGGGTCAGCGGATTCAACGTGCCTGGCAATGACCGTGCCGGCAGCGACCGGCAAGGTTACGGGTTGGTCGTCGCCGGCGACTTCGGCGTGCCGTCCGCGGTGCCTGCCGCAGCGCCACTGAACCTGTCGATCGTGCAGAACGACGCCGATGGCATCCGCATCGCTTTCGACGCCGTGGCCGGTGCCGATTCGTATCAGCTGTATCGCGCGACCGGTTCCTGCGCCGGCACCGACATCGCCGATTTCCATCTCGCCGGACAATCGGCGACGGCGCTGATCGAGGACCCGAATACCGTCGGCGGCGATCGTTATGCCTATCGCGTGCGGGCCGTCGATGCCGACACCGAAGGTGCGATCAGCACCTGTGTCGATGTCGTGTCCGCCGATAGCTGCGCCTTGCCGCCCTTGTTCGATCGCGTCGCACCCCGGGCCGATGCGGCATTTGCCGACTGCGCCGTCGCGCTCGACTGGACGCCGGCACCGCCGCGCTGCGCGAATGCCAGTGGCGTCGGCTATCTGGTGCAGCGATCGGACACGCCCGACTTCGTCGCGCCCCTGACGTTCCTGGCGGCCGCGCCGTCGATGATCGATACGCAGGTGCAGAGCCAGACGCTGTACTTCTATCGGGTACGCGCGGTCGACTCCTTCGGCAACACCAGCCTGCCGAGCGCGGCGCGTAACGCCACCACTGCGGGTGCAGGCGGACCGGCCGGTCTCGGTTTCGTCGACGATGCCGACACCCGCAGTTATGCCGATGTGCACGCGCCCTGGCAAATCGCAGCCGGTGTCGCCAGCCAGGGTTTGCGGGCGTATCGCACCAGCGCGGCCGGCGCGCGTTACCCAAAGAACACGTGCGCCGCAATCGAGTTGCCGGCCTTGACGGTCCCCGATGCCGCGAGCCTGCACTACGACGCGCGCTATCAGCTGGAAAATCAGTGGGATGGCGTGGTCGTCGAGATCTCCACCGACGATGGCGCGAGCTGGACTGACCTACCGCCTGATGGCGGCTATCCGGGTTCGTTCGCGCAGACCCAGAGTCCGCCGATCAATGCCTGCGGCTTTGCGGCCGAGCAGGGGGCCTTCAGCGGCGAAACCGCCGCATTCCAGACCTACACGAGCGATCTGACGGTCTTTGCCGGCCAACGCGTCCGTGTTCGCTGGCGCTTTTCCAGCGATCCCGGCATCGAACTCGACGGTTTCCTGCTCGACGCCATCCGCATCGCATCGCCGGGCGCGGATCTGCCGATCGATCTGATTCTGCGCGCGGGCTTCGACAATGACGATGCCGCCGCGATCGGCGGCGCCTGTATCGCGCTGCCCTAGGGTCCGCGGGGCGGGGCGGCGGCACATCCGGTTGCAGACCTGAATCGCGACGCGACCGCGACCTTCGGGCTATTGATTCGAAGTGAATGAACGTTCATTCTCTTCGCCCGGGCCTGGACCCGCCCCCTCATTTCCGTCGAGCACCCTCATGCCGAATCTCTCTTTCTGGCGCATTTTCGCCGCGTTGTCGTTCGCTGCAGCCCTGTCCGCGTGCGGAAAGACGGCGGCGCCCGCTGCTCCGCCACCGACCGCCGTCACCGTGGTGACCTTGAAGACCGCACCGTTGACCTTGACCCGTGAATTGCCCGGTCGCACCACGCCCTTCCTGGTGGCCGAAGTGCGGCCGCAGGTCACCGGCCTGGTCACCGCGCGCCTGTTCACCGAGGGCGGCCTGGTCCAGTCCGGCGACGCCCTGTATCAGCTCGATGACGCGACCTACCGCGCCGACACCGCCAGTGCCGAAGCGGCCGTCGCTCGGGCGAATGCGCTGCTCGAATCGGCCCAGCTGAAGGCCCGGCGCGCCGACGAATTGATCAAGATCCATGCAATCAGCACCCAGGATCACGACAACGCCGTCGCCGCATTGCGTGAGGCCGAAGCCGATGTCGGTGTTGCCAAGGCAGCGTTGCAGTCGGCTCGGGTGCGACTCGGCTACAGCCGCATCACGGCGCCGATTGCCGGCCGCATCGGCAAATCGTCGGTGACCGCCGGTGCGCTGGTGACCGCCAACCAGTCGGAATCGCTCGCGACCATCCAGGAGCTTGATCCGATCCACGTCGATCTGTCGCAGTCGAGCAGTGAACTGCTCGCCTTGCGCAAGGCCCTCGGTGACGATTTCCAGGGCGCCAAGGACTATCCGGTCACGATCCTGCTGGAAGACGGCAGCCGCTACGACCAGGAAGGCAAACTCACCTTTGCCGATGTCAGTGTCGATCCGGCGACCGGCAGCTTCGCGCTGCGTGTGGTGGTGCCGAATCCGCGCGGTGTGTTGTTGCCCGGCATGTACGTTCGCGCCGTGGTCGGCAGTGGCACCTTGCAGGATGCCCTGCTGGTGCCCCAGCAGGGCATCAGCCGCGATCCCAAGGGCGCCGCCAGCGCGATGATCGTGACCGGCGAAGGCAAGGTGGAGCCACGTACCGTGCAGGTCGATCGCACGGTCGGCGACCACTGGCTCGTCACCGGCGGGCTGTCGGCGGGGGATCGCGTCATCGTCGAAGGCCTGCAGAAGGTGCGTCCCGGGGCGATCGTGGTCGCGACGGAAGCGGCACCCGCTGCCGCGCCGACGCGCTGAGCGGAGCACGTCATGGCCCGATTCTTCATCGATCGACCGGTGTTCGCGTGGGTGATCGCGATCATCATCATGCTCGCCGGCCTGCTGTCGGTGACCCAGCTGCCGATCTCGCGTTATCCCGACATCGCGCCGCCCTCGGTCACCGTCAATGCCACGTATCCTGGTGCGACGGCGCAAGCGGTCGAGAACTCGGTGACCCAGATCATCGAACAGTCGATGACCGGACTCGACGGGCTGCAGTACATGTCCTCGACCAGCGATTCGAACGGTGCCGTCGCGGTGACGCTGACGTTTTCGAACGGCACCGATCCCGATATCGCCCAGGTCCAGGTCCAGAACAAGTTGCAGGTCGCGACCGCGCTGCTCCCGCAGATCGTGCAGCAGCAGGGTCTGCGCGTGGACAAGGCACGCGCCGGCTTCCTGCAGGTGGTCGGCTTCGTCTCCGCCGATGGCAGCATGGATCGCAACGACATCGCCGACTACGTCTCGTCCAATGTCGTCGACCAGCTCAGTCGCGTGCCTGGCGTCGGCAGCGTGCAGGTGTTCGGCGGCAAGTACGCGATGCGCGTCTGGCTCGATCCGGCCAAGCTCGCGACGTACCGGCTGGTGCCGAGCGACATCGTGTCCGCGATCCGTGCCCAGAATGCCCAGGTTGCCGCCGGTCAGCTTGGCGGCACGCCGGCGATCGACGGCCAGCAGATCAACGCCACGATCACCGCCCAGGATCGACTGCAATCGGTGGAGCAGTTCGCGGCGATCGTGTTGCGCAGCCATGCCGATGGTTCGGTATTGCGCCTCGGCGACGTCGCGCGGGTCGAGCTCGGTTCCGAGAACTACACGGTGGTCAGCCGCTACAACGGCCAGCCGGCGACCGGGGTCGCGATCATGCTGGCCTCGGGCGCGAATGCGCTGGCCACGGCCGATGCCGTCGCCGCGAAGATCGAACAGATGCGACCGGCCTTTCCGCATGGCCTCAAGACCGTCTTGCCGTTCGACACCACGCCCTTCGTGCGCGTGTCGATCCACGAAGTGCTGAAGACCCTGGCCGAGGCCGTCGTGCTGGTCTTCCTGGTCATCTACCTGTTCCTGCAGAACTTCCGCGCCACCCTGATCCCGACCATCGCGGTGCCGGTGGTGCTGCTCGGTACGCTCGCGGTGCTGCAGGCGCTCGGCTTCTCGATCAACATGCTGACCATGTTCGCGATGGTGCTGGCGATCGGCCTGCTCGTCGATGACGCCATCGTCGTGGTTGAGAACGTCGAACGCGTGATGAGCGAGGAAGGATTGTCGCCGCTCGAGGCAACGCGCAAGTCGATGGACCAGATCACCGGTGCACTCGTCGGCATCGGCGTGGTGCTGGCCGCGGTGTTCGTGCCTATGGCCTTCCTGCAGGGGTCGACCGGCGTGATCTATCGCCAGTTCACCGCGACCATCGTGTCGGCGATGGGCTTGTCGGTGCTGGTCGCGATCGTGCTGACGCCGGCCCTGTGCGCGACCATGCTGTCGCCGTTGAAGAAGGGCGAGCATCACGGCGAACACGGCTTCTTCGGCTGGTTCAATCGCAGCTTCGAGCGCGGCAACCGGGGTTATCGCGGTCTGGTCGGGCGCATGCTCGCCCGCAGCGGTCGCTTCCTGCTCGTCTATGCCGCACTCGCCGTGGTGATGGGCGTGGTCTATCTGCGGGTGCCGTCCTCGTTCCTGCCCGACGAGGACCAGGGCATCCTGTTCACGATCGTGCAGACCCCGGTCGGCGCGACCCAGCAGCGCACGCAGAAAGTGATGACCCAGGTCGAAGACCATTACCAGCAGAACGAGGCCGGGCTGATCGAGTCGGTGTTCGCCGTGCAGGGCTTCAGTTTTTCGGGCGGCGGCCAGAACAACGGCATGGCCTTCGTCAAGCTCAAGGACTGGGAGCTGCGCAAGGATGCAGCATCAGGTGTCACCGCGATGGCCGGGCGGGCGATGGGCGCATTCGGCCAGATCAAGGACGCGATGGTGTTCGCGGTCGCACCGCCACCGGTCACCGAACTCGGCACCACCGGCGGCTTCAACCTCTATCTGAAGGACAACGCCGGGCTCGGTCATCGCGCCCTCGTGGAGGCGCGTGGCCAACTGCTGGCCTTGGCCGGCAAGAGCCCCTTGCTGACCGGCGTGCGCCCGAACGGCCAGGAGGACCAGCCGCAGTTCAAGCTCGACATCGACACCGAAAAGGCGAGTGCGCTCGGCGTCGGCACCGAGGCCATCAACAGCACGCTGACCGTCGCCTGGGGTGGCCAGTACGTTGACGACTTCATCGACCGCAATCGCGTGAAGCGTGTCTACGTGCAGTCCGACGCGCCGTTTCGCATGGTGCCGGAGGATTTCAACCGCTGGTATGTGCGCAATGCCGGCGGCGACATGGTGCCGTTCTCCGCATTCGCGAGCTGGCGCTGGACCTACGGTTCGCCACGCCTGGAACGCTACAACGGCGTGCCCGCGATCAACCTCACCGGCATGCCCGCCGAGGGCGTGAGTTCCGGCGCCGCCATGGCCGAGATGGAACGCCTTGCGGCCGAGTTGCCGGCGGGCGTCGGCATCGAGTGGAGCGGCCAGTCCTTCCAGGAGCGCGTCGCGGACGAACAGACGCCGATGCTCTACGCATTGTCGCTGCTGATCGTGTTCCTGTGTTTGGCGGCCCTGTACGAAAGCTGGTCGATCCCGACCTCGGTACTGATGGTCGTGCCGCTCGGCATTCTCGGCACAGTGTTGTTCACCTGGCTGCGCGGCCTGGAACGCGACGTCTACTTCCAGGTCGGCATGCTCACGACGGTCGGATTGGCCAGCAAGAACGCGGTGCTGATCATCGAGTTCGCGAAGGCCAATGTCGAACGCGGCATGGGCTTGATCGAAGGCACGCTGGCCGCGATCGGCGATCGCCTGCGCCCGATCCTGATGACCTCGATCGCGTTCGGTTTCGGCGTGCTGCCGCTGGCGATCGCGACCGGCGCCGGTTCGGGGGCGCAGCGCGCGATCGGCACCGGCGTGATCGGCGGCATGCTGTTCGGCACCTTCCTCGGCATCTTCTTCATTCCGCTGTTCTTCGTCACCGTGCGCCGCCGCTTCGGAGGTGCGCGTCGCGCTCCGGAGTCGGCGGCGTGAGCGCCATCATCGCGAACGATCGGGCCGCGGCGCAGCGCGATCGCATCCTCTGCGCCGCGCGTCAGTGCTTCATCGAACATGGTTTCCACGCGGCGAGCATGGCCAGCATCGCCGAAGCGGCGGACATGAGCGCGGGCCTGATCTATCGGTATTTCGACAGCAAGAACGCGATCATTCTCGCCATCATCGAGCGCCAGCTGGCGGAGAAGCGGGCCGACATCGCGGCACTCCAACCTGGTGCGGATTTCGCCCAGCGGGTGCGCGACCTGGTCGCGAAGTGGCGCGGCGGCGATGTCCGCACGATGAATCCGACCCTGTTCCTCGAAATGAGCGCGCTGGCATCACGTGATCCGCAGATTGCATCGGCGCTCAGCGAGTCGGACCGTGTCACCCGTTCCGATTTCGCCACCTGGCTGGTCCAGCGTGCCGCGTCCGGGAGTGTGCCGATGAGCGCCGCTGACGCCGAGACTCGCGCATTCGCGCTGCAATGCCTGATCGAAGGGCTGGCCGTACGCATCGTGCGCGAACCCGACCTGTCGGAGCCGATGCTGGCCGACATGCTGGCGATGAACCTGCCGGTGCTGATCCGCTGAGCGAGGTGCGCAAACGACAACGGCCCGCTGTTCGCGGGCCGTCGTGTAGGACGTGGTGCGGGGCGGTCAGTTCTGCGCCGGCGTGTTTTCCGAGAAGTACTCGTGGCTGTCGGCGTTCTTGATGGCGCTCGCCGGGTTGCTGATCGCGAGATTCTTCGCGCCGGTCTGGCCGTAGACGATGTCATCGGTATTGCCGAGCACGTCGAAATGGCTGAGCTCGTGGATGATCGTGCCGGCCTTCGAATCGGTGCCGGTGTTCGGCGCCGACCAGAACGCATTGCACAGGTACACGCGGTAGGGCTGGGTCGGATAGACGTAGGCGTAGGCGCTGGACGTGCAACCACAGTTGAAAGTGAGCTTGGTGTTCGACAGCGCGTATTCGATGCGGTCGTAGTTGCCCTTGACCGAACTGAAACGCGAACTGGTGGCGGTGCCGAACCAGGTCTTGTAGCGCGTGGTGACCGTGCTGTAGGTCTTGCTGGTGAAGTAGCTGTCCGAGTTGATGCCATAGCTGCGTGCCGACGTCAGCGCGGTCTTGATCGAGCTCTGGCGGGTGGTCGAGCAGCTTTCGAACGCCGGCGTCGGATTCAGCGCCTTCATCCCGATCGGGAAGACTTCTTCGTAATTGTTCGGAATGCCACTGCCGTCGACCCAGCGCTGGATCGGGAAGGATTCGACGCGCTTCGACTGGACGTCACGGCGGGCACCATGGTCGTGTGCGTCGCCGGTCTGTGCCAGATCGATCGCGTACTTCATCTGGTACTGGCCGGTCGCCGAGAAATCATAGGCTTCGGACAGGTCGATCTCGATCGACTTGGCTTCACCCGGCTGCAGGGTCATCCAGTCGTCGGGCGCGGGTGCGCCACGCTTGATCCAGCGGCCGTTGTAGTCCGAATCCATGCCGCCGACATTGACGTCGAACAGGTCGTGCTCGATGCCGAAGAACGGCGTCTGCCATTTCAGGACGCTGATCGCTTCGTTGCCTTCGTTGCGCATCGTGAAGGTGACCGCAGAGCCGATGTCCTGGCGGGCCTTGTCCAGCGATGGCGCCATGACGACGCTCAAGCCTGCAGCCTGTACCGACGTTGCCGCGAGCGCGGCGGTAATCGACAACACGAGCGTCCCGAGACCGCGAACAGCGGTCGAATTGCGCTGAATCATGTGCTCTCCCCAGAGTGTTTGTAGGCATGCGTGGATGTTGCCGCTGTGGACAACCGCTCGAAGCTAGCGACGCAGATCGCAGTTTTGCAACGTGTTTCGATTGCGCGCTGCAGCACGTCCGGGTTGCTGATCGGCGTTGTCGCGACGTGCTGCACGCGCGCATTGCGGATCAAAACTGAGTGTGACACTATAACATTTCATGTCGCACTGGTCGGCTGCCTCAGTCGCCCAACCCTCTGTTTATTGGGACCTTATTGAATGAATCGACGCTTGAGCGTGGCACTGTGGACCCTGATGTTGACGTCGACCGTTTCGGCGGATCCGCCTTCTGCCACGGACATCGATGCGCTGGAAGCGCGTATCCGTGCGCTGGAGGCGAGCAGCGTGGCCTTGCAGGCCCAGACCGCCGAGGCCCTTGCGGCGTTGGCGCAAGCGCGCGAGCAGATCGCGGTTCTGCAAGCCGCACCGACTCCGCCGGCCACTTCGGAGGTGGCGGTTGTCGATGCGGGTGCGGCTGCCAGTGCCAATGCCTTCAATCCGGCCATCAGCATCATCCTCAATGGGGGCTATGCCCATCACTCGCTGGATCCGGCCGACTACGCGCTGGCCGGCTTCGCGCTGGCGGGCGAGGGTGGTCCCGGTGCGCAGGGGCTGTCGCTGGGCGAAAGCGAGATCTCCTTCGCCGCGAACATCGATGAAAAATTCTATGGCCAGGTCACGCTCGCCGTGGAGAGCGAGGATGGTGAGGACGGCGTCGGCGTCGAGGAGGCCTACATCGAATCGACGGCCCTGCCGGATGGCCTTACCGCGCGCGCCGGGCGGTTCTTCTCGAATATCGGCTACCTGAATACCCACCACGCGCATACCGACGCATTCTCGGATCGGCCATTGGTCTATCAGGCCCTGCTCGGCAATCAATACGCGGACGATGGCGTGCAATTGCGCTGGATCGCGCCCACCGAGGTCTACCTCGAACTCGGTGGCGAAGTGATGCGTGGCCAGTCGTTCCCGAGTGGCGGCGCGGCCAACGCGGGAACCGGCGTGCGCACCCTGTTCGCGCATGCCGGCGGCGATGTCGGCGACGCGCATTCCTGGCTGGCCGGGGTCTCGGTGCTGGATGCGAGCACCGCGGCGGGCGAGGATGGCTTCAGCGGCGACAACCGCATGTATATCGCCGACTTCACCTGGAAATGGGCCCCGAACGGCAACACCCGTGATGGTGGCCTGACCCTGCGCAGCGAATATCTGCGCGACCAGCGTGACGGGCGTCTCATCGACACCGAACAGGGCACGGACGAGGTATGGGAAGGCCGACGCGATGGCGCCTATGTCGAAGGCGTGTGGCGCATCAATCGGCAGTGGGACGCCGGCTATCGCTATGACCGACTCCGGGCCGACGACCACGGCCCCTACGCCAGTGACGTCGATCCGGTGCGCCACAACCTGATGCTGACTTGGCGCAACAGCGAGTTCAGCTTGATCCGCCTGCAGTACAGCCATGACGAGCCTGCGCCCGATCTGCGCGACAACGCCATTTCGCTGCAATACCAGGCCGCACTGGGCGCGCACGGCGCGCACAAATTCTGAGGTTCACGATGCCCATCCGTCCGTTGTTGTTGCTGTGCCTGCCGCCACGTGCGCGTTTCCGGCATCGGCCAAGATTCGCGTGTTCGCTTGCGAGCCCGAGTGGGCGGCGCTGGTGACCGAGTTGGCCGGCGATGCCGTCGATCTCGATGTCGCGACGTCGGCCCTGCAGGACGTGCATCAGATCGAGGCCAAGCCGAGTCTGATCGCGAAGTTGCGACGTGCCGACGTGTTGGTCTGCAGCGGCGGCGGGCTCGAAGCAGGCTGGTTGCCGCAGCTGATTCGTCAGGCCGGCAACGCCCGGGTCGCGTCCGGCAATGGCGCCTTCATGGCGGTCGCGCAGGTGAACACGCTGGAGCGACCGAGCCAGCTCGATCGTGCCGCGGGCGACGTGCATCCGGAAGGCAATCCGCACATCCAGATGGACCCGCATCGGGTATTGCAGGTGGCCAAGGCGCTGGCGCTGCGACTGCAGCAGGTCGATCCCGCCAACGACGCCATCTACACCCGACGTCTCGGCGACTTCGGTACGCGCTGGAGCGCCGCGATCCTGCGCTGGCAGGAGCGCGCGGCGCCGCTGCGCGGGCGCAACATCGTCGTTCACCACAAGAGCTGGGTCTATCTCGAAGAATGGCTGGGCCTGAAGGAAGTCGGTGCGCTGGAAGCCAAGCCCGGAGTGCCGCCGACCAGTGCCCATCTGTCGAGCCTCGTTGCCACCACGCAGGGCAGCAATACGCTCGCGATCGTGCGCGCCGCCTATCAGGACGCGAAGGCGAGTCACTGGTTGTCCGAACGCACCTCGGTGCCGGCGGTGAGCCTGCCGTTGACGGTCGGTGGTGACGAACGCTCGCGGGATCTGTTCGGCCTGTTCGATTCGACCATCGACCTGCTCCTCGGGGCGGCGAAGTGAGTTTTTCGCTCGAAGGTCTTGATCCGAGCATCCTCGGTCCGGCGGCCCTGGCCGGACTGATCGTGCTGTCCACGCATGTGCCGCTCGGCCAGCGCGTGCTGGCGCGCGGCATCATCTTCATCGATCTTGCGATCGCGCAGATCGCCGCACTCGGGGTGATCCTGGCGCAGTTCCTCGGCGTCGACGAGCAGAGCGCGACGGTGCAGGTCGCCGCAGCCACGGCGGCCTTGCTGGGCGCGGCCTTGTTGAGCTGGACCGATCGGCGCTGGCCGGACTATCAGGAGCCATTGATCGGCACGCTGTTCGTGCTGGCCGCGACCGGCGGACTGTTGCTGCTCGCGAACAATCCGCAGGGTGGCGAGCATCTGAAGGACTTGCTGGTCGGGCAGATCCTGTGGGTGAGCTATGCGCAGTTGTGGCCGGTGGCTTGCCTGTCGATCGTCATGATCGGCGTCCTGTGGTGGCAACGCGAACGCATGGCCGGCTGGCTGTTCTACGCGCTGTTCGCGCTGGCGGTCACCGCATCGGTGCAACTGGTCGGGGTATATCTGGTGTTCGCGAGCCTGATCGTGCCGGCCCTGGCCACCGCCGGCATGAGCGGACGGGCGCGCCTGGTCGCCGGGTATCTGATCGGAGCGCTCGGCTATGCCAGCGGACTGGCGTTCTCCGCGGTATTCGACTTGCCGAGCGGCGCCTTGATCGTCTGGACGCTGTGCGCCACGGCCGTGCTGGCCCAAGTGGTGCCGCGCATCCGCCGCTCGCATCCCGCGCAGCACGAGCAGCCCTCGTTCTGATCCGGAGCTGCTGCTCAGCCGATCTCGATGTGATCCATGCCGTGGTAGCGGTTCACTGCCATCACCGCCTCGTGCACGAGTGGCGTCAGTGCCGGCGAGAACAGGTGGGCGCGATCGACCTGTTCCATCCAGCCGAAGATGCAGTGGCGCAGGTGTTCCTCGGTCCGGGCGTTCGCGAGTGCATCGATCAGCAGCTTGCGGAATTCGCTGCTGGTCGGTACCGAGCCGAGCGCATCGAACAAGGCGGCGAATGCGGCGAACATCTCGCGCGCGTCCAGACCGAATCCGAATTCTTCCGGGCGATAGTCGAAACGACCGCCCGAAGCATCGGCCCAGATCCGGTAACTGACGTGCGCGAGCGGGTGATAGAGCACGTCTTCGCTGATCAGCACCAGCAGCAGCTGTTTCGCGTTCGCCTTGACGCTGCCGGCAGAGGTGCTCCAGAGATGCGTCTGGATGAACTGGAACAGTCGCGTCTGGTCATGGAAATCGGCAAGCTGCAGCTGATCGACGACCAGCACGACCCGCTCGCCTTCGCTGAACGCGCAAGCTTCGGTCAACGCGCGTTCGAACGCGGTCGGCGGCAATTCCTGCGGGCCATCGCCAGTGGTGCCGTCGTCATGCGTGGTGATGATGATCGGCGCCGCTGGCGGTTCCGGTTGCGCGAAGTCGTGATAGACGATGCGCGGATACTCGAGCGCTTGCGCGAGTGCATTTGCGAGCGCGGTCTTGCGCCGGCCCGACTCGCCGGCGATGTGCAAGGTGCGCAGATGCGCGACGTCGGCGCGCATCAGGCAGTCGATCTGGAAACCGTAGTCGTCGTTCGACTCGAAGCCGAACTCGGCGAGGCGGCGGCGCAGGCTCAAAGGCTCAAGCCGCCTCGGCCTTGGGTGCTGCCACGGCGATGCGCGGACCATTCACGAGCGCATCGCGGACACCGGCGACGATCAGGTCGACTTCGTCGCTGGTGATCGTGAACGGTGGCGTGAAGCGCAGGGAATTGGTGCCGCCGTGGATCACGCCGAAGCCGCGCTCACGCAAGTATTCCTCGGTGCTGCCGGTGCCGTAGCACTTGAAGTCCTTCGACAGTTCGGCCGAAAACAGCAGGCCGGTGCCCTGGACATTGGTGATCAGGCCCGGCAGTTCCTTCGCCAGCTGCTCGAACTTCGCGATGAATTCGCGGCCGCGCTCGACGATGTTCGCGCGCAAAGCCGGTGTCAACGCGTCGAGCACCGTGCTGGCGACGTCCATCGCGCGCGGATTCGTGGTCATGGTGTTGCCGTAGATGCCCTTGCGATAACACTTCTCGGCACGCTCGCTGACCGCGAGCACCGACAGCGGATACTGGCCGGCATTCAGCGCCTTCGAATAGGTTTCCATGTCCGGTGCGTCGAGACCGGCGAATTCCGGGTAGTCGACGACCGAGAGATGGCTGGTCGTGCGGATGCCGGCCTGGATCGAATCCATCAGCAGCAGGGTATGGTGCTTGCGGGTGAGTTCGCGCGCAGCAGCGTAGAACGCACGCGGCACCGCACGACCGGGATTGCCTTCGCCCATCACCGGTTCCATGAACATGGCTTCGATGTGCACCTGCTCGCGCGCCGCGTCTTCGAACGCCTTGTGCAGCGCGTCGACGTCGTAGGGCTCGACAGTGATGATGCTGGATTCGTGATGCTTGAAGCTGGCGAGATGGGTGGCATAGGCCTTGCGCGACGAATCGGAGTACAGCATCGGCAGTTCGGTGCGGCCGTGGAAGGCACCCTTGACGGCGATGCGCTTGACCTTCCAGCCGGCATGCGGTGCGCCCGGATCGGTCATCAGTTTCGTGTGCACGTCGGCGATGCGGCCGGCCAGCGACACCGATTCGGAACCCGAATTCAGGCACAGGAACTTGCTGTACGGACAGCCGCCGCGGGTGTGGCCGATTTCCTTGCGCAACGCGCGCGTCAGGCGCAGTTGCGACAGGCTCGGCGTCATCACGTTGGCCATCACGTGCGGCTGGCCCATCGCATTCAGCACTGCTTCCGGCGCATGGCCGAAGCCGAGCATGCCGTAGCCGCCGGAATCATGGACCACGGCGCCTTTCAGCGTGATCAGCCACGGACCGCGTGCTGCGATGGCGAGGTACGGGTTGACGTTGTCGTCGGCGTAGAAGTTCACGAAGC
Source organism: Lysobacterales bacterium (assembly GCA_016721845.1). Classification (NCBI taxonomy): domain Bacteria; kingdom Pseudomonadati; phylum Pseudomonadota; class Gammaproteobacteria; order Lysobacterales; species Lysobacterales bacterium. Next base: position 330,671 of record JADKHK010000013.1, read on the forward strand.
CTTCCTGCACCGCCAGCATCTGTGCGGCCTCGTCCATCGCGACGATGTCCGGGAAATCGGCCTGGATCTGCGCGAAGCGGGCGTACGCGTCATCGACGGCCGTGACCAGTTCCGGGAAGCGCACGGCGAAGCGCTCGATGATCGCGTCGGACAAACCGGTGGTGCGGGCTTTGCCGCCGGCCTTGCGCAGGACATTGAGTTTCTCGACGAGCTTCATGATTGCCTCCAGCCAGACGCGTCTAGGCTTTTCAAATCAAAGGGTTGAAATGCAAGGCGGGCAGGATACCAGCGCCGTTTTGACGCCGTAACCCCCGCCGTTTGAACGCCCGCGATCTGACAGCTGTCAAACCGGGCGTTTGACGCTTGGCCGGCTGGCCCGCAGCGGGTCGTCGCTATCATCCCCGGGCCGGACCGGGCGGCGGTTGGAAGCGAATGACGGGCAGAATGATGGGCAGGATGCGCTGGTCGGACATCGAGACAGGACTGCGCGCGCGTTTGCTGCCGCCGGTGATCCCGCCGGGCGCGATGCCGTTTTTTTCCTTGTCCTATCTGCTGATGCTGCTGTTCCCGGCCTTCATGCCGCGGTTTCCGAGCGTGAACTGGACGGTCACGGCGGCATCCATGCTGGTGTTCCTGCCGATGTATTTCGGCTTCTACTGGCTGCGCGGCTGGCGGCGCGTGGCGACACTCATCGGCATGATCGCGTTGGCACTGGCCATCCTGCCGGCGAACTTCTTCGCGAACACCTATGTCATCTACGCCTGCATCCTCGCGGCTCACCTCAGCATGGTCGAGATGTTGTGCGTCTTCGTCGTCGCGAATGCGGCACTGACCGGAACGGTCTTCGCCCTGGGCGGGCCGGCGACGACGATCGGTCTGATCAATGTGCTGTCGGGCGGCATGGCCATGTTCGGCTGCCGCGCCTGGTACCAGAACGCGCGCAAGAACCAGGCGCTGAAGCTGTCGCAACTCGAGGTGCAGCGCATCGCCGCGCTGGCCGAGCGCGAACGCATCGGTCGCGACTTGCACGATCTGCTCGGGCATACGCTGTCGGTGATCGCGCTGAAGTCCGAGCTCGCGGCCAAGTTGATCGATCGCGACATCGATGCCGCACGGGTCGAGATCAAGGAAGTCGAACGCGTCACCCGCCAGGCCTTGTTCGAGGTGCGCCGTGCCGTGACCGGCATGCGTGCGCACGGTCTGTTGGCCGAGCTCGCGAGCGGTCGTGCGGCTCTGGCGTCGGCCCAGGTCCATTTCGACTACCAGGTGCAGCCGCAGGATCTGCCGACGCAGACCGAGAACGTGCTCGCGATGTGTCTGCGCGAGGCGGTCACCAACATCATCCGCCACGCCCATGCGCGCCGTTGTCATGCGCGACTGGACTGCGCCGAGGCGCGTGTCGTGCTCGAAATCAGCGACGACGGTGTCGGTGGCGTGCGTGCCGAAGGCAATGGCCTGAGCGGCATGCGCGAACGCATCGAAGCCGCCGGTGGCCGGCTGCTGGTGGAATCTCCCAAGGAGGGTGGCACGCAGTTGCGCATCGAGTTGCCGATGACCTTGCCCGAGCCCGAGCACGCATTGAATGCCGCGCGCCATCTCAAGCTGGTGGCCTCGCGATGATCCGCGTCGTCATTGCCGAGGATCAGGCGATGGTGCGTGGCGCACTTGCAGCCTTGCTCAGACTCGAATCGGACATTGACGTGGTGGCCTGCGCGGGCGATGGCGAGGAAGCGTGGGAGATCACCCGCCGGCTGCGCCCGGATGTATTGGTCACCGATATCGAAATGCCGAAGCAGACCGGCTTGGAACTGGCCAAGAAGGTGATCGACACCGGCATGCCGTGCAAGGTGGTGATCCTGACCACGTTCGCGCGACCGGGTTACCTGCGGCGTGCGCTCGATGCCGGCGCCAGCGGCTATCTGCTCAAGGATTCACCGGCCGACAAGCTGGCTGACGCGCTGCGCAAGGTGCACCGCGGCGGCCGTGCCGTCGATCCCGAACTCGCACTTGATGCCTGGAGCGAAGCCGATCCGCTCAGCGACCGCGAACGCCAGGTGTTGCGTCTCGCGGGTGAAGGCGTGGCCGCGAACGACATCGCCGAACAGCTCGGCCTGTCGCATGGCACGGTGCGCAACTATCTGTCGGAAGCCATCGGCAAACTCGGCGTCGAAAACCGCATCGAGGCCTACCGCATGGCGCGGCAGAAGGGCTGGCTGTAACGCTCAGGCCTGGGCAGCGGCAAAGCCGAGGAAGGCCGCCAGCCCGCCGAACAGGAGCACGATCAGCAGCAGGAGCAACAGGCTCATGGCGAGCTGGAGATAGCCGAGAATCATGCCGGCGATGGCCATGTCGTCGCCGATGAATGCACCACTGGATTCGCGGATCTCGCGACGGGCGATATGCCCGCAGACGACCGCGGCGATGGCGCCGACCACCGGCAGCATGAACCAGGCGGCCACCCCGAACACGAGGCTGAGGATGGCATTGGTATTGTGCGGGCGGGTCGGTGTGGTCATGTCGACAGCTTACGGGTTGTGCCTGAAACGACAAGGGTCGCGGAGACTCAACGGACCTGCTTGCAGTTCTCCAGCCAGACCATCTTCTTGAAATCGTCGTAGCGATGGAACGACCCCTTGAAGGTCACCGACTGGCCTTCGCGCATGGTCAGGACCCAGGCCAATTGGTTCGGGCGGAACAGGCAGGCGACGCCGACGCGAAACTGCGCCTGTCCCGGCAGCGGCTTCAACAGCAATTCGCCCATTTCAGGGATCTCGAACGCGACGTTGTAGTCCTCGCCGTCCTCCATGATGTGCTCGATGCGCCCCTTCAGCGCGTAAGAACGACCCTTGTGACGCGCATTCACCGCGACCGCATTCTTGTTTGCTTCGTCCGCGATCTCGCGCGAGAACACGAAGACGTCGCGGGTCGTCGTGTCGTCGCTGTTTTGCTGCCCGGCGCCGCTGGCTCCGGCGACGCGACCGGCTTCACCGCCCTGCAATTTCGCGAGCAGCTCGCACAGATAGGTCCGCATGGTGTCGGCCTTCGCGAGCATGCCTTTCTCGGTCTTCACCAGCATCTCGACGCGCGCGTTCGCACCCTCTTCGCTGACCGTGACGATGGTCGGAATGGCGCGGGTCGCACCGGTCGCGCGCTGTTCGGCCAGCATCGTGCCGGTCTCGGCATCCTCGGTGAGCACGTCCATCTTTTCGGCGATCAGGATGCCGCGCATCTGACCGAGCGCACTCGCGGCGTCGAGATCGGCAACGGTGACATGGCTGCCGAAATTCGTGCCGGTGAAGGCGTTGCCGGATTTGGCGAAGTTGGACTCGCACTCGTTCGCGAACAAGCTGGACGAGGCGATCACGAGCGTGGCGGCGGCAATCAGACGCATGGACTCACTGGCTCCCTGTGGGCGCGCCCGGGACGCGGGCGAAGTCGGCGATGCTCGCGAAAACGAACGCCCGGGCGCAAGGCCCGGGCGTCATGGTGCGGTTGCACTTGAAGTGCAATCGCGACGATCAGAACTCGAACTTGATGCCCTGGGCCAGCGGCAGCGAATCGGAGTAGTTGATGGTGTTGGTCTGGCGGCGCATGTAGGCCTTCCAGGAATCCGAGCCGGATTCGCGACCGCCGCCGGTTTCCTTTTCGCCGCCGAACGCGCCGCCGATTTCCGCACCCGAGGTACCGATGTTGACGTTGGCGATGCCGCAGTCGGAGCCGGCGGCCGACAGATACTGCTCGGCGATCTTGACGTTCTGCGTGAAGATCGACGAGGACAGGCCTTGCGGCACGCCGTTCTGCATCGCGATCGCATCATCGATGCCCTTGAACGGCATCACGTACAGGATCGGCGCGAAGGTTTCGGTCTGCACGCACTCATCCGAATGCTTCACGCCGGTGATGATGGTCGGCAACACGAAATTGCCCGGGCGGTCGGTGAGTGCAGCGCCGCCGGTCTCGACCTTGCCGCCATGCGACTTCGCCAGTTCGATCGCGGCGAGGTAACGCTTCACCGCCGACTGGTCGTTGAGCGGACCCATCAAGGTCGTGGCCAGGGTCGGATCACCGATCTTGCTTTCGACCTGCTTGTAGGCCTTGACCAGCGTGTTCAGCACATCGTTGTAGATCGATTCGTGCACGAACAGGCGCCGCGTCGTCGTGCAGCGCTGGCCGGCCGTGCCGACGGCACCGAAGACAATGCCCGGGATCGCGATTTTCAGGTCCGCCGATTCGTCGAGGATGATGGCGTTGTTGCCGCCGAGTTCGAGCAGTGAGCGGCCCATGCGCTGGGCCACGCGCTCGCCGACCAGACGACCGACCTGGGTCGAGCCGGTGAAGCTGATCAGCGGAATCCGGTGGTCGTCGACAAACTTCTGCGCGATCTGCGTGCCGGCGTCGTTGAACAGGTAGAACAGGTCCGGGAAGCCGCCGGCCTTCAACGCGTCGTTGCAGATCTTCATTGCCGCGATCGCCGACAGCGGCACCTTCGGGCTCGGCTTCCAGATCGAGATGTCGCCGCAGATCGCCGCGATGAACGAGTTCCAGGCCCACACCGCGACCGGGAAGTTGAACGCGCTGATGATCCCGACCATGCCGATCGGGTGCCACTGCTCGTACATGCGGTGGCCCGGGCGCTCCGAGTGCATGGTGTAGCCGTACAGCTGGCGCGACAGGCCGACGGCGAAGTCGGCGATGTCGATCATTTCCTGCACTTCGCCATCGCCTTCCGGCTTGATCTTGCCCATCTCGAGCGCGACCAGCGAGCCGAGCGCATCCTTGTGCTTGCGCAAGGCTTCCCCGCACAGGCGGATCGCTTCGCCGCGTTTCGGTGCCGGCGTCGTGCGCCAGGTCTTGAAGGCTTCCTGGGCGCGCTGGACGATCGTTTCGTAGTCGCTGATCGAGCTGGCATGCACGCGCGAAATCACTTCGCCGGTACTGGGATTGATCGGTTCGAGCACGCCCGCGTCCTGGGTCCCGGCCCATTCGCCGTGGCCGAGGTAGGTGCCGGAATTGTCGGCGCTGAGGCCAAGCGACTTGAGAATGTCGTGTGCGGACATGGAAGACTCCAGAAAGGAAACGAACGATGGCGGCCCCGACACGATTCGAACGTGCGGCCTCGCCCTTAGGAGGGGCGCGCTCTATCCAACTGAGCTACGGGGCCGGTGCGGCCCCGAATTCTAGCGGCATGCCGTTCCTGGGTCGATCCGATCGCGCCGGCGCCTATTCGAAGCCGTCACCGAACAGCTCGATGGCGGTCAGCGTGAGTTCGACGTCACCGATGTTGTTGACGTCACCGGCAGCGACGTGCAGGCCGCCGCGCGTGGTCGTCTGGTACAGCGGGTGCGAAAACTCGAGCGTGTAGTCGCCGGGTTCGAGATCGGGCAAGTTGAACATCCCATTGCTGCCGTCGAACACGCGCACATGCGGGCCGGAGGCATTGACGGCATCGCGGATGAACACGAGGTCCAGCGGCTGGCCATTGCCGACGACGCGACCGACGATTCCGCCGACGCTGTTCGCAGCGACCAGCTCGATGTCGTCGACATAGAACTCGGATTCATTGTCGGCGGCGTCGCGCAGTTGCAGTTGCACGCGGATCATCGACGGGCGCGGCAGGGCGGACACATCCATGCTGTAGGTCGGCGCATACGGGATCCAGCCGGTGTCGCTGCCGTCCGGCAGGCGCAGGCGCATTTCCGCGCCGACCGGGCTTTCCTTGTCGAATTCGATGTGCGCACCGATCAGCGACTTGCTGGTGCGCGGGGCACCGCCTTCCAGCACGATTGAACCATTCGGCGCGGTCATGTCGGCCTTGCCGATCGCACAGAACACATCGCTGGCGGCGCCGGTACGTCCGTCCGCGGTCTGCGGAATCAGCTGGTAGCAATACGTCTCGCCGTCGACGCGGGCGCCGAGCACATGGCGGCCATGCGCCGCGTCGGTATCGATGACTGCGGCGGTATTGCTGAGGATCAGGGTGCCGGGGCCGGACTTCACGATCGCCCGGTCGTAGCGCGGGTCGGTGTCGAAACGCAGCACATGGGCATTCGCCGGCAGCGGCGCCTCGTCTTCGTGCTGGCTGAGCTGGGTCAGCACTTCGGCATGGCTGATGCGCGGCAGCGCGTCGTCGTCCGGACGCATCGGGTTCGCGCCCGCCGCAACCTCGGAGCCGTCGGTCTCGCCGCCCTCGTCGGTGTCGACCGAGCAGGGGTCGGTGCCGTGCAGGCGTTCCTGTGCGGTGCTCAGTCCGTCGCCATCGGCATCGATGCCGGCGCTCGCCGTCGTGGTCGTCGGATCAAGGCAGGCATGCGCGGCCTCGTAGCGATCGGGCAGCGTGTCGCCATCGGTGTCGGTCGCGGCATTGCGCACCGCGAAGCTGGTGGTCGTGCGCTGCACGACGCTGTCGGGGCCGTATCGGGTTTCGAGCACGACGCGGTAGCTGCCGCGCACGCCGGGTTGCAGCGGATCATCGGGCAGGCCGGTCGGCGCGCCCTGGGTGCTCAGGTCGAGGTTGGCGAAGGCGGTGTCGAAGGCTTCCGGATTGAAGGCATCGGCGTTCACGCGCGGCTGCATCGGCGTCTCGACCACGAAGCCGTCCGGGCGTTCGACGCGCAGCAGGAAGCTGATGTCGTTCATCGACACCTTGCCCGCGCCATGGCCGCCGCCCTGGGCGGCATGGGCTTCGACCGGCTCGCCGAGTTCGAAACTGTCGAGCGGCGAACGGTCGTGTTCGGCGCGCGCGAACCGCAGCACCTGCGAGGGCGCCCGATGCTCGTCGACGATGACCCGCAGCGCGAGGTCGCTGCTGCCACCGGCCGAGCTGCCGACGAGGTCGATACGCCAGTCGCCGTTCGGGCCGCTGGCAAGCTGGAACACGCGCTCGCGCGGCGTGTCGACGATCGCGACGCCCGCACCGGACACGACTTCGCTGCCATCGGGGCGGAACAGGCGGATGCTGGTCGGCATGGTCGAGGCGGCGCTGCGCTGCACGCTGAAGTGCAGGGCGCCGGTATCGTTCAAGTAGGTGTCGTCGAGCAACAGGTGGGTCGACTGCGTCGTACCGGCCGGCACCTGCACCTGACGGGCCAGCAGCACGTGTTCGCGCGTCTGCGTCGCGTGCACGGCTTCGGCAGCGAGGTCCAGGGCGTCGCTGTCGACGCCGGTAGCGCCGACCGGAATGAAGTGGAAGTCGCCGCTGGCGGCGCGTGCAAAGGCATCCCACATGGGCTGGTCGGACTTGTTGCCGAGTGCCATGACGGCGATGCGCACCTTCTGGATCGCCTGCAGCAGCAGGGCGGTCGGCTCGCCTTCGCCTTCGCCGCCATTGGTGATCAACAGGATTTCGCGCGGACCGCTGACCCCCGCCGTGTTGAACTGGGTCAAGGCCAGACGCACGCCGTCACCCGGCGCGCCCTTCGGATTCGCGGTCGGCGCCAGTGACGACAGCACCGATTCCAGGCTGGCGCGATGGGCGCTGCTCAACGGTGCCAGCGGCAGCAGCACGCTGGCATCGAGATCGGGTTCGACCCCGTTGCCGTAGTGCGCGATCAGCGAAAACATCGTGCTCGACGACATCCGCGCTGCGGCTTCGCGCACCTTCTGGATCGCCGGCAACAGCAGGCCGACCGGGTCCATGTCGCTGGACAGATCGAGGATCACGGTGACCTGGCGGGTCTGGGCACCGCCCACCGCATTCGCGATCGTGGTGGTCTGACCACCGGATTCGACGCTGAGCGCGAAGGGACCCGGGCCGGACAGGGTGGGGTGGCGGAATTGCACGCGATGGCCGTCGCCATCGGGGACGATACTTTCAATCGGCGCGTCGACGCCGCCGACCGCGATCTTCAGGATGCCGAGACCGGGGCGACTCGCAGCGCCATCGCTGCTGCCTTGGCGCAGCTTGATCGTGCCGACCGGCTGCGGGCCGGGTCCGGGTTCGGCCTGGTTGCCGACCAGGGTCACCGACGGCGCCAGCGGTGCCGGCAGGCAACGCATGCGCAGCACGCCGGGATAGGTGCCGTGCCAGCCGGAGACGATGACGAAGCCGCGCGTGTAGGGCTGGAAGCCCGGTTGCACGAAGCTGGTGTTCACCGAAGACGCGCGCCACTTGTAGAGCTTGCGCGGCGATTTGCCATCGGCACCGTTGGTCAGCACCAGGCTGATCAACGCATCCGGCGTCGGGGTCTGACCGCCATTGTTCAAGGGCAACAGGAACTGCGGCTGCACCGAGAACGACACTTCGCGTCCGGCCGGGCAAGCGCTGAGATCGAACACGCTGTAGTCGCCGCCCAGCTGCTGCGCATTCAATGCGATTTGCGCGACGCTGCCATTGGCCGCGACCGTGGCGCTGAAGTCGATGCCGACCGGACCGAAGCTCATCAGGTTGTTCTGGCCGAGCACGGCCTGTTCATCGACGTAGGTGTAGCGCGCGCGCTGTTGCGCCGGAATCGCCAGCACGTTCAGGTCCTTCACCAGATTGGCAATGGTGAAGTCGTGATAGGCATTGGTGAAGCTGTGGGTCGGCGCGAAGATCTGGATGGCCTGGCGCGTGATGTCGGCCGGATTCGGCGCATCGGTGTGGTCCTGCGCGATTTCCCACCAGGCGCGGATGAAGTCGGCGCCGCGGTAGGGTTCCTCGTTGAAGGTGCCGTATTGCTCCATCAAGTAGGTCCAGAACAGCGCGGCGCCGTAGCTGGCCGTCCACAGCGCGCGGTCCGGGTTGTCGAGATAGCTGTCGGCCTCGCCGAGGAAGGGTGCGGCGCAACTCGCACCGGGATTCAGATCGAGGTCGAAATAGATCTTGTCCTGCATCGCGCGCGCCATGCCCTCGCAGACAGTCTTGCCGAAGGTGCCGCCGCAGCCGTTGACCGAGCCGGCGCCCGCATTGATGTAGGCGTATTCGACGTGGTGGAAGAGTTCATGCCCGAGGATCATGCGATTGCACGAGGCCGAGCGGTTGCGGAAGAAGTCGGACGGCATGGTGATCGCCGACGGATTGGCCAGGCCGTTGTCGCAGTCGTCGGCGGCGTTCGCAGGATTGCCGCAGGCCCAGAACGGCACATCGCCCGGGCTGGTGCTGAAGTAGGGCGCGAGGAAGCCGAGATCGACATAACCGTCGTGGTAGCCAAGCGGATTGCCCTGGCTCTCGACGCCGGTGCGGTCGAGCGCGTCGGCATTGCTCTGGATCAGCGCCGGCGGCATGTAATGCACGGAGTAGATGTTGTCGTCGTAGCGCAGCCGGTACAGGCCGTTGTCGCTGTCGATGGTGTCCGGCAGGTTCGGCGGCCCGGCCGATACAGTCATCGCGACAAAGGCGGCGAGGAGAGGGAGGAAGATGCGCATGGCCGTGATCCTGCTGGGAGGGTTACCCGCACATACGGAGCGGACCGCGCCCGCGGATCATGTCGATCCGAGCCGCTATCATCCGCGTCCCGAATGACGTGTCCGATCATGGTTCTGAACCTCGCCGCCTATCACTTCGTCGCGATCGCCGATGCCGATGCGCTGGCCGACCGGTTGCGCGAACGCCTGACCGCAGATGCGCTGCGCGGCACGGTCCTGGTCACGCCCGAGGGCATCAACCTGTTCCTGGCCGGCGCGCCGGATGTCTTGCGGGGTGTCGTGGCATGGTTGCGCAGCGACGCCCGCTTCGCCGACTTGGTCGTGAAATGGAGCGAGAGCGAACACCTGCCGTTCAAGCGCCTGCGCGTGAAGCGCAAGCGCGAGATCATCACCTTTCGCAAGGACGGGCTGGATCCGGTCGCGGCGCGTGCACCGGTGGTCGATCCACCCACGCTGAAGCGATGGCTCGAACAGGGGCGTGACGATGCCGGCCGCGAGCTCGTGCTGGTCGACACCCGCAATGTGCAGGAGATCGATCACGGCACGTTCGAAGGCGCCCTGACCCTGCCGATCGCCAAGTTCACCGAACTCCCGGACGCCCTGGAGCCGCATCGCGAGGCATTGCGCGACAAGACCATCGTCAGTTTCTGCACCGGCGGCATCCGTTGCGAAAAAGCCGCGATCTGGATGCAGCAGGCCGGCTACGAACACGTGCGCCAGCTTGACGGCGGCATCCTCGGCTACTTCGAGCAGGTCGGCGGCTACGGGTATCGCGACCGCTGCTTCGTGTTCGATGAGCGGGTCGCGCTCGATCCGGCCTTGAAACCGCTGCACGACGAACCCATCGCTGCGGTCTGACCGCCATCCGGGTGGTCCGTAACGGAGTTTGCACATGACCATCCAGATCCACGACGCCTCGCTGCCGTACCTCGCCCGCTTCCTGCGCGCGCTCGACCGCATGATCGACAAGGCCGCCGCGTTCGCCGAAGCCAAGCAGGGCAAGTCTGCCGTCAGTGTCGAGGCGTCGCTGATCAACGCCCGCCTCGCGCCCGACATGTTCGCGTTCGCGCGCCAGGTGCAGATCGCGACCGACATGGCCAAGGGTTGCGCCGCGCGCCTCGCGAATGTCGAAGTGCCGAAGTACGACGACACCGAGACCACGTTCGCCGAACTGAAGGCGCGCATCGCCAGGACGGTCGCCTTCATCGAGAGCTTCAAGTCCGACCAGCTCGATGGCGCCGAAGCGCGTACGATCCAGCTCAAGACCGGCGGTCGCGAGGTCACCTTCACGGGCAGCGACTACCTGTTCGGTTTCGTCTACCCGAACGTGTTCTTCCACCTGACCACGGCTTACAACATCCTGCGTCACAACGGCGTGGAACTCGGCAAGATGGACTTGCTCGGCTGAGTCCGAACGGGCCGGGCGGCGTGGTCACGCGCGCCCGGCGAACTCCTGCGGTACGATCGGCATTCGGTCACATTCGTTTGCCGGAACTCAGGGGATTCGTTCATGAAATCGAAGTTCGCACGTGCACCGCTCGCTCTTGCCGTTTCCATGTTGCTGTCGCAGTCGGCCGGTGCCGCTCTGTTCGAGCCGATCGATCTCTCGCTGGCGCCCGCGTCCAAGAAGAATGCGGTGGCAGACGCCACGCCCCGCCTGAGCATTCCGATGCGGCCGCTGCTTGCCGGCTACGACGCCAAGAAGCTCGATCCCGAATCGATCGCGCGTGCTCACCTCGGCATGATGTTCTCGCAGCAGGATGCGGCCAAGGTGTCGCTGGAGGCGTTCGAGCTGAGTTCGGTCAGCGGGCTCGAGAACGGTGCGAACCTGGTCCAGTTCAAGCGTCGCGTGAACGGCATAGAAGTGTTCCGCGAAGACGTCGGCCTGCTGCTCGATGGCGAGGCGCGACTGGTGGCCTTCCGCGGTCGCGGTGCCTTGCTCGCGTCGGCATCGGCCAAGTCGTTGGCGGTCTTTGGTCTGTCCGCAGTGGACGCCGCGGCCGTCGCGCTCTCCGATTACGGTTACGACTCGGCGGTCATCAAGCAGTCGCTGCAGACGGGACGCAGCGAAGGCGACTACCAGTGGTACGACACCCAGCGCGGGCTGCGTAGTGCTGCCGGTGCGGTGAATTACCAGCCGGTGCGCACCAAGCCGGTCTATTTCCCGACTGCGGATGCCGGCTTGGTGCCGGCGTACTACGTCGAAACCCAGGTCCAGCCGGACGAGCACATGTCGGCGGAGTACTACGCCCATGTCATCAGCGCGGTCGACGGGCGGGTGTTGTTCCGTCACAGCCAGCAGGCCGATGGCACGCCGACGCCGGACACTTACACCTATCGCGTCTGGGGCGAAGCGACCGCGGATGGCTGGCCGCAGCCGTCGCCTTATGGCCGCAACGATATTCCGCATCCGACCGGCTTGCCGGGCTTCATCCCGTCGTTCGTCGCGCAGACCGACGTCACCATCCGCAACAAGCCGTTCTCGATGAACGATCCCTGGTTGCCCGCGGCGACCAGTGTGACCACCGGCAACAACGCCGACGGGTATGCCGACCTGGCCGAGCCGGATGGCTTCGATGTCGGCGACCTGCGTGCAACGACCACGGCCGCGAACCAGTTCCTGCACACCTACAACACGGCGTCGGCGCCCAACGTGTCGAACACCCAGATCATGGCGTCGGTGGTGCAGCAGTTCTACTGGAACAACTGGCTGCACGACGATTACTACGACTCGGGATTTGCCGAGGTCGACGGCAATGCCCAGAACAACAACTTCGGTCGCGGCGGTCTCGGCAGCGACCGCATCAAGTCGGAAGGTCAGGACAACACCGGAACCTGTGCGCCGAGTTGTGCCAACAACGCGAACATGTCGACGCCGGCCGATGGCGCCTCGCCGCGCATGCAGATGTATGTGTTCTCGGGGGTGTCGATTTCGACGCTCACGGTCAACGGTGGCCCGAACTACACCGTCGGCGTATCGGGCACGTTTGGTGCCCAGAGCTTCAACGTGACCGCCGGCATCGTGCAGGCGCTGGACGCCGCCACGGGTGCGATCCCGTCGACGACCGACGGTTGCACGGCGTTGACCAATGCCGCCCAGGTCACGGGCAAGATCGCTTTCGTCGACCGTGGTGAATGCGGATTTGCGGTCAAGGCCAAGGTCGCTCAGGATGCCGGTGCGGTGGGCGTCATCATCGGCAACGTGGCCGGCTCCGGAAGTCCGGGCACGGCGCCCGGGATGGGGGGTACCGATGCCACGGTGACGATCGGTGCCCTGTCGCTGAATTTTGCCGATGCGGAGTCGATCCGCACCATCCTCGGCGACGCCAACCCGGACACGGCCAACATGCAGCGTCAGGTCGGCGTCGGTCGTGACGGTACCCAGGACGGTGCGGTCATCGCGCATGAATGGGGTCATTACCTCAGCAATCGCCTGGTCGCCAACTCGAGCGGCCTGTCGAACAATCAGGGTCGCTCGATGGGCGAGGGCTGGGGCGATTTCAGTGCCCTGATGGCGATGGTCAAGGAAGAGGATCGCGCCGGCGGACCCGCTCCGGATTTCTCGGATCTCTACACGATCGGCAGTTATGCCTCGGGCAATTCCTACTTCGCGATCCGTCGCTATCCGTATTCGACCCAGCTCGGCAAGAACCCGCTGATGTTCAGGCACATCACCAATGGCGTGACCTTGCCGGCCAGTCCGGCACCGGCGTTCGGTGCCGATGGCGGGAGCAATTCGGAAGTGCACAACGCCGGTGAAGTCTGGACCGCAGCGCTGTGGGAATGCTACGCCGGGCTGCTCAACGACACGCCGCGCCTGACGTTCCAGCAAGCCCGCCAGCGCATGAAGGGATACCTGGTGGCCGGCCTCAAGCTGACGCCCCCGGCACCGACCTTCACCGAGGCCCGCGACGGTGTCCTCGCAGCCATCATTGCCCAGGATGCGACCGACTTCCAGATTTGCGCGGCGGGCTTCGCCAAGCGCGGCATGGGCATGCTCGCCGTGTCGCCGCCGCGTGACTCGACCGACCACGCCGGCGCCGTCGAGGACAGCACCATCGGTGCCGACCTGGCCACCACGGCGCTGTCTGCGGACGACAATGCCTCCTGCGACAATGACGGCTACATCGATCTGAACGAGGCGGGCGGCGTCACGGTCGATGTGCGCAATTCCGGCTGGGCATCACTGGCCGGCGGCACGCTGACGGTGACGTCGAGTCATCCGGGTCTGGCCTTCACCGGCTCGAATCCGGCGGCACTGGCGGCCAGCATTCCGTATGCGACCCAGACCTTGAATCTGCCGGTGCAATTGAATTCGCTCCCGGGCTCGGGCGTGATTCAGCTGACGGCGACACCGAATGGCGCGATCGTTTCGCCCCCCGGCACCGCGCAGACAATCTTCGTCCGCGTCGGCGCCAATGACGTGTTGTCGAGTACCGCGACCGAACGCTTCGATGCCAGCAACATCGGCTGGACCACGCAGTTGGCCGACGGTGCCGGTTCGAACTTCCTGTGGCGCCAGTCGACACTGGATGCCACCGGCAATCGGGTTGCTCTGGGTCCGGACAGCGGTTCTTCGGGTACCACCGGCTTCGTCACTCCGGCCATCGCGGTCGGTGCCGGTCCGTTCTCGATCACGCTGACCCACCGCTACCAGTTCGAAGGTGGAACCGTGGCCGACCCGACCCTCTGGGATGGCGGCCAAATCCAGATCAGCACCGATAACGGCGCGACCTGGACGTCGATCGGTGGTGCTGCCTACGACGGTTCGATCAATGGCAACTCGGGCAACCCCATGCAGGGACAGCCCGTGTTTGCGGGCACCAGCACCGGTTATCCGGCGACCATGGTCGACACCATCAATCTCGGCACGACCTATGCCAACAGCACGGTCAAGCTGCGCTTCGCCATCGGTACCGATGGCGGCGCGGGTGCGCCGGGTTGGGAACTGCATACGGTGGCCTTGACCGGCACCAACGCACCGTTCACCGACCTCGTCCCGGAAACCCTGCCTTGCGGTGAAGCGGTGTTCGGCAACGGCTTCGAGTAAGTCGATCCATCCCCCGGCGATCGCAAGGTCGCCGGGGCGTCCAGGAATCCGGCGTTCGAATTCGATCGGGCGATGCAGCCAGTCAACGATCCGGGCGGTGCGTCGACAGCACGTCCGGCATCTGCAGGCCGCGGTGGATGACGACGGCGCGGAACGCGAAGATGAAGAGCAGGGCGGCCGGGCTGGCCCACGCGGCGCCCGGCCAGAACGTGCGCAATGCGATGTACAGCGCGCCACCGAGCAGGATCGGCGTGGCGTAGATCTCGCGTGACATCAGCAGGGTCGGGCGCCCGGCGAGCACGTCGCGGGCGATGCCGCCGCCGATGCTGGTCCAGACGCCGAGCATCACCGCCAGCGGTGCGGCATGGCCGAGGCCGAGCACTTTTTCCGTCGCCGCAATCGCGAACAGTGCGGCGCCAAAGCCGTCGAGATACAGCAGCAAGGTCTGCGTGCGTTCGAACGGGCGCACGATGAAGAAAGTCAGCAGCGCCGAGCCGGCCGCGACCCAGACATAGTTGAAGTCGCCGATCCAGAACACCGGCACGTCGAGGATCAGGTCGCGCACCGTGCCGCCGCCGAGTGCGGTGACGATGCCGAGCACGAGTGCGCCGAACACGTCGATGCAGTCGCGGCGCAACGCCAGTACGCCGGTGATCGCGAACACCGCAGTGCCGATCATGCTGATGGAGTAGAGCAACATGGATGGGATGGCCGCCGGTGTGTGGGATGCGCGGTGTGCGCTCAGGCCTCGCCGTTCGGCAAGGTGTGGTCGACTGTCAGGTGAATCGCATCATCTCAGGTACCGCAATGCCGAATGCCAACACCAGCCTTCCCGTCGATTCGATGTCGAGCGCCTGGGTTGTGGCAAAAGCGCCGCACCGACTCATTCAAAGCCGTTGCGATAGATCGTCGCGCTCGGACTGAGGCTGACCGTGACCGGCGGGCCGTTGCCCACCGCGTTTCGCGCCGTCACCTGGCAGTCATAATGCAAATCGTTGACCAACGGCGCCACGATGATCGGAGACGTCGCCTGAGTGAGCATGAGCGAGCCCGGATCGCACTGTGCGGTGTAGTCGAGGATTGGCGCACCCAGTGCCGGAACGGTGAACACGATACCGGATCCGGCGTCTCCGTCGACGACCGATACGTTGCGAACCTCGCTCGGCACGGCGCGCGCGGCGACGACGATATCGCCCGATTCGGGGCCATCCCCCGCGACATTGCTGGCACGGACGCGGCAAGTCAGGTTCTGTCCATTGCTTTGGCCGCCCAGCGTCAACGGTGACGAGGGTCCGATGACGATGCGTGTGGCCCCGGGCGAACAGCGCACGCGATAACTGGTGATCGGCGCGCCGCCGTCGAACGCCGGCGGATCAAAGGTGAAACGAATTTCTCCGTTGTACCCGACCCCGGCCAGATTCAAGGGCACCTCGGGCACGGTGCGTGGCACGACCGTGAACGTGGCCGACTGGCCAAGACCGGCATCGTTGATCGCTGCGAGCGCGCAACCGTAAGCGGTGCCGTTGACCAGTCCGGAAAAGCCCAGCGGCGACGCGTTCCCCGTGGTTACCCACGCACCCGGGTCGCAAGCGAGACGAAATCCGGTCACGACGGCCCCGCCATTGTTCGCGGGCGGCGAAAACGCAACGCTGAAAGTTGCAACGCCGGCCGTGACCGTCAGCGCGGTCGGTGCGGAAGCCGTGGTCACCGGGATGGCCACGACGGGTGCCGTCGCTGCGCTGGGTCCAACGTCGGCCAGCGTGCGCACGCTGCAGCTGTAGGCGACGCCATTGCTCAGGCCAGGCACCACGATCGGCGACTGCAGCGCATCGATGACGACATTCCCGGGGGTGCATTGCGCGCGGTATCCCGTGACTGGTCCGCTGCCGTTCGGCATGGGTGCGGCAAAACTCAGGCTCAGCTGGGCATTGCCGGGCGTCGCGACGAGGGCCTGCGGCGGATTCGGCACGCGCAACGCAGTCAGCGTGATGTCGTTGCCATCGCCACCGACATAGGAGATGCGGTAGCCGGTGTCGCCATCATGCAGGAATCCGCCCTCGGCGACATTCTCGAAAGCGCCGACGACGGCAGTCGCGCCGGTCACATCGACCAGTTCGATCGTGCTGGGCACCGGCGCTGGCGACAGTGGGTCGAGTACGAGCGTGCCGCCGCCGATGTGGGCTGCAGGCGTGACGAGGCGATCGTTCACCGCTCCGTTGATCGCCATACGCAACGTGCCGCCGGCTTGCACGAGCAGCGCACCCGCCATCGTCCCCGAGCCGGCGAGCGTGCCGCCGTCGGCCACCGTCACCGGGCCGGACAGGCTGGTGTCGATCTGCAGGATGCCGCCGTCCACGGTGGTGGTGCCCGTGTGTGCGCGCGCGCCCTGCCAACGCAGTCGGCCCGCGCCACTCTTGCGTATGCTCGACGTGCCACTACTCGCGCCCGACAGCGTCGCATCGAAGCCATTCGTGTCGATCACGGCGGGAGCGTTGAACACGAACGCGTTCGCGAAGGCCAGGTCCTGGGCGTCGAAGCGCAATCGTGCGCCCGCGCCGTCGAAACTGAGCGGGCCACTGCCGATGTTGCGCGGTGCGGCGATGTTGCTTCGCCGTGTCGCCGGAGCGGCCAGCGCCAGGGTGCCAGCGAGCAACGACGTTCCTCCGGCGTAGTTGGTGGCAGGCACGCTTCCGCCTTCTGGATCGGTGTCGCCCAGGATCTGCACGCCCGCGCCGGCTTTCACGAGCCGGCCAGCGCCGATGATGCGGCCGTCGAATCGGCAGACGTCTCCGAGCGCAGGCGAGACGCTGAGCGCTGCTCCGGCGAGCAAATCGACGACACCGCCATAGATCGGGCCGTTGTCGATGCCACTGATGCAGCCCGCCGAATGCGCGCCAGCCACCTGCAAGGTGCCGAAGTAGAAACTGCCCACGCCTCCGGTAACCGGTTCGACATTGCGTCCCCACACCTGCAACGTGGCGCCCGCATCGAAGCTGGCGCCCACCTTCTGTTCGAAGACGCCTGAGCTCACGCTCACCGAACCGACATGCGCGAAATTGGCGAAGGTCTGCGGATAGCCACCGGATGCCTCCCAGTCGGGCCGGAGGAATTGCGGCAAGTGGACGTGAACGCGGCCGAGCACGTCGCCGTGGTTCACGCCCGACGAGGCACCTGGATTCCAACTGCGAACGATGCCGACGTCGCCTTCGACAATCGCGCCCACTTCATTGGTGAACTGGATGTTGGCCAACCCTTCCGTCGCCATTCGGAGCGAATAGCCGTCGGTGCCGCCGCGCATTCGGCCCCGGTTGACCACGATCGTGTTGTCGAGCGCCGGCATCTCCTGCAGGATGTAAATGCCACCGCGATAGTCGACGCGGCCGTTCACGATGCCCGAGGCTTCGTTGTACAACTCGGACGGATGCCCCTGCCACGGATAACCCATCGTGAACCCGTCGATCGTCCCGGCATTGCTGACATAGGTCGCCTCACGGACCAGGCCGGTGTGCGCTCCGGCGTAGACGAAGGCGATCATCGTCTTGTAGAAGTCGTCCGATTTCAGCTCGCCGAGCACTTGGCCGCGGATGGCGAAAATGGTGCCGTCCTTGCTCGCCACGGCGGCATTCAACGAGGCGCCGGCGCCGATGTCGACGATGCTGTTAGCGCCGACACGGAGCGAATACGGCGCGCCGGCTGCATCGATCGTCGTGTTCGCAGTCACCGCGATGTTCAAATTGGCGATGGTCGGCGCATTGACACCGCCGACCACGGCGCCGGAGCAGACGATCTGCGCGCCGTCGACGATCGGACCGCCGCCGATGACATCGCAACTGGCGTGCAAGGCGCCCGACAAACACAACATCAGCCCTGCGCCTGTCCGCGTCATCATCGCGCCTTCCGCTGTTCGGTCACATGATCATATGATTTGGCACACGAGTCTCCAACGAAAACGGCGCGAATGTTCGCGCCGTTTTTTTCCGCCCCTGGCCTGGTCTGCGTTCACGTCAGGACAGGTGCGGATGGTGCCCCAACAGCCTGCACTCGCCGGATCGACCGCGCACAGGGCGGCGACCATCGCCACGGACCACCCGATGATGCGATTGAAGGTCATCGTCATTGCGCGTTCTCCGCCCCTGTCTGTTGCGGCGAGACCCTCTTGAATCCGGCAACGGCCGAACGCGCGGTTTCATTCTGCAGGTCGGCCGTCGCGTCGCGCAGACTGGCGATCATCCACATCGCTTCGTCCGCGACACCGCCGACGAGGTCGATACGTACCACGGCGTTGTCGTTGACGACGTCGACCGTGCCGTGTCCGGCATCCCGCCACGCCGGCTGCAGGGACTGCAGGGTCGGGCGCAGGCCGATGGCCGCGCAGCACTTGAACACTGCCTCCTTGGCCGACCAGTAGCGCGTCCATGCCCATGGATCGGCGCTGGCCTCGCAGATGCGCATCTCGTCGTCGGTCAGCGCGAAACGCAGCGCGCGCATCCGGTTCGCGCCGATGCATGCCTCGATGTCGAGGCCGAGCGAACGCCACGACGGGGACGAGGCGACGATGGCCGCAGCAAGACCGGCGCCATGGCTGATCGAGCCGCAATAGCCCGCTGGCCAGATCGGTGCATTTCCGTCGCGCCCGACCGCCAGCGTGTGCGCCTGGACCTGCTGCAGTGCCGTGCGTGCGGCGAGTCGGCCGGCAAGGAATTCGTGGTGCCGCTTCAGGTGCAGGTCCGCGGCGTACGCCTCGATGCCCACGGCTGCGGCCCGCGCGTCCAGATCTGGGGCATCGCTGCGTTCGACAGCGATGACGATGCCGGCGGGCAGCAGGTCATGCGGAATGCGCATCGGGCTCCATGTGCCGTGACCAAATCGGGGAAGCGCTATTGCAGCACTCGCCCTCGATTTGCACCAGCTGGTCCGCGGCATCGGGTCGGCAACGCTTGGTGCATACTGAGTGCGCGCTGTGCACGACATCGGGCCGCGCAGATTGGGAACCGCCATCCGGAGCGCGTCTTGCATCCAAGCCCGTCCAGCAATGAACCACCGAGCGCGGCTGATCGCCCGGGCGTGGCGACGAATATTCCGGACGTCCCCTGGCTGCGTCACTTCGGCATCGCCGTGCTGATCGCGCTCGCCCTGCTCGCGGTGTGGGAGTGGCACATGCGCGGCCTGCAGTTGTCCGCGGGCGATCTCGACGACAGCGCCTCGGCCTGGGCCGCACAACGTCGACACATCGCCACCGGCACCGCCGAGGTCGTGATCGTTGGGGATTCGCGCATCCTGTTCGGCACCGATTTCGACCGCTTCGAGGCATTGACCGGGCGGCGTCCGATCCAGTTGGCACTGACCGGCACCCCGGCCCTTCCGGTGCTGCAGGATCTCGCAGGTGATGCCGATTTCCGCGGATTGGTGCTCGTCGGCATCAGCGAACTGGTGTACTTCAGCGTGGACCCGGGGCCGACGAGCGCGGTGCTGGAACGCTATCGGTTCGAGTCGCCGGCCGTGCGCAGCGAGTTCGTGCTGAGGCGGGCGTTGGAGCAGACGTTTGCCTTCCTCGACGAGCACTATCGGTTGGGTACATTGGCGCGCCGCGTGGATCGCGGTTGGCGCGAAGGCGCGCCCGATCCCTACGACGAGGTCTGGAAGGTGGCCGCGAGCGGCGCCGATCGCGAGACCTGGCTGTGGCCACGCATCGCGCACGACGCCCGATTGCGCGCGCATGCGCGCCATGCATGGATCCAGGGCAAGGTGGCGGTGGTCGGCGACGACGTGATCCGCGCGACGCTCGCGGCGACCGTGGACGCGGTCGCACGAATCCGCGCCCATGGCGGTGAGGTTGTCTTCCTGCGGCCACCGTCGGCCTACCAGTTCCGCTTCGGCGAGGAACACTACCTGCCACGCGATCGCGGTTGGGACGCCTTGCTGGCCGCGGCCCGGGTAAAGGGCATCCACTTCGAGGACGACCCGGCGATGCAGGGCCTGGACCTGCCCGAGTACTCGCACCTGACCCGTGCCTGCGCACGCGTCTACACCGATGCCTATGTCCGCGCCGTCGCCGCGCGGACGCCACGCCTGAGGCTGCTCGCGAATGCGCCGACGGCGCTGGCACCGGCGGATTGCCGTGCGGGTGCCGTGCGTCGCTAGGGCAGTTTCGCTGCGATCGACGCCGCCAAGTCACTGATGGTCTCGACCCTGGCAAACTCCATCAGCGGCACCGAGACTGCGAGCCGCTCCAACGTCATCATGACAATCTCCGAGCGCTCGACCGAGTTCGCGCCGAGATCCCTCAGCCGGTCGCTCGGCTTGAACACATGTCCTTCGAGTGCGGGCAACACGTCCTTCGTGGATTCGACGATGGCTTGAAAGGCGCGGTCCCGCTTGGAGGCCGGGGCTGCGTCGTTCGCCGGTTGCGCCGTTTCTTCGGGCGCCGTTGGCTGCTCTATCTCGACCACGTCCGAATCGTCGGTCGCCGATTCATCGCTGCTTTCTTCCTCTTCCTCCCAGGACGCGTCCTCGTCCGTCTCCGACTCGTCTTCGGCTGCCGACTCGTCCTCCACGTATTCCTCGTCGTCGAATTCTTCCTCGGACTCCTGCGCCGAAGCGGTCGCAATCACGCCGAGCGCGCGCTCATGCAGCACGCTGTCAGCGGCAGCAACGACCAGCAGGCCGGTCAAGCCGGTGACGATGGGCAGGCGACGTCGCATCTGGATGCCTCTCTCTCAATCTCGACAGACCCGGCGATGCTCACACGACGGGCACGCGCGCGACAATCGGCGTATCCACGCAGCCATGAAGTTTCACTCGGGAGGGACGAGACACAGACGGTTCGAACGATCAAGGGCCCGTGAAGCGCACCGTGGCCTGGTCGGTATCGGTCGCCAAGGCATCGAGTACTGCGCCGCCGATCAACAAGGCCTGGTTCTGCGAGAGCAGCACCTTGTTCACCCAACTGCCGAAAGTGGTGTACGCGAAGCCGTAACTGCTGCCGGTGCCGCTGTCGTAGTGGCGGGCCATGACCATGCGCATGGGCGGCTGCCAGAAGCTCGATCCCGCAACCAGAAGCAGGCCATCCGTGCGATAGGCGACGCTGTTCGCTTCGCTGCCGGTGACGTTGTTGGCCTCGCCTTCGAGCACGAAGCTGCGTACACCCACTTTGCCGCTGACATTGCCGGCGAAGCTTGCATCGTAGGTGCCGGATGCGGTCGCGCCGATCAGGCACGGACGCAGGGTGCCGGTGTAGGCCCAGCGACAGTTGCCGAGCAGGCGCGTGCGACCGTCGGGCAGCACGGCCATGTCCGACAGACGGTCGTACTTGTCCGCCGTCATGCCCGCGGCCCAGCTGTCCATGTACAGCTGCGCCTTGCCGCCACCGCCAAACGACTGGACCAGCGCGCCGTTCGTGCCGTTGAGTTTGTAGACCATGAAGTCGTAGTCATTGCCGCTCGTGCGCGTCGATCCAGCCATCAGAATGTCGCCGTTCGCGAGGATCGCGACGCGCTTTACTTCATCGTCGAACGCCGCGCCCCAACTCAGCGTCAGCAACCGCGAGCCGATGCTGTTGCCGCCGTCGGTGCCGCCGGTGAAGCTGGTATCGGCGAGGCCCTGCGGGGTCAGCCGCACCGCGAGTCCGTCGTTCAGCGCGCCAGTGCTGCGCAACCTCGTCCCGGCGATCACGGCACGGCCCTGCGCGTCGATCACGATGTCGTGATAGACCATGCCCGCGCCGTTGCCGTCGCACAGCAGTGCCTTGCCGGCATTGCCATAGCTCGAGTCGAGCACGCCGTTGCTGCCGTAGCGCACGACGATGCCGCAATAGCCGTAACCCGTTTCGGTGTAGCCCGCGACATAGATCCGCCCCGACGCGTCGAGTGCGACGCCGTTCGCGACATCGGCGGAACGCCCGCTGCTGCCGAAGTTCGCGCTGAACTTGCCGCTGCCTGCGAACGTGAGGTCAAGCGATCCGCTCGCGGACAGTCGGGTCACGGTCAGGTCGGACACATCGCCGCTGCCACCGAGTGGCGCCCTGCGCGCAAACCCGACGATCACGACCTTGCCATCGGCCTGCACCACGGCATCGTTGGCCTCATCCCATTTCTCGGTCGGCAGATCGAACCAGATCGACTGCCTGCCCCCGTAACCCCAGTTCGCGTCGAGCGGCGGCGTCCACATCTGCGCCTGCAAGGGTGAGGCGCCAACAGACATCAGGGCGAGCAGTGCGGCATTTCGGACTCGAAGGCTCATCACAGATCCCATTCAGCTCCGGCGATTGCCGGCGTGCATGGGGGAACGACATGCGGTGTGCAACCCTGACATCACGTCGACAATCTGCCGCGCGTCAGGCGCTACGCGCAACAGGTTGTTGACGTGATGGCCCGGGTATCAACTTCGCTCCAGAATAAAGGTTGATCTTGCGCGGCGTGTCGACTTACGTCGAAAACACGATCTGGTCGACCGCCGCGCCTGTAGCGCAATTGGTGCCAGCTTCGCCTGCATGTATCAACTCATATACCGCCTCGTGCCGTGGGATCCAGCGCTTCGTCAGCGCGCTCATCTGGATCAGTCTGGACGATTGATTTTCATCAAGAGTGGCCGGCTGCGCAGGGCGTACCATCAACGCTGGCCGAACTGGCGGAGATCCACATGCGCATCACCACCACGCCCTTCCTGGTCGCGATCGCGACCATCAGTGCCGCCAGCGTGATGGCGGCCATTCCAAGCGTCGACTGGGTGTCCACTGCCGCCATGAGCCTGTCCGCCGGCGTGGCGGCCTTGGCCATGATGGGCATGGCGGCCCTGCTGGGGGCGCGTTGGCGTTGGGTCGAGAGCCTGTTCGGCGGGCTCGATCGTGTCTACGAGGTGCACAAGTGGCTGGGTGTGTGGGCCCTGGTGCTGGCCTCGGTACATCTGGTGTTCAAGGCCGGCGCACCGGGACGAGCTGGGCGCGCTGGCGCGCCAGCGTGACGTGGATTGGGTGCAGGTCGCCGGTGGTGCAGATGCACCCGAGTTCCGCGCGCGCATTGAGCGGCTGGTGGGCGAGGTGGGTGCGTCGAAGATCACCATCAGCTTCTGTGGTCCAGTCGGCCTGCTGGAGAAGGTGCGTGCCGAAATGACCCGACATGGCATCCCGGACTCGAAGCTTCACTACGAAAAGTTCGAATTCCGCTGAACCGGGTCGCCGGAGATCGATGACCCGCGAGGGTTCACGCAATCCCGATCGCCGAGCGAGAGGAGCGAGCGCGCTGCGAGGTAGGGTTCCGCCGCGCGTATCTCGACAAGTGCCGTTTGCAGCAAATAGTGCAGCGCACTTCGCTGAAGAGCTTTGTGTTCCATCGGTTACTCGTTGGGGTCGATCCAGCGCGTCACCGTGGTTACGCCGACTTTGTTGTTGCGGAGCTGCGATCCGAGGGTGGAAAGGCACGTGCTGTTGACGCTCACTTAAAACTGACCCGGGCTGCTCGTTCAAAAATGACCCACCCCGGAAGGCTACCCTCAACCTCACAATGACCCCCGAGGAGTGCTCAGCCGAGGTACTCCGCATGCTTTACGGCTATCTGCCGGAGGACATCCGAAGCGATGCAGACAAAGGCACGGTCATCACCGTTCCTGCTGCGTTCAATCAAATGCAAAAGGACTCGACGATGGCGGCCGCTGACGCGGCAGGCATAGGCCGGGTCGCGCTGATGCAGGAGCCGGTAGCTGCTGTCATGAGCGTCATGCGGCAGCGAAAGCACGATGGTGTCTTCGTTGTCTACGACCTCGGGGGCGGCACTCTTGATGTCGCCATCGCCGAGAGCATCGCGGGCCGCGTCAACTTGCTCGCACATGGCGGCATTGCCATGTGCGGAGGACGCGACTTCGACCGGATTCTCTTCGACAACGTCGTCAAACCTTGGCTCTTGGACAAGTTCAACCTGCCTGAAGATCTAACAACCAATCCCCAGTTCAAGTCCTTGTTGCGGATGGCGACCTGGGCAGCGGAGAAGGCCAAGATTGAGCTATCGCAAAAAGACGAGGTGGTTGTCAGTCTGCCCGAAACCGAGTTGGGTGTGCGCGACCTATCTGGCGAAGAGATCTACATCGACATCACGATCGACCGAAAGCGGTACGACAAGCTACTCGCCCCGAAAGTGGAGGAATCCATTCAGGGGGCTCGAGAAACGCTCGAGAAAGTTGGACTGAGTCCGCACGATGTGGAGCGTGTCGTGTTTGCTGGCGGACCAACACATTATAAACCGCTACGCGACAAAGTGGCTTTGAGCTCGGGATTGCACCTTCCACCGAAGTGAATCCAATGACTGCCGTGGCTGAGGGCGCGGCGGTGTTCGCTGAATCTATTGACTGGGCGTCCCAAAGCCGAGGCCGAAAGAGCGCACGAGGAGCAATCAATTCTGGCGGCGCGCTCGACCTTTCGTTTAACTACATCGCTCGCACTCCTGAGTTGAAGGCGAAGCTCGTGGCCAAATTGGGTGCGCGCGCTCCTGCGGGCCTGGAGTTTCAAGTCGACAGCCTGGACACCGGTTGGTCATCCGGACGCATCGCCCTGAAGGACGGCGCCAGCATCGATCTGGGATTGGCGAAGCCCGGCGACAACACGTTCAAAGTGTTCGTTTTCAGTGCCAATCGTGCTCCGGTCACACTTCCGAGGACAAGATCGTCATCGCAGCGCACAGCGGCCAGTATTGATGCCATAGCCACTCGCGGTGTCGGCACGTCCCACTCCAAACCGAGCAGGATGCCGAGGCGTTGATGTCATGCACAACAAACCCAGCGTTTCGGTAAGCCGTGACCGGCTATTTCGGAACAGCGCCAAAATCGGTCACGATCGACCGAAACAGGCGGTCACGCCTTACCGAAACGACCGGTCACGCCTTACCGAAATGGGCGGTCACGATGGACCGAAATACGCAGCCAGAAACAGCCAGCCTTCGTCGGTCTTGATGCAGGTGATGTCGGACAACCACACCTTGTGCGGCGCGGTGGTCGCGACGAAGTGCTGCTGCAGCAGATTCTCGCCACCGGCAGCGAATGGTTCGAGTTCGTGGTCACGCGAAACGCGCGCCGGGCCGCTGCGCGCAATCCTGCGTCACGCATGACGCGACGCACGCGATGACGGCCGATCGGGCGTCCAGCATCACGCAAGGATCGAACGACGCGGATCGAGCCGTAGGTTTCGCGCGAGCCGGCGAAGATGGTCTTCACCACTTCGGAAAGCTCGATATTTCCCCGCTCGCGCACTCGGGTGCGCGGTCGCGCCACTGCAGAAACCCGAGCGCGAGACGCGCAGCAATCGACACATGCGCTGCACCGCGAACTCCGGATCGTTGTCCTTGATCCAGGCGTACCTCACGACGATTCCTTCGCGAAGTACGCCGCCGCTTTTTTTAGAATGTCGCGGTCGAGCTTCAGGCTCGCGTTCTCGGCACGCAGTCGCGCCAGTTCCTTCTGCATCGCCTGGGGCGACATTCCGGTCGCTGGATCAGGCTGCAACTTGTCCCTCTCGCGCACCCAATTGCCTACGGTCTGGGCCGGCACATCGAGCCGCCTTGCCACCTCCGAATGCGACAACCGTTCCTCGATCACCAAGCGCACCACCTCGCGCCGGAAGTCGTCGGGATACGCCTTGCGCTTCTTCGTCTTCATGGACTTCTCCTGTCAGGGTCGATTCAATACGACCCAAAGGCAGGTGTCCACGGAAGCGGGACTGGTTCACACTGGCGCTTCGCGTAACGTGAACTAGCGGGTATGAGCGGGTTCGACCTTCGCTCTGAACCACGCCGAACGCTGCCCATCCACCTCGCGATATCGAAGGTCGAAGAGTCGGGACTCGTGAACCACCTGTCGCCAACTGCTGCAGCCGTACTTGGCAGGCAGTTGCTCGGGGTGTCTTTCTGCAATCCATCGCCCGGCCATTGCCACCGGAGTCCATCCGTCGACGGCCAATGCGCTAGCCGCACTCCTCAGTGCGCGCACGATGCCCGCGGCGGGCCAATCAACGGCGCCATCAGGGGCGATGCCATTGACCACCAGGTCGTGGAATGCATCAGATTGCACGAATTCCGCCGTCAGGCGTCGCGCCTGATCCATGTGCTCGGCCCATCCGCGGAGTTGCTCGAAGTGCCGATCAATGTGGCTGTAGGCCTCGATCAACGCGTCGTGGGCACCACGACATCCGTCCAAGCTCCAGAGGTCGTGCTGACCGATAAAGTGGTGAACCAGGTTGTTCCGCAGGGCGACCAGTTCTTTCAGGTCACTCTCTATCCGGGAAAAATCCTCTGCCGATAGACTCAGGCGCGTCCTCATGCTGAGTGAGATGACGTCACCGGGGGGGTTGGTCGATGCCTCAAAGGAGGGATCGGTCTCGTTGGTTACGACATACGACCCGAGAAAATGACCGACCAGGGTTCCCAGAGTTTTCGTGGCGGCATCGGCGACACGAGCAGCTTGAATCGAGGCCAGGGCATGGGCTGGCCCAGAGATTTCGTGATGTACCACGACAGCCTTGATGAGACGCTCGTACTGCTGCAGGCGCAGCAAGCATCGCCCCAGCAGCCGCTGAACTTCACGTTGAAGCGCTTGCAGCGATTCTTCAGTAGGCATCGTTGTCATAGGGCGGGCGCCGCTAACGTTCCGAAGTCGTCGGGTGCCCATTCGATGCGAACTGGTCGGAGCAGTCAAAACTGTTCTCGTCTTGCCATGACCGATCCCACGAGCGTGGCTCTGCGCCTTCCAGCAACAACAGTGTGATCACCCGGTCCCGGTCGGTGTAGGAATGCTTGAACTCCCGCAATTTCATGTGTGCGCCCTCCTCGGCGCACCAGATCGCCGCGGAGCACTCCACGCCATCGAAGCATTGCACCACGCTTTCGTCGGCGGCCAGGGTGCCGGCGAACGGCTCCTGCGCAGACTCCGACTGGCGGACGCGAGCGCGGGTCATGCGCGCGTTGCGGCTGGCGCGCTGGTACTTGAGGAAACCCTGGTCCCAGTGGATCAAGATCGCACGCTGGTCGGTGGCTTCGATGAAGCGCAAGCACAGCGCTTCGAATGAGACCTCGAAGGTGCGGGCGATGTCGCTCAGCAGGTGCAGCGTGACCTTGCGCTGATCGCCGAGGAGGCGCCGCAGTAGATCCAGGGGCATGAGCAGATTGCTGGCGAATTCGTTGGCTTCGCGCTCGATGTTCCGGCCGTCGAACTGCCCGGACGTGACGCCGCGGTTGTCGCACTCGAAGCGGCTTTGCAGCGCACGGTGCAGAACGAAGTGGCCCAACTCATGCGCGACGGTGAAGCGGCTGCGCTCGGGTGTTGCGTGTTGCTTGTAGAGGATGCCCCATTCGGCTGGATCGTCCGGGTTGCGCACCAAGCAGCCCTCGAAGCCGCTGACGTCGAGCGGCGTCGGTGCCTTGATTTCTCGAACGCCGGCGCCGTAGGGCGTGGTCGGCAGCATCTGCCGCACGACGTCGAGATCGATGGCTTCAGGAATGTTGTCTCCATGCCAGGCGCGCAACCACTTCAGAACCGTGGCGGCCGCGGTGAAGCCATTTAGGGCCGGCGCGCTCACGGCTTCGCGTCACCCTCGCCGCGACCCGGGAACATCAGCTTGAGCGCCTGACGGTAGCGCTCCTTCTCTTCGTCGGTCATGCCCGCATATTCACGAAAGAACGCGACGTCCTCGGGCTTGGCTTCGTGAGCCTCGCGGGGCGTTTCCTCCATCAGGTCCTCGACCGTGACTCCGAAGGTCTTGGCTAGCCGGTGGACGCGCTCGGCGGATGGGCGCTGGCCGTCTTTCATCTCCAGTTCCCAGATGTAGCCGCGGGTGCAGCCGACCGCGTCGGCTACCTGCTGCAGGGTCATGTTCTTGGCTTCGCGTAGGCGCCGAAGCCGGGTTCCGAGTGTCGTTGCCATCGGTCTGCTTCTACTGGACAGGCGTCTCAAGACGTGAGCCAAGAAGTATAGCCACGAGATACATGGGCGGGGTGAAGCGCTCTCGATGATTGACAAGCGGAAATCCGGGTACTAGCCTTTCGCTGTATCTCGCTACACGACAAACAAAGGGAGCATTGCTTTCAAAAACTGACGCCCGTTGTGCCTGATCTCGTGCTGTCCAGCTCCCGACTGCCAGTCCTTTGAAGGAACTCCCCGCAATGAAGAAAACGTTTGTCGATGTGCTTCTCGAACTCCCGGTGGACGCCACGCTCCAGCAGCTCCTGACGGAGCATGCGCTGCCTGTGCCGCTGGGCTTCGCCTGGGACGACACCCCCGAAACCTCACGTGTGCTGCTCGACTGCGTGCGCCAGTGGCCCGATATCGATGCCAAGGATCGCCTGGTCGGCGAACTGAATGCGTGCCTGCCTTTGGCCGACGGGCCGGGGCAGCAGGCAATTTTCCAAGCGGCCGCCAGCGGCGGCAGCGCCCTGATCGGGCTCGCGAGCTGCAAGAGCGACTTGCATCGCGCCTTCTGGTTCTACCGGCACCATCCCGATCTGTTCCGCCACGCGCTGGATGCCGACTTCATCGAACGTCGTGGCAGCCAGGCCCAGCAACATGCGCTGAGTATCAAGCGCCATCCAAACATGACCAAGCCCGCGCTCGCGGCCTTCGGTCAGGCCGTCGCGAAGTTCTATCAGCGCATGCTGAGCTGCGGCGACGGCGTGGAGACCACTATCTTCCAGCGCAGCCCCGGTGTGTTCCTGCTGACGACGCACGTCAAGGGCTTGGCGATGCTGCACCTCGAGTTCCAGGGCACGTCGCTGACGCGCCGCGTCGGCAACCCGAGCATCCACGGCATGCTGGAGTACTCCGAGAAGACTGGCGTGGTGCGTACGCTGATCAAGGGTGGCGCCGCCTACCACCAGATGCTGGCCAGCGAGTTCGCTACCCACCTGCTGGGCCAAGCCGTGGATGCCAAGCGCATCAAGCCGGAGAAACTCGACCTCACTCAGTTCCGTGCCGGCGTCGACTTCCCGCAGGCGATCAAGGACGGGTTCGTTGCCGTGCAACTCAAGCAGATCACGGTGCTGAGTCCGACCGGCAAGCTGAGGGTTGAAGCCACGGCGACAGCGATGGCTCAGCATCAGTCGGTCACCGAGTTGATGCAGGAAGAGATGTCGGCGCCACTGGAGGGCGGTTGGACGGTGACCGCGGTGCAGATCAACCTGTACTACCCGGGTGAGGCAGGGCGCAGGAACCGAGTGATCACCGCCGAGTTGACCAGCATGGGCCGGCTACGGCTTCCGATGCGCGATCCGGTGATGAAGGCCAACGTCGAGCGCTACCTCGTCGAGAAGGGAATCCTGGCGCGCGGCCAGACACTGGATGCGGACGACCTCCCGCAGGTCGACGAGCAGCCGCATTCGATGGTTGAGGGCTGACCGTTGTCGGCGTATGCGGAGTGGGCGCTGGTGTGCCGTTTGTTCTCGACCGGCACGCCCGTGATGAAGATGCGGCTGTCGGCGAGCGAGGTCGGCGTCCTACCCGCGCTGGCGAAGGCTGTGAAGCCGACATCGCACAACGTCAGCATCGTGCCGTGCCCCTACTGTGGGATGAATGGCGGCGAGGTGCGGCGCAGTCGAGACGGCGAACTGGAATGCTGCTGCGCCGAGTGCGGTGCCGTCCCGGTCGATGCCGACGATTTGGCGGCGTTCATGCTTGACGACCACTGGCTACACCGAAAGCTCCGAGCCGCGCTGGATGTCCAGTCAGATGGCGGGTCGGCGACGTTGACCACGAGTGCTTGGCTGCTGGGTCAAGCCGGGAATACGCCGGTGGTGTTGACGCGCGACATCCGCCGACTGTGGCGCGAGCCAGGACTGCTGGATCGGGTGCGCACCGACAACGGCTTGGTACATGTGATTGCACCGGCACACCAGATTGCTGCCGGTGTGCCAACGGACGCGGGCGTGGAGTGGCTGGCACTGGAGGAACGGTTCCGGTTGCGCGGCGACGCAATCTCGTTCCTCGGCGCTCGTGGGACGGCCACCACGGCGCGGCGGAGGAATGATTCGGCGGCGCCGGTCCACGGGCCGTTCTCGGCAGACTTTCGACTCGTGTATTTGGATGGCGAAGCCAGCCCGCCGATTCGCTGCACGAAGGCTCAGTCAGAAGTGTTTCGCGCGCTGTGGGAGTTCGCAGGCCAGGATCGACGAGCTGAAGATGTGATGCGGCGCACTGGCCGCAGCAGCCCGAAGCCCATCGACCTGTTCAAGAGCAACAAAGAGCGGCTCCGGGCCTACAAGACCTTGGTCGTGACCAACCAGAAGGAAGGCTTGTACCGGATGCCGTGCGCGGCACGGTGATCGCCGCCCCTCGGTTCTCTCACCCCGATTGCTGCTCCAATCATCGACTCGGACCGCTCTCCGCGACACCCGCGTAACCTCGCGCCACGACAAGGGTTCTGCCGGTGCCAACCGCGGACGGTTGGTGAGGGTAAGTGGAGAAGAGAGAGGAAAAGGGAGGCGAACCGGGCCGAATTCGCGGCGTCTTCCTGGCGCGCGTGGCACCGGCAAAACTGCGCGAAAACCCGCGGTGACACGGGATTCCGGGCAACAAAAAACCGGCCTTGAGGGCCGGTTCTTGTCTGAGTATTGGTGGAGAGGATGGGAATCGAACCCACGACCTCGTCATTGCGAACGACGCGCTCTACCAACTGAGCTACCCCCCCACATGCCGCTCGGACAGGCCGAGCGGGCGCGCATCTTAGCCGCCGGACCGTGGTGATTCAACTGAAGGCGCGCGCGGCAATGGCGTCCAGCCGCTGGCGTCGCCATTCCGGCAGATCGACAGGCCAGGCCCCGTGGCGCAAGCGAGCTTCCTGAGCCTTGCGCGGGGCGAGCAGCGCGGGCTCGATCGCGAGTGTCGCGGCTTCAGCCTCGATGCCAGCCTTGAGGCGCTCCAGTGCGGCTTCCTCGTCGCGCGAGAATGGCTTCGGCGCGGGAACGAAATCATCGTGCCGTGGCGGATCGCGCAGCAGTTCGAGCAGGTCGCCGGACTTCGCGCGCGGGAATGCGCGCTGCGCCTGCAACATGCGTTGCAACTCGGCGGCCTGGGTCGGCGGCTTCGCGGCGAGGTCGTGCGCGACCTGGTTGTCGATCACCCACGGCTTCGGACGATCGCTGTCGCGTGCGGTCTGTTCGCGCCAACGCAGCAGGGCGTCGAGGCGTCGTTGCGCGTCGAGATCGAGCTTCCAGGCGCTGCGGTAGTCGTGATGGAGATTGACCGGCGTGCCCGCCGCGAATGCGGTGCGCAGGGTGCGTTCGCCCTCTTGCGCGATCCAGGTGCGGCGTCCGAGTGCGTCGAGCCGTTCGAGCAGCGCATCGCCGAGTGCATCGAGATGCACGACATCATCGGCGGCATACGCGAACTGGCGATCACTGAGTGGACGCTGCATCCAGTCCGAGCGCGTCTCGGTCTTCTCCAGTTCGACACCGAGCACGAGCGCGACCAGCTTCTGATACCCGAGCCCGGTGCCGAGGCCGGCCAGTGCCGCTGCGAGCTGCGTATCGAACAAGGCTTCGGGCGGGCGCGGCAAGAGTGGCGCGAGCGCCACCAGATCTTCGCTCGGGCTGTGCATCAGCCAGGTTTGACCGGGCTGCGAGATCGCGTCGCCAAGGTCGTGCAGGACATCGAACGCGAGCGGATCGATCAGCACCGCATCGTCCGCCAGCATCGCCTGCACCAGCGCGAGCTTCGGCCAATAGGTGCGGATGCGTTCGAACTCGGTATCGAGCGCGAGCCGCGACGAGGCACGCAAGGCCGCAAGGGCATCATTCAGCGCCGGTCGGTCGGCAACCCATCGGGCCATGTCAGAATCCAGTGCATCAGGGCGCGCGATGATTGCAGACCAGCGCCCGCGGAGATACCCGAGGCATGTCGGAACGGATGCAGAAACGCGAGTTCTACGGCGCCGTGGCCGGGGTCGCGTTGCTCGTGTTCGCGATGGCCTGGCGCTGGCTGTTCCCGTGGCTGGAGCGCATCGACTGGTCGCGGCCCGCGGTGCCGGTGGTCGAGGCGGTGCCGGAGCGCGTCAGGGAACTGGCAGCCCAGGCCGAGTCGGCGCCGCCGGACGAGGTGATCGAGGAAGAACCCGTACCACCGCCGGGACAACTCGACGAAGCACAACGCAAGCAGGTCGACGAATGGCTGACCGCAGCCAACGCGGCGGTGGAGGAGCGGCGCTGGCTGTCGCCGGACGACGACAATGCCTTGCGCTGGTTCGGCAAGGTGCTCGATCTCGATCGTGGCCATGCGAAAGCGCGAATCGGACGCAGTGCCGTGCTCGATGCACTGTTCGTGCAGGCGGATCACCTGCTGGATGAGGGCGACGCCAAACTGGCCGAAGATCTGGTCGATGCACTCGATCAGCACGGCATCGACGATCGGCGTGCGTCGGTCATCGCCCTGCGCATCACCCGACTCGCGGACGTGCGCGCGCAATTGGCCGAGGCGGCGCAGCGCATTGCCGCCGGCGCGATCTTCGAACCCAGCGACGCCAGCGCAGTCGCGGCTTTCCGCCAGGCACTGGTGCTCGACCCGCGCAATCGGGCTGCGGCGAAAGGCCTGGGCGACATCGAGAACCAGGTGCTGGATGACGCCTTGCGGGCGGCGTCGGAGCAACGCTTCGCCGATGCCGATGCGCTGTTCGTGAAGGCAGTGTCGATCGGTGCCGAGTCCTCCAATCGCGCCGACTACGAACAGAAGATCGGCGAACTCAAGGCACGTGCGAGCGAGGATTTCCTGCTGCGTGCCGAGGCGGCGCTGGCCACCCGAGACCTGGCCAACGCCGCGATCCTGCTCGAACAGTCGCGTGCGCTCGGCGCGGCGCCCGAGCGCATTGCCGCCGTCGAGCAACGACGCGCGAATGCCGCCTTGTATGCGAACTACCAGCCCGGCGACCGCTTCAGCGATGCCTTCAAGGATCGCAGTGGCGAAGGCCCGCAGCTGGTCGTGGTGCCGGTCGGCGAGTTCCTCATGGGGTCGCCGGACAGCGAGCCCGGACGCAGCGCTGCCGAGGGGCCGCAGCATCCGGTGCGCATCACCCGCCCGTACGCATTGGCGCGCAACGAGATCACCGTCGCCGAATTCCGTCGCTTCGTGCGCGAGTCCGGTTATCGCAGCGATGCCGAGCAGCGCGGCGATTCGAATGCCTACGACGAACGCACCGGGCGCATCGTCAAGCGCAAGGACGTGTCCTGGGACAGCGATTTCCAGGGGGGGCGCGCGAAGACCGCCGAGCCGGTCGTGCATGTGTCCTGGAACGATGCCGCCGCCTATGCGGCCTGGCTGAGTACGGCCACCGGACAGCGCTATCGCCTGCCCAGCGAAGCCGAGTTCGAGTTTGCACTGCGTGCCGGCACCACCAGCATCTATTGGTGGGGCGATGGCCATCCGACGCGCCTGGTCGGCAATCTGACCGGCGACGGCGATCGATCCCGCAGCAAGCGCACCTGGGCCAAGTCCTTCGATCACTATCGCGACGGCTTCTGGGGGCCTGCGCCGGTCGCGCGCTTCGAGGCCAACGGCTTCGGTCTGTTCGACCTGGGAAGCAATGTCTCGGAATGGGTCGAGGACTGCTGGCACCAGAATTTCCTGCGCGCACCGGAAGACGGCTCGGCCTGGGTCAATCGCGGTTGCGTGAAACGCGTGGTGCGCGGCGGTTCGTGGGGGAGCGAGCCGGATCAGG
Source organism: Lysobacterales bacterium (assembly GCA_016721845.1). NCBI lineage: Bacteria > Pseudomonadati > Pseudomonadota > Gammaproteobacteria > Lysobacterales > Lysobacterales bacterium. The sequence continues at coordinate 364,732 of JADKHK010000013.1, forward strand.
CGCGTTCGGCGTATCGGCTCGGTGTCGCCGCGGATACCGGCAGCGCGCGCGTCGGCTTCCGCGTCGCCCGCGACCTGTAGCCACTACACTCCTTCGTTTCGCCCGGGCGCGACTGGAACAGCCATGGATGCACGATTCGGAATGAACGGCCAGCGTCGCCGCGGCGGCATGCGCTGGTGGGTGCTGCTGCTGTTTGCCGGTTATCTCGGCTACTACTGGCTCAGCCATCGCCAGGAGGCCTCGTTTACCGGCCGCACGCAGATGGTCGATACGACGATGGATCAGGAAGTCGCGCTCGGCCTGCAGGGCTTCGAGCAGATTCTCGGCCAGTCGCAGGTGGTCACGACCGGAGAGACCGTCAATTCGGTGCGCGAGATTGCCCGTCGTCTGATCGAGGCCGGTCCGAAGCTGGAACAGTATCTGGCGACGACGCGCGGTGTTCAGGCGACCACGCCGTGGGACAAGTTCGAGTGGGACGTCGCAGTGATCGAGTCGGAGGAGGCCAACGCGTTCTGCCTGCCTGGCGGCAAGATGGCGGTCTATACCGGCATTCTGCCGATCACCCGGAACGATGACGCCCTCGCCAACGTGATGGGCCACGAGATCGCGCATGCCATCCTGCGCCATGGTGCGGAGCGCATGGCGCAGCAAAAACTGGTGCAGCTGGGTTCGGTCGCGGCCGGCATGTCGACCAGCGACATGGACCCGCGCCAGCGTCAGTTGCTGATGGCCGCGATCGGCGTCGGCACGCAATTTGGCGTGACCTTGCCGTTTTCGCGCAGTCACGAATCCGAGGCCGATCATGTCGGGTTGATGCTTGCGGCTGCGGCCTGCTTCAACCCGGCCGAGTCGATCGGCCTGTGGCAGCGCATGGGGGAGCATTCGGCCGGCAAGGCGCCGCCGGAGTTCATGTCCACCCATCCGTCGTCCGAAACACGCATCCAGCGCTTGCAAGCCTGGATGGATGAAGCGAACCAGATTCGCGCTCAATTCTGCGGGAACCAGCAATGAAGAATATCCAGGCCCAGGACGCACTGCCGGTGGTGCGACTGAAGATCGAACGCAAGTCGAATCATCCGTGGATCTTCCAGAAGATGGTCGAGAAACCGGAACCGAAGCCGCGTCCCGGCAGCATCGTCGAAATCTACGATCGCGAAGGCACGTTCTGCGGCCGGGGCTTCTACAACGGCCATTCGCGCATCACCCTGCGCGTGCTCAGCGAGGATCCGGACGAAGCGATCGATGACGACTTTTTCCGTCGCCGCATCGCCGAGGCCATCGATTTGCGTCGCAATGTCCTGAAGCTCGATGCCGTGACCGATTCCTATCGCGTCGTGCATTCGGAAGGCGATGGGCTCTCCGGGCTGGTCGTCGACCGCTTCGGATCACTGCTGGTGATCGAATACTTTTCGGCCGGCATGTGGAAGCAGCGCGATCTGGTGCGGCGCATCCTCGACGAACAGTTTCCGAACTCGACCATGTACTGGTTCGCCGAGGAACATGTCGCCAAGCAGGAAAGTTTCGACTGCAACGTGCCGAGCCCGCCGCCGCCGGTCACCATCACCGAACACGGTCTCAAGTTCCGGGTCGCGGCCGGTGGACGCCACAAGACCGGCTTCTTCTGCGACCAGCGCGACAATCGCCGGCGTCTCGCCGATTTCACCCAGGGCGCGCGCGTGCTCGACCTGTGCTGCAACTCGGGTGGTTTCGCGGTCTATGCGAAGGCCCTCGGAGGCGCCGAGGAAGTGGTCGCGGTCGATCTCGACGAGCAGATCATCGAAGTCGCCAAGCACAACGCGCAGCTGAACAAGGCCAAGGTGCGCTTCATCCACGCCGACATCTTCCCGTGGCTGCGCGACGCCGCGAACAACGGCGAAGAATTCGACACCGTCATCCTCGACCCCGCGAAGATGACGCGTGACCGCGAGCAGGTGATCCCGGCGCTGAAGAAATACCTCGACATGAACAAGCTCGCGCTCGGCGTCGTGAAGCCGGGCGGCATCTTCGTCACCTGTTCCTGCACCGGCCTGGTCAGCGAAGAACAGTTCCTCGACATGATCCGCCGCGCTGCCTTCTACGCGAACCGCACCGTACAGATCCTCGAAGTCCGCGGCGCCGGTCCGGACCACCCGTGGATGGCCCACGTCCAGGACTCGCGCTACCTCAAAGCCGTGTTCTGCCGGGTGTTTTGAAGTCGACTGACCGTCAGTTCTCGAAGCCGAGCTTGGTCAGGTCTTCGCTGCGCACGAGGGTCAGACGTTCGCCGGTGAGGCGTTCGAGGGTGTGCGGCCAGCCGCCGACGGCTTCGAGCAGATGTGCGGCTTCATCCGGGGTCTTGCCGAGGTATTTCATCGCGTAGGCGGCATAGACGTTGCTGGCGCGCCAGCCGACCGTGCAATGCAGCAGGATCTTGCCGTTGCTGGCATCCACTTGTTTCGCGAAGGCCGCGAGCAATTCCGGCGTGTAGGCCTCGGCCTTGTCGATCGGGTGGGTGCTGTAGGCGATGCCGAGCGCGGCCAGTTCGGCACGTTCGTCGAAGCCGATGTTCTCGACGGTCATTTCTTCGGTGCCGCGCACGTTGAAGACCTGGACGATGCCGCGCTCCTTCAGCGACTTCAGGTCGGCCAGCGTCGGTTGTCCGGCGACGACGATGCGGTCGAAGCTGCGTGCTTTGTCGAAGGCGGACTCGGGTGCGGCGGGCACGGCGTTGGCGGCAGACGGCGCCGGTTCGCGCGAAGTGGCGCAGGCACCGAGCAGCATCGTCAGCAACAGGAGGGGCAGGGCAGGGCGCATCGTGGACTCCGCGGTGATCGAGTGGGAGGCGCGAGCATGCCGCGGCCACCCCGGTACGGGAAGTGTCGGCTCCGTCATAATGTGCCGATGACCGACATCGTTCTCGCCACCCTCAATGCGCGTTATGCCCATGCCTCGCTGGGATTGCGCTACCTGCGCGCCAACCTCGGTAACCTGCGCGAGCGCTCCTGCATCCGCGAATTCGTGATCGGACAGAAGAGCGAGGAGATCGTCGAACAGATCCTGGCGGAGCGGCCGCGCATCGTCGGACTGGGCGTCTACATCTGGAATGTCGACGAGTCGACGCGGCTGGTCGCGATGCTGAAATCGGTCGCGCCCGAGATCATCGTCGTGCTCGGTGGTCCCGAGGTCAGCTACGAGACGAACGAGAGCCGCATCTGCGGCTATGCCGATTACGTCGTCACGGGTTGGGGCGATGTCACCTTCGCGAGCCTGTGCGCGCAGCTGCTCGCCGGCGAGACCCCGGTCGCGAAGATCATCCCGGGTGAGCAGCCGCCGCTGGAACAGTTGGTCCTGCCTTACGGCGAATACGGCGACGAGGATGTCTCGCGTCGACACATCTACGTCGAAGCCTCGCGCGGCTGTCCGTTCAAGTGCGAGTTCTGCCTGTCGGCGCTGGACAAGACCGCCTGGCCGTTCCCGCTCGAGGCTTTTCTCGCGCAGATCGACACCCTGTGGCAACGCGGCGTGCGCCAGTTCAAGTTCGTCGACCGCACTTTCAACCTCAAGGTCGACACCTCGCTCGCCATTCTCGGGTTCTTCCTGGACAAGCTCGACGCGAATCCGGCCGATCCGCCCTTCGTGCATTTCGAGCTGATTCCCGATCATCTGCCGGACAAGCTCAAGGCCGGCATCGCGAAGTTTCCGGCGGGCACCCTGCAGTTCGAGATCGGCATCCAGACGTTCGACGCGGCGACGCAGGCGCGCATCTCGCGGCGCCAGAAGAACGAGGTTGCCGAAGCGAATATCCGCTGGCTGCACGAACACTCGCAGGCGCACCTGCATGTGGACCTGATCGCCGGTTTGCCGGGCGAGGACGTGGACAGCTTCGCCGCCGGCTTCGACCGACTGGTGCGCATGGGGCCGCACGAAATCCAGTTCGGGATCCTGAAGCGGCTGCGCGGTGCGCCGATCGCGCGCCACACCATCGAACACGGACTGCGCTTCAATCCGGAGCCGCCGTACAACATCCTCGCGACCGACGTGATCAACTTCGCGACCATGCAGCGCCTGTCGCGCTTCTCGCGCTATTGGGACATCGTCGCGAACTCCGGGCGCTATCCGCGCACGACGCGGTTGCTGCTCGGCGATGCGCCGTTCGCACGCTTCTTGGCCTTGTCCGACTGGCTGTACGCCAAGACGAAGCAGACCCATGCGCTGGCCCACGAGCGCCTGGTGCATTTGCTGCACGAGCATCTGGTCGACGTGCAAGCGCTGGATCGGGGCGACGTCGAGGTGGCCGTGCTCGCCGACTATCGCGACGCCGGTGGCCGCACGCGACTGGCCTTCGAAGCGCCGGATTCGGTGCTGCCGTCACCGCGGCCGCGCAAGGCGGCCAGCGCGACGCCGGCGCGGCAGGCCCGGCATCGGGCAGGAGAGGGATGATGCGCATGTTCCTGTGGGGGCTGGGTCTGTTCCTGTCGACGGCCGCGCGGGCCGATCCCCCGTATTCGGGCACCATCTTTCTCGATCCTGACATCATCACGTCCAGCGACCCGACGACCTATAGCGGGCTCACCTATACCGGCCGGGGCAACCGGGTGATGTTTGACCGTCGAGTCAACGCCTTCGTGACCTACAACGCTTATCTGTTCAATGCCTTCTACAGCGATGGACTTCAGATCGAATTCCAGGTCAATCCCGAGTACGGGAGCGTTGCATCGGCCCAGGTGGAAGTGGCGTTGTATGCGCCGGTGATCGGGCGTCTGCCGCGCGCGCTGCGCGCCAATGTCCTGACTGGTTGGGTACATCGTGGCGACGAGGCCTTCGGCGGCGGCAACCAAAACCTGCTCATCCATACCGGATCGATCGCGCAGAGCTACATCGCCGACGGCATTCTCGAAGAAGCCTTCGTACATGAAGCGTCGCATTCGTCGCTCGACGGCCCGCACGCGGCATCGTCCGGATGGCTGGCTGCGCAGCAGTCGGACGCCGAGTTCATCTCGACCTACGCCCGCGACAATCCCACCCGGGAAGACGTGGCCGAAACCTTTCTCGTTTACCTCGCGGCGCGCTGCCGATCGTCGCGTGTGCCGGTCGCCATGGTGAACACCATCGAGGCCACGGTGCCGGCGCGGCTCGACTATTTCGAGTCGGCGCAACTCGCGCTGGCACCGGTGGTTTGTGACTGGGAAGTTTTTCGCAACGGGTTCGAAACGCCGTAGACGCAGCCCCGGTCCAAGGCGGCCGAAACGATCGTGTTCGTTGGTGTCGAAATACCCGCTGTCCGTTCGACTAGATCCAGACGATGCAGCCGATCGTCGACCCCAACCCAGAGGAGCTGTCGCCATGCCCAAGACCATCATCATCAGCCTGCCCGTCACCGATCTCGAAGCATCGGTGCGCTTCTACACAGCCCTCGGCTTCGTGCACAGCCCGCAATGGTCCGACGACACCGCGGCGCACTTCGTCTGGAGCGAGACGATCAGCGTGATGCTGCTGACCCAGGCCAAATGGCAGACCTTCACCACGCGACCGATTCCGCCGCCGACCTCGAGCGAGGTGGCGCTGGGCCTGTCTTGCGACAGTCGCGCGGAGGTCGATGCGATGAACGCGGCCGCAGCCGCGCATGGCGGCGTCGCCGACATCAATCCGGTCCAGGACCATGGCTTCATGTACGGCCGCGACCTGATGGACCCAGACGGTCACATCTGGGCGCCCATGTGGATGGATCCGGTCGCGATGGCGGGCGAGGGCGCGTGACATGAGCACACCTGCGAAGAACACGATCTGCCTCTGGTACGACCGCGACGCCGAAGCTGCGGCACGGTTCTATGCCGCCACCTTTCCGGACTCGTTCGTCGGCGCCGTGCATCGGGCGCCGGCCGACTTTCCGTCAGGAAAGAAAGGCGATGTCCTGACCGTCGAGTTCAGCGTGCTCGGCATTCCCTGCGTCGGGCTGAACGGCGGGCCCGCGTTCAAGCACAGCGAGGCGTTTTCGTTCCAGGTCGCGACCAAGGATCAGGCCGAGACCGACCACTACTGGAACGCGATCGTCGGGAACGGCGGCCGCGAAAGTGCCTGCGGCTGGTGCAAGGACCGTTGGGGCCTGAATTGGCAGATCACGCCGATCGTGCTCGTCCAGGCGGTGACCAGTCCCGATCCGGCGGTGGCTCAGCGCGCGTTCGAGGTGATGATGACGATGCGCAAGATCGACGTCGCGGCGATCGAAGCGGCCGTTCGCGGTTGATGGCCACGACCAAGCTCGAGCACGGCACCGTGCATCCGTTGCCGCCGGATCTCCGCAAGGCGATCGCGGCGGATGCCGTCGCGACCAGTGTCTGGATCGACATCACGCCGCTGGCGCGCAACGAGTGGATTTGCTGGGTCACCTCGCCCAAGAAGGAAGAAACCCGGCGCAAACGCATCGACGTCGGCATCGACAAGATGCGCTCGGGCCTGCGTCGCCCCTGTTGCTGGCCGGGGTGTCCGCATCGCTGAATGCGGCCGGGGGCGATGCGCGCCTTCCGTTCGATGTGCCGGATCAAAGGCTCTGCGACAATGCCCGAATGACCGATGACGCCATCCCGTTTCAGCTCGTTTCCGAGTACCAGCCGGCGGGCGATCAGCCCGAGGCGATCCGCAAGCTGATCGAAGGCTTCCAGGCCGGGCTGGCGCACCAGACCCTGCTCGGCGTGACCGGATCGGGCAAGACCTACACGATCGCGAACGTGGTCCAGGCGGTCCAGAAGCCGACCATCGTGATGGCACCGAACAAGACCCTGGCAGCGCAGTTGTACGGCGAGTTCAAGTCGTTCTTCCCGAACAACGCGGTCGAATACTTCGTCTCGTACTACGACTACTACCAGCCCGAGGCCTACGTGCCCTCGAGCGACACCTACATCGAGAAGGATGCCTCGATCAACGAACACATCGAGCAGATGCGCCTGTCGGCGACCAAGGCCCTGCTCGAACGCAAGGACGCGCTGATCGTCGCGACCGTGTCGGCGATCTACGGCCTGGGCGACCCGGGCGAGTATTTCCGCATGGTCATCCATCTCGTGCGCGGCGATCGCGTCGAGCAGCGCGAATTGATCCGTCGCCTCACCGAGATCCAGTACGAGCGCGGCGAGTTCGAGCTGAAGCGCGGTTCCTATCGCGTGCGCGGCGAGACCATCGACGTGTTCCCGGCCGAGTCCGAACAGGACGCGATCCGCATCGAACTGTTCGACGGCGAGATCGAGCAGCTGTCGGTGTTCGATCCGCTGACCGGGCACATCCGCCGCAAGCTGCCGCGCTGTACGATCTTTCCCGGCTCGCACTACGTCACCACGCGGCGCACGGCACTGGAAGCGATCGACACGATCAAGGCCGAATTGTCTGAGCGGCTGGAACAGCTGTATGCCGCGAACAAGCTGGTCGAAGCGCAACGCCTGAAGCAGCGCACCCAGTTCGACCTGGAGATGATGGCCGAGGTCGGCTACTGCAACGGCATCGAGAACTACTCGCGACACCTCACCGGCTACGCGCCCGGCGAGCCGCCACCGACCCTGTTCGACTACCTGCCGGCCGATGCGCTGCTGGTGATCGACGAATCGCATGTGACGGTTCCGCAGGTCGGCGGCATGTATCGCGGCGACCGCTCGCGCAAGGAGACCCTGGTCGAGTTCGGATTCCGCTTGCCTTCCGCGCTCGACAACCGGCCGCTGAAGTTCGAGGAGTTCGAACGCCGTTCGCCGCGTGCGATCTATGTCTCGGCGACGCCGGGGCCTTACGAACTGGAACGCAGCGGCGATGCGGTGGTCGAGCAAGTGGTGCGCCCGACCGGTCTGGTCGATCCCGAGGTCGAAGTGCGCTCGGTGCGCACTCAGGTCGACGACCTGCTCAGCGAGATCCACAAGCGCATCGCGATCGGCGACCGTGTGCTGGTCACGACCCTGACCAAGCGCATGGCCGAGAATTTGACCGAGTACTACGGCGAGCAGGGCATCAAGGTGCGCTACCTGCATTCGGACATCGAGACCGTCGAGCGCGTCGAGATCATCCGCGACCTGCGCCTCGGCAAGTTCGACGTGCTGGTCGGCATCAACCTGCTGCGCGAAGGCCTGGACATGCCGGAGGTGTCGCTGGTCGCGATCCTCGACGCCGACAAGGAAGGCTTCCTGCGCAGTGCCGGTTCGCTGATCCAGACCATCGGCCGCGCCGCTCGCAACCTGCGCGGACGCGCGATCCTGTATGCCGACAAGATCACCCGCTCGATGCAGATCGCAATGGGCGAGACCGAGCGCCGTCGCACCAAGCAGGTCGCGCACAACACCGCGCATGGCATCATCCCGCGCTCGGTGAGCAAGGCGGTGGCCGATTACATGGAGGGTGCGCGAGAGGCCGCGAACGACGAGTCGGTGCCCGCCGGCAAGCGCGGGCCGCGGCAGATGTTCCGGGTCGCGGAGGAAAAGATCGACTACGCCGTGCTCGATCCTCAGAAGCTCGCCGCCACCATCCGCAAGCTCGAGGCGCAGATGTACAAGCACGCGCAGAATCTGGAGTTCGAGGAAGCCGCTAAGGTCCGCGACGAGATCCGTCGTGCGCGCGAGCAGGGTCTGATGCGATAGGAGTGGCGCCGTCACCATTGTTTTCCGGGCGCGGCAAGAACTCTCGCTCCTTTGGGCGACTCCCTGCGCAACTGTGATCACGATCACGGATAGACTGCGCCCTGAATCACGTTTGCCGGCACAGGAGTGGCTTCCTGTCGGCGTCGCTTTTCCGGAATTCGGTCGACGGTGGTTGTGAATGAAGACGATGTGGATGTCGCTCGACAAGGCGGCACGGACGCGTGTGCAGTCGTTCCTGGCCCTTGGTCTGCTGCTGGTGCCGCTTGCATCCCAGGCAGCGATGTCGGTCACGCCGTTGACCTGGAACATCGTCGGCCTCGACAGCAATAGCCCGGCCACTGGGCCGAAGCATTTCCCGGTCGGTGCCCGCGTCTGCAGCACGGTGGCCACGACGAATGTCGCGGTGTCCCTGGTCTGGGACAGTGCGAACGCCAACGTCAACATCCGCCCCGGCACGAATTCGGCGCTGAATTTCCCGTCGATTGCCGCGAATGCGTGCGTCGACGCCTACTACGAGGTCGAAATCACGCCGGTACCGGCGGCCTATGACACGACCCGTCGTTATCACATCGTCGCGACCGACGGCAGCGGGAGTTTCTCCAGCCCGGTGCCGCGCGAATTGTATGTCGAGCGCCTGGTTTCGCAGAGCCGCAATGCGATCACCAACGTCCGCTACGGGCCGAACCCGTCGACGCTGACCGTGGTGCCGCCCGGCGGCGGCATGAGCCTCGTGGTCGGCAACACCTACACGATCGAGCTGTCCGGCGGTACCGCCACGCAGGGCTACGAACAGTTCGAGGCCTTCATCAATTTCACCAATACGATCTTCCAGATCCTGGACGTCACGACCACGTATTCGGCGGACACGACGACCCATGTCGACAGTCCGAACGACAAGCTCTACGGTGACGCCTGCTTCTGGGAAAACGACTTGAACAGCCCGCTGTATCGCGCCTGCCGCGATGTCGGCAAGATCGGTGGCAGCAACGTGGTGTCGCTGTACACCATCAAGATCATCGGTGGTGGCGGCACGGCGCAGACGCTGAACACGCTGCTCTACGACTTTTCCGGCAGTTCTTACCATTACAACGCCGACTTCGGGTTGGGCGCGCGCATCGGCAACATCATCGACCCGACCACGGCCACGATCGCCAAGAGTTTCACGCCGTCGACCATTCCGGTCGGTGGCGTGTCGACGCTGAAGCTGACCTTGAGCAATCCGAATACCGGCACGCTCAGCGGCTACAACTTTACCGACCCGCTGCCGGCAGGCATGACGGTCGCGAATCCGCCGAATGCGACGACCAGCGGTTGCGGCACGCCGACCTTTGCGCCGATCGCCGGCGCCACGTCGCTGTCGTTCTCCAACGGCACGGTGGCCGCGAGCGGCAGTTGCACGATCACCGTGAATGTCACGACCGCCGGTACCGGCAGCTTCGTGAACACGACCAATCACCTGTTCATCGACGCCACCGATACCGGCGATGATGCGACGGCGACCCTGACCGTCAACAATGCGCCGCCGCCGCCGGTGTGCACGCCGAATCTGACGATGGCGAGCTGGGCATTCGGCACGACGACGCTGCCGCCGCCGACCACGTTCAAGGCAGGCAACGTCGCCACTGCGACGGCGGCCTTCACCGAGCGCGGCGGCAACACGCCGAATTCGATCGATACCGTGAACGGCCAACCTGCGAACTCCTGGGCTGGTACCGGCTGGAACCGTAGTGCCGATCCGGTGCCCACGGCGGCGACGACGTCGTATTTCGAGTTTTCGGTGGCGACCGCGAATTACGCATCGCAGCCGGTGTCGATCGCGTTCCAGGCCAACCCGATCAGTGGCTGGGCCAATCCGAGCGACAACGAACTCTACGTGTTCGCGAGTGTCGATGGCGGTGCATTCTAGACCGTGTTCTCGAGCACGACCATCCAGCGCAACACCTGGAACACCATTCCGGCGAGCGCCGCAGGTTCGGCGGGGTCGAGCAACACGGTATTCCGGATCATCGGTCGCGGTCGCAGCAATGGTTCCCCGAATGCGCCCTTGCTGGTCGACAATGTCGTGATCAGCGGTTGCGGCGTGCCTGCCCAACCCACGATCGCCAAGGCGTTCTCGCCGAATCCGATCGCGGCCGGTGCAACCTCGACCTTGACCTTCACATTGACGAACACGAATTCCGTGGCGCTCACCGGCGCCACGTTTGCCGACGCGTTGCCGACCGGCATGACCGTGTCGACCGCCGGCTTCGTGAGCAATACCTGCGGCTTCAGCGCCACCGCCCCGATCGTGGGCGCGACCAGTCTCGCCTTCAGCGGCGGCACCATTCCCGCAACCGGCACCTGCACCGTTGCGGTCAATGTCACCAGTTCGGTGCCGGGTCCGAGCACCAACATCAGTGGCTTCATCTCGACCACGCAGACCGGCGAGAACAGTGGTCCTGGCGGTTCCGCGGTCGCGACGCTGACGGTGATCGTGCCGCCAGTGATCGACAAGCTGTTCGCACCGAATCCGATTCTTCCCGGGGGCACCACGACCCTGACCTTCACCATCGCCAATCCCAACGTGAACAACGCGATGGCCGGCGTCGCCTTCAGCGACACCTTCCCGGTGGCGCCGGGTGCGATGGTGGTGGCGGCCGTGCCGAATGCGAGCACGACTGGCTGCGGCGCACCGACTTTTGCGCCGACCGCTGGCGCCGGATCGGTAGCGTTCAGCGGCGGCAGCATCGCTGCGGGTGCAACCTGCACGGTGAAAGTGAATGTCACTGCACCTGTCGCAGGCAGCTACAACAACACGACCGGTCCGGTGTCGCACATCGTCAACGGCGTGCCGGTCAACGGCAATACCGGCAATGACATCCTGACGGTGAATCCGCCGACGCCCGGCATCGCCCTGCTCAAGGAAGTCGGTGCGAGCGCCGTTGGACCTTGGGCCTCCTACCTCACGGTCGAATTGCCGGCCAGTGTCTGGTATCGCTTCACGATCGAGAACACCGGCGACGTGGCACTGACCAGCCTTGGCTTGAATGATCCGCTGCTCGGTGGCGCGGTCAGTTGCGCACCCGCCTTGCCTGCGTCGTTGCCGGTCGCCGACGTGTTCGACAACGACCACATCTTCACCTGCGTCGCCGGGCCGTTTGCAGCCGCGTCAGGCGTGATCACCAATACGGCAACGGCCAGCGGCACCGGCGGCACGCCGGTCAATGACACCGACAGCGCGACCTATGCCAATGCCGCCATGAGCATCGACAAGTCGGCGGCCCCGGCCACGTATTCGACGGCCGGCAACGTGATCACCTACACCTTCGTGGTCACCAATACCGGCAATGCCACGCTCGCCGGTCCGATCACCGTGCTCGACGACCAGACCACCAACGAGACCTGTCCGGCTCTAACCACCATCGGTGATTTCGACAACTTCTTCGATCCGGGCGAAGCGCTCACCTGTTCGGCGACCTACACGATCACGCCGGCTGACGTGATCTCGGGCAGCGTCGTCAATGTCGCCTCGGCCACGAATGGCACGATCGATTCGCCGACCGATACCGCGACCGTCAATCTGATCGGTCCACGTCTGACGCTCGACAAGAACGCGAGTCCCAGCCCGTTCGTGGTGGGCTTGCCGGCCAGCTACACCTTCACGGTGACCAACAACGGCAGCGCGAACACCAGCGGCAACATCGTGGTCAGCGACACCTTGCCGGCCGGCATCACACTGGCGAGCTTCAGCGGCGCGGGCTGGAATTGCATCACGGTCGGTACGCCGAACGTGACCTGCACCTACAGCGGCGCGGCGTTGACGCAGGCGCCCGCGGGCGGTTCGGCGACCACGGTGACGATCAACGTCAACGTCGCGGCCAGCGCGACGACCGGCAACAACACCGCCACGGTCAGCGGTGGCGGTGACCCGACCTGTCCGGCTGCGGCACCCTGTACCGACACGGTGCTGGTGCCGGTGGTCGCACCGGTCCTGGTGACCAGCAAGGTCGGCGTGCTGAACAACGCCGTGGTGTTGCCCAACACATCGACCGAGGCGGGCGACCAGATCAACTACACGATCACCGTCACCAATAACGGTACCGGTCCGGCGACCAACGTGAACGTGGTCGATCCGCTGATCGGCGCGCTGACCTGCGCCCCCGCGCTGGGTTCGACCTTGAATGCCGGCGCGTCGATGGTCTGCACCGGCACCTACACGCTGACGGCGCTCGACATCGGCAATGCCTCGGTCAGCAATACCGCGACCACGACGGCCGGCAATGTCTGCAATCCGACCACCGCCGGTTCGATCTGCAGCGATACGCAAGTCACCCCGCTCGGTGTCGTTCCGGTGCTGACCACGACCAAGACCGGTGTGCTGAACAATGCCGTGGTGGCGCCGAACGACCAGAGCAATCCGGGCGACACCATTGCCTACACGATCCTGGTCAGCAACATCGGCAATGCGGCCGCGACGAATGTCGTCGTGACCGACCCGCGCCTGCCCGGTCTCGTCTGCGCACCGGTCAGCGGTTCGACCCTGGCGGCCGGCGCGACGATGACTTGCACCGGCACGTACACGCTGGTGGCGGGCGACATCACGACCGGTTCGGTGAGCAATACCGCGACCACGACCGCGACCAATGTCTGCAACCCGACCACGACGGGTTCGACCTGCTCGGATACCGAAGTGACGCCGCTGGCCCTGGTGCCGATCCTGACCGCGACGAAGACCGGCGTGCTGAACAATGCCGTGGTCGCACCCAACGACCAGAGCAATCCGGGCGACAGCATCGCGTACACGATCACGGTCGTGAACTCGGGCAATGGTCCGGCGACGAACGTCGTCGTGACTGATCCGCGCCTGCCGGCCCTGGTCTGTGCGCCGGTCAGTGGCTCGACGCTCGCCGCAGGCGCGACGATGACCTGCACCGGCACCTACACATTGGTGGCGGGCGATGTCACGACCGGTTCGGTCAGCAACACGGCGACGGTGGGCGGCGGCAATGTCTGCAACCCGACGACCGCGGGATCAACCTGTTCCGATACCGAAGTGACGCCGCTGACCGTGTTCCCGCTGCTGACCACGACCAAGACCGGTGTGCTGAACAATGCCGTGGTCGCACCCAACGACCAGAGCAATCCGGGCGACAGCGATTGCCTACACGATTACGGTCGTGAACTCGGGCAATGGTCCGGCCACGAATGTCGTCGTGACCGATCCGCGTTTGCCGGGATTGGTTTGCGCCCCCGTCAGTGGTTCGACCCTGGCGGCCGGCGCGACGATGACTTGCACCGGCACCTACACGCTGGTCGCGGGTGATGTCACGACCGGTTCGGTGAGCAATACCGCGACCACGACCGCGACCAATGTCTGCAATCCGACCACGACGGGTTCGACCTGTTCGGATACCGAAGTGACACCGCTGACCCTGGTGCCGATCCTGACGACGACCAAGACCGGCGTGCTGAACAATGCCGTGGTCGCACCGAATGACCAGAGCAATCCGGGCGACACCATTTCCTACACGATCACGGTCGTGAACTCGGGCAATGGTCCGGCCACGAATGTCGTCGTGACCGATCCGCGCCTGCCCGGTCTCGTCTGCGCCCCAGTCAGTGGTTCGACCTTGGCAGCTGGCGCAACGATGACCTGCACCGGCACTTACACGCTGGTGGCGGGCGATGTCACGACCGGTTCGGTCAGCAACACGGCGACGGTGGGCGGCGGCAATGTCTGCAACCCGACGACCGCCGGTTCGACCTGTTCCGACACCGAAGTGACGCCGCTGAATGTGTTCCCGCTGCTGACCACGACCAAGACCGGCGTGCTGAACAATGCCGTGGTCGCGCCGAACGACCAGAGCAATCCGGGCGACACGATTGCCTACACGATTACGGTCGTGAACTCGGGCAATGGTCCGGCCACGAATGTCGTCGTGACCGATCCGCGTTTGCCGGGATTGGTGTGCGCCCCCGTCAGTGGTTCGACCCTGGCGGCCGGCGCGACGATGACTTGCACCGGCACCTACACGCTGGTGGCGGGCGAGATCACGACCGGTTCGGTCAGCAATACCGCGACCACGACCGCGACCAATGTCTGCAACCCGACCACGACGGGTTCGACCTGTTCGGATATCGAAGTGACACCGCTCGCGGTCTTCCCGTTGTTGACCACGACCAAGACGGCCGTGCTGAACAACACCGTGGTGCCGCCGAACGATCAGAGCAACCCGGGCGACACCATCGCCTACACGGTGACGGTGGTGAACTCGGGCAACGGCGCGGCGACGAATGTGACGGTCAATGATCCGCTGCTGCCTCTGTCCTGCACGCCCGCGAGCGGCTCGACCCTGGCGGCCGGTGCGACGATGACCTGCACGGGGACCTATGCACTGACACCCACCGATGTGGGCACCGGTTCGGTCAGCAACACGGCGACGGTGATGGGTGGCAACGTGTGCAATCCGACCACGCCGGGATCGACCTGCAGCGACACCCGCGTGACGCCGCTCGGCCAGGTGCCAGTGCTGACCACGACCAAGACCGCGGTGCTGAACAATGCCGTGGTCGCGCCGAACGACCAGAGCAATCCGGGCGACACGATTGCCTACACGATCACCGTGGTGAACTCGGGCAATGCCGCGGCCACGTCGGTCAATGTCGCCGATCCGATGATCGCTGCGTTGTCCTGCACCATCGCCAGTGTGCCGACGAGCTTGCCGACGACGCTCAACGCCGGTGCGTCCCTGGTCTGCAGCGGTACCCATGTGCTGACGACGATCGATATCGGCAATGGCTCGGTGAGCAACACCGCGACCACGTCCGGCGGCAATGTCTGCAACCCGACCACGCTGGGTTCGACCTGCAGCGACACCGAGGTGACGCCGCTGGTGCTGCTGCCGGATCTGGCCCTGGTGAAGTCGCACGGCGGCAGTTTCGTGCGTGATCAGGCGGGTGGTTCCTACACCTTGACGGTCAGCAACGTCGGTCCGGTGGCCAGCGGCGGATTGGTCACGGTCGTCGATAGTTTGCCGGTCGGGCTGACGGCCACCGTCATCAGTGGCAGCGGCTGGGCCTGCACCCTGGGCACGCTCACCTGCACGCGCTCGGATGCGCTGGCCGCGGGTGCCAGCTATCCGGCGATCACGATTCTGGTCAGCGTCGCGGCGAATGCACCGGACAGCATCATCAACTTCGCCGGCGTCAGCGGCGGTGGCGATACCAACCCGGACAACAACACCGACGACGATCCGGTGACGGTCAGCAACGGCACGCCGCTGGCCCCGACGGCACCTGTGCCGATGGATGCACGCTGGGCCTTGTTGCTGCTGATCGGCCTGATGATGATTCCGGGGCTGCGCGCAGCCTCGCGACGTCCCGCCTGAGATCTCGGGATGCAGGCAGCGTGCCGATCGGCGCGCTGCCTGCTTACGGCCCGCGCAGCATGCCGAGCTGCTTGTCCAGGCGCCGGAATCGCTCCATCATCTCGGCATAGATCTGGTCGGTCTTCTCGTGCAAGTGCGCGACCTCAAGCTCGGCCTTGATGTTGATCTCGTACTCGATGTCGGAACGGACGCGGTCCTTCTCGGCCTGACGGTTCTGGCTGATCAGCACGAAGCAGGACAGGAAGATCGCTTCGAGCGAGACGATCATCGTCAGCAGCCCGAATGGATACGGATCGAACGCCGGTACGCCCAGCGGCAGCGTGTTCAGCGCGATCCAGATGACGAACCAGGCGCCGTTGATCAGCAGGAAGGGCATGCTGCCGCTGAACCACGAGATCCAGTCGGCGATGCGCTGGAACGTGCTGAGCCGCTCCTGGACCTCTTCGTTGACGTTGCGCGAGACCCGCGTGCGCAGCAGGTCGTCGGCCTTGCGCGTCATGTGCCCCATCGCCGCAAGCAGGCGCAGGGCCGCCATCGGGGTCTTCTGGAACAACAGGATCAGGTCATCGCGGTCCATCTCCAGCAATTCGCTGTCGACCAGCGCGATCGCGGTGGCGCTGCGTGGCCCGTTGTCCAGCAAGGCCAGCTCGCCGAAGATTTCGTTGCTCGACGCGACCGTCAGCACGATCTTCTGCCCGGTGGTGTCGCGGATGAACAGCTCGATCTCGCCGCTGCGCACGATGTACAACGATTCGCCCGGATCGCCCTTGCTGAACAAGGTCGCGCCGGCATCGAGACGGCGCAGGTCGACCACTCGCGCGAGCCCGATGCGGTCCTCCTCGCTCAGGTGCTCGAACAGTTCGACGCCGGCCAGCATCTCGGGTTCGCAGGACATCGGTCTCTCCCAGTGCGTCGATCGAGTGTACGCCGCTGCAGCAAGGGGTGGCAGACCATACGCTTGTCGGCGAACCGGTTCCTGCGCCACAGTCCCGCGATGCCCACGGAGACGCCATGAGCCACAGCCCGTTGATCGATCGCCGCCATCTCGATTTCGTCCTGCACAACCTGCTCGGCATCACGCAATTGACGCGCTACCCGCGTTACGCCGAGCACGCTCGCGACATCTTCGATGCAACGATCGATCTCGCCCACCGCATCGCGATCGAGAAGTTCCTGCCGCACAACCGCAAGTCCGATCTGAACGAGCCGCATCTGCTCGACGGAAGCGTGCAGCTGATTCCCGAGATCGGGGATGCAATGCGGGCCTACAACGAGGCCGGATTCACCGCGATCATGGCCGATGCCGGGGATGGCGGCCTGCAGTTGCCGTTCGTGGTCGCGACCGCCTGCGATGCGCTGTTCGCGGCGGCGAACCTCGGCACCTCCGCTTACCCGGCCTTGGCCCGTGCGGCCGCGAACCTGCTCGACGCGCATGCCTGCGACGACCAGAAGCGTCGCTACATGGTGCCCATCCTCGAAGGCCGCTGGTTCGGCACGATGTGCCTGTCGGAACCGCAGGCCGGGAGTTCGCTCGGCGACATCACGACGCTGGCGACGCCACAAGCCGACGGCAGCTACAAGATCTGCGGCGCCAAGATGTGGATCAGCGCCGGCGAACACGAGCTCGGTGCCAACATCGTGCATCTGGTCCTGGCCAAGATCGTCGGCGCGCCGCCCGGCGTGCGCGGCATCAGCCTGTTCATCGTGCCGCGTCACAAGGTCGCCATGGATGGTTCGATCGGTGCACCCAATGACGTGCGTCTCGCCGGACTCAACCACAAGATGGGCCAGCGCGGCAGCGTCAACACCTTCCTGAAATTCGGCGAGCAGGACGACTGCATCGGTGAATTGGTCGGCGAGCCGCATCAGGGCCTCGGCTACATGTTCCACATGATGAACGAGGAGCGCATCGGCGTCGGCGTCGGTGCCGTGCAGCAGGGCAGTGCGGGCTATCTGTATGCGCTGAACTACGCGCGCGAACGCAGGCAGGGTCGTCATCCCGACCAGAAAGATGCGAACGCGCCACCGGTGGCCATCATCGAGCACGCCGACGTGCGGCGCATGCTGCTGTGGCAGAAGTGCGTGGTCGAGGCCGGACAGATGTTGTGTCTCTATGCCGCGCTGCAGGTCGATCGCGCCCATGATCCGGACGCAGGCGTTCAACGCGACGCAGGTCTGTTGCTCGACTTGCTGACGCCGATCGTGAAGTCCTGGGGCTCGGATTCATCGCTCAAGGCGAACGAGCTCGCGATCCAGGTCCTCGGCGGCTACGGCTACACGCGCGAATATCCGGTCGAACAGTTCTATCGCGACAACCGCATCAATCCGATCCATGAAGGCACGAATGGGATCCAGGCACTGGACCTGCTCGGGCGCAAGGTGATGCAGCAGGACGGCGCGGCCCTGAAGCTGCTGTTCGCGGCGATGGCCGAGACCTGTTTGCGTGCCGGTGATGACCCCGAGTTGCGCGTTCATGCGCAACAGTTGCAGCAGGGCATGCGCACCGTGGGCGAAGTCACGCGGATCGCCGCGCAGCGCATGGCGGCAGGCGAGGCGCGGGCGGTGCTCGCCAACGCCACGCACTACATGACGGCACTGTCGACGTTGACCGTGGCCTGGCTGTGGCTGTGGATGGCCGACGCCGCGACCCGCGCTCCCGCACTCGATGACGATTTCCGCGCCGGCAAGCGCCAGGCCTGCCGCTTCTGGTTCGCGACCGAGTTCGCCCAGATCGAACCCGCGGCGCGACTGGTCGGCGAGGTCGATCGATCGGCGTTGGAGATGCAGTCCGGGTGGTTCTAAGTCATCAGCGCTTTGTCGGTGCCGGGCAAGGCAACGACTGAAACACCTCGCGGCCTTCGATCGTGCAGCGGTAGACGGTGGACTTCTTCGGTGTCGGCGTTGTCGTCGCTGACGTGCCTGCAGCCGCCGTCGTGGCTTCGGGTTCGGGCTTGCGTTCCAGCATGATCTCGAAGCTCGGGTGGCCGTTGGCGTCGAGCATGATCTGCAACAGTTCAGGCTTGTGGAATGCGTCTGAAGTATCGAGAGCGCGCAGGTAATTGCTGACTGTGGCGTTGCGGTCGGCGCGGCCGGAGATCTGGAAGCGACTGTCTGAGCCGTTGACGAACTCGACGCGGTCCACGGTGACCGCGGCGGGTGCGAGTTGTTTCAGCGCATCGACGACGTCTGCGGGCGCAGGTTCGCCGGCCTGCGCGATGGCGACGGCCAGACCGAGCGCGAGCGCGGTGAGGAACGAACGGGGAATCGCGGTCATGAATGCTCCGGTGGCTTTGAGTCGTTGCGGGATTGCCCGAGGATGATGCGGGCGTGGCGCTGGTAGGTCCAGTACGCCCAGGCCCAGTTGAGCAGCACGATCAGCCGATTGCGGAAGCCGATGAGGAAGAACACGTGCGCGGCCAGCCAGAACCACCAGGCGAACAAGCCCGGAGAAACGCAGGCCATGCAGATCGACGACGGCAGACATGCGTCCGATGGTGGCGAGGTTGCCGAAGTCGCGATACCGGAACGATGGCGCGGGCTGTCTCGCGATTCGTGTGCGAATCACCGCCGCCACGTGTCGACCCATCTGCTTCGCTGCCGGTGCGACGCCGGGCACGGGTTTGCCGTCCTGCTGCACGCTGGCGAGATCGCCAGCGACGAAGAGTTCGGGATGGCCGGGCACGCTGAGGTCGGGCTCGACGATCACGCGTCCCGCGCGGTCGCGAGGCGTGTCGAGCAGGGAGCCAAGCGGTGATGCGGCCACACCGGCTGCCCACAACACCGTACGTGCGGCCTGTTCGGTGTCGCCAATGCGGTAACCGGCGGCATCGATGGACGCGACTGGCCGCCCGGTGAGGACCTCGACACCGAGTCGTTCGAGTTGCCGGCATGCGGCTTCGGACAAGGCTTCCGGAAAACCCGCGAGCACGCGTGGGCCGGCCTCGATCAGACGAATCCGCGCCGAGGCCGGATCGATACGCCGGAACTCGCGCTTCAGCGTGTGCCGCGCGATTTCGGCCAACGTACCCGCGAGTTCGACACCCGTGGGTCCGCCGCCGATCACTGCGAAATGAAGGCATGCCGCGCGTTCGTGCAGATCATCCGTGGCTTCCGCGCGTTCGAATGCGTTCAGGACGCGACGTCGGATGTCGAGTGCATCGTCCAGCGTCTTCAGACCCGGGGCAAGGGATTCCCAGGCATCGTGGCCGAAGTAGGCATGGCGAGCGCCGGCGGCGAGCAGCAGGTAGTCAAAGGTGAGGATGCTGCCGTCCGCCATCGTGACCGTGCGCGTCGGCGCGTCGATGCCGACGACCTCGGCCATGCGCACTTCGACGTTGCGCTGGCCGCGCAAGATGTGGCGCAGCGGCGCAGCGATGTCCGGCGACGACAGTCCGGCGGTCGCGACCTGGTAAAGCAGGGGCTGGAACAGATGGTGGTTGCAGCGATCGACCAACGTGATGCGCAATGGCGCCGAAGCCAGTGCTCGCGTCGCCCACAATCCGGCGAAGCCGCCGCCGACGATAACGAGATGCGGATGAGCTGCAGCGTCCACGGGTTACTCCGTCGTGTCCTTGCTCGTCGGCAAGCGTTGCCAGTGGCCTTCGCGCAACAGTTCCAGCGGCTGGTAGTGCTGCTTGTAGCCCATCTTGGCGTGGCCATCGAGCCAGTAGCCGAGATAGAGGTGTGGCAGGCCCATGCGTCCTGCCCAAGCAATCTGCTGCAGGATGCAGAACACGCCCAGGCTGCGGCTGGCCATGTCCGGGTCGAAAAACGTGTAGACCGCGCTCAGGCCGATCGGCGTGACATCGGTCACCGCGGCAGCGACCAACCGCTCGCCTTCGCGCACGCACAGGAACCGGGTATCGCACCAGCGGGCCTGCAGGAACTGTTCGAAATCGGCGGCGCCGGCGCCATCCATGCCGCCGCCGGCGTGGCGTGAGCCGAGATAGCGCTGGTACAGGGCCAGGCGTTCGTCGTTGCAATACGGCGGCTCGATGCTCACGCGCAGGCCGCTGTTCCGCTTCAGGCTGCGTGCCTGGCTGCGATTCGGCTTGAACTCGGCGACGACGACGCGGCTCGATACGCAGTCGCGGCAGCCGACGCAGTCCGGTCGATAGACCCGCGGCCCGGAACGCCGGAAACCGGAGCCCAATGCATTCGGGAAGACATGCTTGAGTTCGGGCGATTCCGGATCGAGCACGAGGTCGCGGGCGAGGCGATCGCGGTAGTACCCGCACGGATGCTCATTGGTGCGGTAGAGCTTGATGCTGATCTCGCGGGCGCTCATCCTGGCGCGAATCCGTCGGGCAGCGGCAGCGCTTCACGGGTGCTGCGCGGCAGATCGAGTCGCAGCCCGAAGCCGCGGCGCGTGAGTTCGCGCTGTGCGCGCATCGTCGCTTCGCCATCCAGCCAGATCTCGCGTTTTGCGGCGCGCAGGGCCGGGTCGTCGAACAGGTCGGCGATCGGCATCGTCCAGCTGAGTACGTCGACCGGCATCGGCACGACCAGCGTGTCATCGATGCGCGCGACCAGCATGCGTCCGGCTTCATCCAGTTCGACCGTGGCGCCGGCCGGGCGGTGCATCTCCAGCAGCTGCAGGGTACGCACGAGATAGCGCGCCTCGGCATCGGTTTCAGTCTGCGCGATCAGGTCCAGCAAGGCGTCGCAGCGGGCCAGGTGCAAGGCTTCCGCCGCATCGACCAGGTGTTGCCATTGCGTCGGCGACAATGCGCCGACATTCATCGATTTCGTGATCATCGGATCGTCACCGCACAGCACCGTCATGCGTTCGCGCTGCAGGCGGCCGAGCGCGATCGGATCAAGTTGCCAGACGACATCGTCGATCTTGCGGCTCACACCGATCGCTTCACTCGCCCCCGGCGCCATCGCATCGATCGCGGCGCTCAGGCTCTTGTCGCCGACCAGACGGGCCCACGCGACGCGATCGAGTTCGCGATTCAGCAGGGCATTGCGCGAGTACGGGTCGACCCCCATGCGCTGGGCGAGTTCGCGCCGCGCCGCGGTGAACCCGATCCAGCGCTTCGCCAGCTTGCCGGTACGCTGTTGCGATTGCAGCCACCAGTCCGATTCGCGTGCGTGCGGCGTCGGCGATGGCGGCCCGATGCCGGGCCCGGCATCGTCCTCGCGCCATTCCTCGCTGGCCTGATCGCGGGCCTTGGCGGTTTGCTCGCGCAGATCGCGCCACTTCGAACGCAGGCTGCGCATCAATCCGCCCGGGATCGACTTCACCGTCTGGATCGGATGGGTGCCGATGCGTGCGAGGGTCTTGGCGATGTCCTTGCTGGCATGACCGATCGCGTTCGCGAAGGCCGACGTGCGCGAGATCGCGGCGAGCTGTTCGATCACCTCGATCTCGTGGATGCGCTCGACCAGTTCGGCGCGGCCTTCAACCTGCAGATAGCCGTAATCGGTCGCCAACCGGAACTGCGCGAGATAGCCGCGCATCGGCACCACCGGATCGATCTGCCAGCTTGGGCCGGACAGCAGGGCCGGCTGCAGCACCTGGTCGCTGCGATACTCGGGCTCGGCTTCGAACGCATCGGCCGTGGGCTCGGTCGCCCCCGGTTGTCCCGAGACGAGCAAGCACGCGCACAGGGCAAGCAGCGTGCGCATCAGTTCCAGCTGCAGACGACTTTGCCGCAGGTGCCTGCATCCATCAGGTCAAAGCCGCGCTGGAAGTCGTCGATGTGGATCTGGTGCGTCAGCACTTTCTGCAGCGGGAAGCCGGTCAGCACCATCTGGGTCATCTTGTACCAGGTCTCGTACATGCGGCGGCCGTACATGCCGTGCATGGTCAGGCCCTTGAAGATGACCTTGTCCCAGTCGATGCCGGCGCCCTTGGGCAGGATGCCGAGCAGGGCGATCTTGCCGCCGTGATACATGCAGTCGAGCATGTCGTTGAACGCGTGCGTGTTGCCGCTCATCTCCAGGCCGACGTCGAAACCCTCCATGTGCAGGTCCTTCACGACGTCCTTGAGCGACTGTTTGCTGACGTTGACGACACGCGTCGCACCCATGTCGGCGGCGAGTTTCAGACGGTAGTCGTTGACGTCGGTGACCACGACGTTGCGCGCGCCGACATGCTTGCAGATGCCGGCGGCGATGATGCCGATCGGGCCGGCGCCGGTGATCAGCACGTCTTCGCCGATCACGTCGAATTCGAGCGCGCAGTGCGCGGCATTGCCGTAGGGGTCGAAATAGGCCGCGAGCTCGCTCGGGATCTGGTCCGGGATCGGCCACAGGTTGCTGGCCGGCATCGCGATAAATTCGGCGAAGGCGCCATGCCGGTTGACCCCGATGCCGATCGTGTTCGGGCACAGGTGCTGGCGTCCGGCGCGGCAGTTGCGGCAGTGTCCGCAGACGATGTGGCCTTCCGCCGAGACGCGATCACCGATGCGATAACCGGTGACGCCCGGGCCGAGGTCGACGATGCGGCCGACGAATTCGTGGCCGATGACCAGGCCCGGCTTGATCGTGCGCTGGCTCCATTCGTCCCATTTGTAGATGTGCAGGTCGGTACCGCAGATCGCGGTCTTCTCCAACTTGATCAGCACGTCGTTGGGACCAATCGTCGGCATCGGCACCTGTTCCATCCAGATGCCCTTCGCGGCTTCCTTCTTGACCAGGGCTTTCATCATCGCTTGCGACATGGGCGTTCTCCGGAGCGGGGACGCAATTATGGGGGAGGGCGCTCCGGGTCGCGACCTCCAAGTTGTGGACTGGCGCTGGCGCTGGCGCTGGGCCGGGCGAGGGATGACTGGTCGTTGAACGCGCCGCTGCCGCAGCCGGGAATGCTCCCTCAAGGTTCATGCACACGTCGACAGAGTCGAGGCGCTTGTCCCGTCACTCACCCACGAAGGAGTCACCATGCTGCGTCGCGCCCCGGTTTTGCTCGCGGTCCTACTGCTGATGTTGTCGGCTTGTGCTTCAAAGAAAGCGGTCAGTGACGAGGCGCCGCTCGAGGTGGCGCCTGAAACCGCCGCGGCCTATGCTCCCGCCGACATGGACAGTTCGATGCGCATGGCCTATCCCCCGGACGGGGAGCGCTATGCGCGTATCGAACAGAACCGCGTGACTCGCGTTGTCGACCAGCCGGTATCGACGTTTTCGGTCGATGTCGATACCGGCAGCTACAGCAATGTGCGGCGGATGCTGAATGCCGGCTACCTGCCACCGGCGGACGCGGTGCGCGCGGAAGAGTTCATCAACTACTTCGATTACGACTACGCGCCACCGACGCAACGCGAGGCGCCGTTCGCTGTGCATACCGAACTCGCGCCGGCACCCTGGGCGCCGAATCGCCATCTGCTGCTGGTCGGTCTGAAAGGTTACGAACTGCCGTCCGAAGCATTGCCGCCGGCGAACCTGGTGTTCCTGATCGACACGTCGGGATCGATGATGCCTGCGGACAAGCTTCCGTTGCTGATCGACGCGTTCAAGCAATTGGTGCCGAAACTGCGTCCCCAGGATCGCGTCAGCATCGTCGTTTACGCCGGCTCCGCCGGGGTCGTGCTCGAGCCGACGCCGGGCGATCGCGAGCGCGTCATTTTGGCGGCGCTGAATCGGCTGGAGGCGGGCGGTTCGACCAATGGTGGCGCCGGCATAGATTTGGCATACGGCCTTGCGCGCGAGGCTCGTATCGACAGCGGCATCAATCGCGTGATCTTGGCGACCGACGGCGACTTCAACGTCGGCGTCCACGACCTGGCGACGCTGAAAGCCAGGATTGCCGAGCATCGCGAACAGGGCATCGGACTGACCACGCTCGGTTTCGGCGACGACAACTACAACGACGAACTGTCCGAGCAACTGGCCGACATCGGCAACGGCAATCATGCCTACATCGATTCGTTGAACGAGGCCAACAAGGTGTTCGGTGAGGAACTCTCATCGACCCTGTTCACGATCGCGCACGACGTGAAGGTGCAGGTCGAGTTCAATCCCGCGTTGGTGGCGGAATATCGATTGATCGGTTACGAGAATCGGTTGCTTGCACGCGAGGACTTCAACGATGACCGCGTCGACGCCGGCGAGATCGGAGCTGGCCACGATGTCACGGCGTTGTACGAGATCGTGCTGGTCGGATCCGGGGGCGAACGCACCGACCCGCTGCGCTACACGGCTGCGGCCACGTCAGCGGCTGGTGCGGGCGAATTCGCCTTCGTCAAGCTTCGATACAAGACGGCGCAGGGAGCCGACAGCCAACTGCTGAGCATTCCGGTGACGCGTGCCCAGATCGCCGAGCGAGCGGGTGCACGATTGCAGCAGGCAGCGGCCGTGGCCGCGTTCGCGCAGCGGTTGCGAGGTGCGCAGGACGCCGGGCTCGATTTCGAGGCGATTGCCGACTTGGCTCGGGAGAGCAGCTTGCCCGATCGCCACGGCCATCGCGCCGAGTTCGTCGAACTGGTTCAACGTGCAAGCGCGATCGCGGTCGGCGTCACCGCAGCTTCACATTGAGCCGATCTCGGGCGGCTTCGTCCCGGGCCGCCCACGTTCTGCACCATCGCGCCGTCTTGGCGTTTGCAGCCTGCCTGCCCCTCGGGCATAACACGCGGCTTCGCAATCCTGTTCGAGGTCCGACCATGCATATGTTGGTTCGATTCACCCTGCTCGCCACCGCGTTGGCCGCGGCCGCCGTTTCCGCGGACGAAGGCATGTGGCCGCCGTCGCAAATGCCTTCGATCGAAGCGAAGTTGAAGGCGCGTGGACTCGAACTCGACGCGACGGACCTGTCCTCGCTGACCGAGTATCCGTTGAACGCCATCGTCGGTCTGGGCTATTGCACCGGCTCGTTCCTGTCGCCCAGCGGACTGGTCGCGACCAATCATCACTGCGGTTTCGGCATCGTCCAGTTCAACTCGACGAAAGAAAAGAACCTGATGGCTGATGGCTTCCTGGCCAAGGACTTTGCGGCCGAACTGCCGGCCGACCCGAACCAGCGCCTGTACGTGACCGAATCGATCACCGACGTCACTGCGCGGTTGACGCGGGGCATGGACGGCGTGGGCGGACTGAAGCGATACGCCACCATCGACAAGCGTTCGAAGCAGGCCGCCGCCGAATGCGAGCGCGATCCGGGCTATCGCTGTGATGTCTACAACTTCAACGGTGGCCGCAATTACCTGTTGATCAAGCAACTCGAGATCAAGGATGTGCGCCTGGTGTATGCACCGTCCGAGCAGATCGGCAACTTCGGTGGCGATGTCGATAACTGGATGTGGCCGCGCCATACCGGCGACTTCACCTTCCTGCGCGGCTATGTCGGCCCGGACGGAAAGCCGGCGCCCTACAGCAAGGACAACAAGCCGTATCAGCCGAGGAGCTGGCTCAAGATTGATCCCAAGGGCTTGCAGGTGGGCGATTACGCGATGGTCGCCGGCTATCCGGCGCGAACCAATCGTTCGCGCCTTGCCGAGGAACTGCGCGATGCCATCGAATTCAGCTATCCGCGCAGCATCACGAACATGGGCGAGGCGCTCGACACCATCGCGCGCATGACCAAGGACCGCCCGGACGCGGCGATCAAGTACGCATCGACCGTGCAGAGCCTCTCGAACGGCTGGAAGAATCAGCAGGGCCAGCTCGAAGGTTTCGCGAAGACTACGGCGGTCGCCGACAAGGAAGCGGAGGAGGCACGCCTGCTCGCGTGGATCGATGCCGATGCTGGTCGCACAGCCAAGTACGGCCGGGCCGTGACGGCGCTGAAAGCGGAACTGGCGCGGATTCGTTCACTGCGTGAAACCGAGCTGTATGGCAACAGTCTGCTGTCGATGGGGCCGACACTGTATGGCGCCGCGCGCGACCTGTACAAACTCAGCCGCGAACGGCGCAAGGCCGACGCCGAGCGCAGCTTCGGCTTCCAGGCGCGCGACGAGATCAAGTTCAAGGGCCGCATGGCCTCGATCAATCAGCGCTTCGATGCCGAAGTCGATCGTGCCCTGTTCGAACTTTCGCTCGGTCGTTACCTCAAGTTGGCGAAGTCGGCGCGCATCCCGGAAATCGACCGGGCCCTCGGCATCGACCGCGACGGCATGACCGTGACGGACCTCGATGCCGCGCTTGATCGACTCTATGCGAACACGAAACTCGGCGGCCTCGACGCGCGCATGGCCTTGCTCGATGCGACACCGCGCGACTTCGAGAAGTCCGCCGACAGCTTCGTGCAGTTGGCCGTCGCGATGTATCCGGCCTTCGAACGCATGGAAGCCGAGTGGAAGGTGCGTGCCGGCAACGATGGCCTGTACCGGGCCGCCTATCTGGATGCACTGATTGCGTTCCGCGAATCGGAAGGTCGTCCGGCCTATCCGGATGCGAACAACTCGCTGCGCGTCACTTATGGATCGGTCACCGGTTATTCACCCAGGGACGGTGTCGCCAATACCGAATTCACGACGCTGGAAGGTGTGCTCGCCAAGGTCACCGATGCTGATCCGTTCCTGCACCCGACGCGTGCGGTCGAACTGATGCGTCAGAAGCACTACGGCAAGTATGCCGACCCGAAGCTTGGCACGGTGCCGGTGAACTTCCTGACCGATGTCGACATCACCGGCGGCAATTCCGGGTCTCCGACCTTGAACGGTCGCGGTGAAGTGGTCGGCCTCGTGTTCGACGGCAACTGGGAATCGGTGAGCGCGAGCTGGGTGTTCAATCCGGCCCAGACGCGCGCCATTCACGTGGACATCCGCTACATGCTGTGGGTCATGGACGAAGTCGATCAGGCCGATCATCTGATCCGCGAGATGGGACTGGAACCGACGCCTTGATCCGGTAAAGCGTCGCGGGGCGGAGCCCGCTCCCACAAGAGCCAAGGCGAGCGATGCAGGGGCGTAGCGCGCTACGCCCCTACGCCCCGCGATTTAGGTCAAGCCCCTTCGGTCTGCGACAGGAACAGGAAGGCGAGCAATTCCTT
The DNA here is from genome assembly GCA_016721845.1 of Lysobacterales bacterium. NCBI lineage: Bacteria > Pseudomonadati > Pseudomonadota > Gammaproteobacteria > Lysobacterales > Lysobacterales bacterium. Next base: position 392,613 of record JADKHK010000013.1, read on the forward strand.
GCCCTTCGGGTGCCCGGCCAGCCAGCCGCGCAGCTCCTTGGCCTTCGCGAAATCGTCGCCCAGCTGCTCGCGCCAGCGGGCTTCGGCGCGGCGCCTGGCCTGTTCCTCGCGCAGACGCTTTTGCCAGTTGGCGTCGAAGATCTTGGCGAGCTGACCGCTGCGCGCCAGTTGTTCGACTAGGCGCCATTCGCCGTGATCCAGCCAGACCAGATCGCAACGATCGCAATGATCGATGTGGTTGGCAGCATCGGCCGAGAAGCGGAACTTGGTCATGAAGCCCTTGCATTGCGGACAGCGCAGCATGGCCTTGTTGTCTTCGGTCTGACTGCTGGCCTCGCCGGCGTCGCTGATCGCATCGTCCGGCGCAGCGTGGGCATTGCGCCATTCCCGATAGTCGATCAGCGACAACAACGCGCCGCGGCACTCCGGACAGGACTGTGCCGGCAATTGCTCGGTCAGCGTGGTGCTGCGCAATTCGTTCGCGGAGCAGGTGGGGCAGGGCAGATTCATCGGAGCGTCCTCGGGTTCTCGACCGGATGACGCGATACGGTGCCCGAAGCTGTCATCGCAATCAATCGAAGCCGTCCGCGAACAGCGCGTCATCGACGATCGTGATCGTCGCTGGCGTGAAGATCCCGGGCCCGGTCGGCGTCACCGTGAATGTTTCGCTGCCTTCGGCGAACGGGTCTGCGTGTACCTGCACCGCAATGCTCGCCTGGTTGGTCCACGGGTTGAACACGACATTGCCGTTGGCAAGGGTGAAGTCGGTGCCGCCACCGGTGGCTGTGCCATTGGTGACGCTGTAACCCACGGTCGTGACGGCCTCGGTGGTGCCGCTCAGCGTGACCGGGATGTAGGCCGTGACGCTGCCGGTCGCAGGTTCGACCAAGGTGAATGATGCGATGGTCGGTGTCGGTGCGGGTTGTGCGGCGAGGGGGGTGGGATGACGGAGCACGCGAACGCCCGACGAGGGCAAAGCGTTTGGATTGCTGGCGCCGTGTGCGCCGGGCAAGGCCGCCGTCGCAGCCTGCGTGTAGCGCAGGCGATCGACAACGGCGCGCGTGGTGGGATCGAAGATGCCAATGGATGCGCCACCGTGGCCACCGGCGCCGGGGCCGCCGGCACCGCCGTTGCCGCCCTGGCCGCCCGCGCCACCAGCGCCGCCGTCGTCTCCCACAGGTCCACCCAGGCCCCTCGGACCGCCGGATTGTGCGTCGCCGCCGTCGCCGCCGTCCCCACCCTGGCCGCCGCTCGAAGGCTTCAGGTAGTTGTCGGCAATCGTTGCATTCGATGTGTTGTCCACGACGATGCCGATCGACGCACCGCCGGCCCCGCCGGACTGGGCACCGAAACCAGCGCAGCCGCCCGCGCCGCCGCCGCCGCCGCTGCCGCCCAGGTCGGGGTTGCAGCCCACGCTGCAATTCTGGCCGCCGCCACCACCACCACCGGCGCCACTCTTGCCGTGGGTGCCATCGACGCCGGCGGAGCCTTGGGGCGGCACATAGAGTCCACTGTTGAGCGCGCCCACGATCGACACCGCCACGCTGCCCGAGGGGCCCGGAACGCCTGCAGCGCCGTTGCCGCCCCCCGCGCCTGGAGCGCCGTCGGTACTGAAGCTCGATGAGGTCGCTCCGCCGCCGCCGGCCGTGGCCCCGCCCGAACCCGGTTCGCCGGATTGACCATTTGCTCCCGTGATGCCGACGCCGCCGCTGCCGCCCTGGCCGCCGATGTTGGAGGCATCCGGGCAGGTGGGATTGTTCCCGCCGGCTCCGCCCAGCAAGGCAATGGTCGAACTGGACTGGCGCGCGGCCTGGCCATCGAGGCCATTGGGGGCCTGCGTCGGTGAACGATCGGGCGCGTCCGCAGCATCGGTGCCATCTGCGCCGCTGCCGGGTTCGATGCGGTTGTACCGAATGAACACGGGCCCGGCGCTGTTGATGACGCGAATGCCGTAACTGCTTTCGCCGGCGGCGACGGCATTGGTCGAACGCAGCGTCAGGAAGGACAGCGTGGCGGGCACATTCACGGCATTGGCGAGAACCGCGGTGTTGCCGCCTTGAACAATGGTCGCGACCGAGCCGGTGCTCTGCACGCGCGCCCAGGTCGCGTCGAATCCGCCGAAGACGTGCACGCCGCCCACCATCGTCAACGATTCGTTGTAGGTGCCGACCTGCACCAGCACCTGCGGCATCAGGTGGGTCTGCGCCAGCGAGATGCCTTGCGAAATGGTCGCGACCGGTGATTCCGGCGTCATGCCGCTGTTGGCGTTGTTCCCGAGCGGCGGCGGCGCGACGAAGATCGCCTGATTCAACTCGCCGTCGATGCCATCGCCGTTGCTGTCGACGAAGTAGGGGTCGGGAAAGTCCTGCGCGTGAAGCATGCCGCTGGCGGCCAATCCGGATATCGTCATCCGACCGATCAATCGCGTGTGATTGTGCATGGTTCGCATCCTCTCAGGCGTGGCGCTAGCGTAGCGCACTGCCTTCGTCAGTCCATACGCAGTCCCGCGCGCCAGGAGGCCAAGCCCGGCAACCTGCTATCGACGCGTCGGTCCGCTCGCCTTGGTCGCGTATACGCCATCGAGGACGAGTTCGGTCCTGAATCCGGACTTCTCCAGCCGCCGGGCGACCTCGGCCGGCACGTCGCGGCCGCTGGTCTTGCGGTTCGGCGCGCCCGTGTAGTGAAACAGGCGTCCGCCGGGACGCAAGACGCGCGCGAGCTGGTCGTAGAACGATTGGGCGTACAGTTCGCCGGCGATGCCGAAGCGTGGTGGATCGTGCAGCACCGCATCGAAACCCTGATCGGGCAGGGCGTGCATCAAGTCCGCGATATCGCCGTGCACGAGGTGCAGGCGCCCGCCGGCCTCGGCGCTGTCCGGGGCCGGCGACCACGGATTGTGCCGACGCAGCCACAACACGTCGCGGTTCTTTTCGACGCTGTGGATGTGCGCCGCGCCGTCAGCCAGGCAACACGCGGCGAAGTAACCGAGGCCGCCGCAGGTGTCGAGAATCTGCTTGCCGCGCGGCTGGATCAGCGCGACCTTGCGCTTCGCGTCGTCCATCGGCGCGATCTGCGCCGAGACCAGCATCTTGATGCCGTCGATCTCGAAGGTCGGCGTGCCCCACTCGGTCGGCACGAGCTTGATCAGCGAACCCGCATAACGCTGCAGCGGCACGAACGCCGAACCGTCCCAGAAATACACCGTGCGGTCTTTCAGTGCTTCTGGCCATGGATAGCGCGTGCCGCACCACTGCCAGCCCTCGGCATCGAGGACAGCTTCACTGCGGGTGCGGCCGAGATCGAACGAATCGACCACCTGCGCCGCACCGCAAGCGCGCGCCGCGCGCAGTGCCTCGGCAAGCGCGCGCGTCAGCAGCGGGCCGCTGTAGCGGGACATCGCGTTTGGTCGTCCGTCCTACTTGCCGAGTTCGACCAGGAATTCGGCGAACGACAGTGCCGCGCCGTCGTAGCTGTCGATATTCGGATTGGTCGATTCGATGACGTAATACTCGTTCGGCGCGTGCGCGCCGCTGCCGTGGCCGAGGCCGAAGTGGCCGGCGGGCAGGTTCAGCGGCGGATCGGTGAACACGAAACCCGGGTACGAACCGGCATTGCGCGGCCACAGCAGCGGGTCGATGCCGCGCCCGCGCAGTGCCGCCTGCATGGCCTGGATGAAGGGACTATCGGCACGGGTCTCGGTCGGGTTGTAGCCGCCGGACACCTTCACTTCGATATCGCCGTAACCGCGCTTCGCGAGATGCGCTTTCAGCGCCGCCACCGCATCGTCGAAGTGCATGCCGGGCACGAGGCGCATGTCGATCTTCGCGATCGCTTGGTGCGGCAGCACGGTCTTGCCGCCCGGACCGGTGTAGCCACCGACCAGTCCTTCGATGTTCACCGTCGGTTGCGACACCAGCCGCTCCTGCGCCTGTTGCCACGGCAGATCATCGATCCAGTGGCTGACGCCGAGCTGCTGTTTGGTGATGGCTTCGTCGCGCACCGTCGAGGCTTTCGCGATCATCGCCCGGTGCGCGTCGCTGATCGGCGGTGCCTTCGGATAGCCGTCGATCGTGATGGTGTTGCCATCTTCGGACACCAGGGTGTCCAGCGCCTTGACCAGACGCCAGGCCGGGCTGTCGACCATGGCTTTCAGCGAGGAATGCACGTCCTTGTTTGGGCCGCGGCCCCATTTTTCGCCACTCGCGATCAGCTCCAACTCGACGATGCCTTTGGCACCGAGGCTCACGGTCACGACACCGTCGAGGCCCTGCATCGCGGTCGGCATGAACACGCCGATCGTCTTCGCGAACGCCGCCTGCACCTTCGGCGTGTGCACCAGCTGGCGGATGTGCACCGATCCGATCTCTTCCTCGCCCTCGGCCACGAGCACGAGGTTCACCGGGAGTTTTCGATCCGCGGCCTTGAATGCATGCAGGGCCGCGAGAAACGCCGACTCCGGACCCTTCTGGTTCACCGCGCCACGGCCCATCATCACCTTGCCGATGTCGGGCATCTCGACGATGCGACCTTCGAGCGGCGGAGATTTCCATTCCGATGCATCGTATTGCTTCACGTCGTACATGAAGTACACGCCGACGGTTTTTTCCGCGCCCGCGTCCAGCGTCGCGAACACGCCGGGCTTGCCCTCGGTCGGGATGATCTCGACCTGCTGGAAACCCGCATCGCGCAGCAACTGCGCCTGATGTTCGGCACCCTCGGTCGAATTCAGGTTTTCCGCCGCGATCGACGGCAACGCGATCCAGTCCTTCAAACGCTGCACATTCGCATCGTGTTGCGCCGCGAGCTGGGCGCGGATCGGTGCGAGGTCATCGTTTCCAGCGAAGGCGCTGCCTGCGAAGGTCGATATCGCGAGCAGCATGGCGACGGTTTGACGCAGGCGGGCGCGCGCTGCAACGGGACGGGCAGTGGTTGGCGTCATGGCAAGGGTCTCGGAGGTGGGCGCAGCGCGCGGAAGTCGCCGTAGTTCTACCAGATGCCTCGAACGCCCGATTTCGCGATGGGACCAAATGTGGGATGGCCGGGCGGGCCGCGTCCGATCGCGGCCACGACGACGTCCGCAGCCTCCGGAAACAACAACGCCGGCACGAGGCCGGCGTTGTGTTTGAAGATGGTGCCCAAGAGAGGACTCGAACCTCCACGGGTCGCCCCGCTAGTACCTGAAACTAGTGCGTCTACCAATTCCGCCACCTGGGCAGGTGTTCCTGCGCCGGATTGGGCCGTGCAGGGGCGCGCACTCTAGGTGCGGGGCGCGGATTTGTCAACGCGGGAGGCGCTTTCGCGGCATTCGACTTACCATGCGTCGATGATCGGGAGCGATGCGTGAAGAAACGAGGCGGCGGCAAGGGCAGTTCGGGTGCGGGATCGGCGGGCGAGCGTCGCGCGCGCGGACCGGGCAAGCGGGTCGGCGGCGGGGCCGTCGCGGCATCGACCGGCAAGCCGAAGAAGAAGGCGGCGCCATGGCTGCCTGACGTGCTGGTGACGGGCCCGGCGCAGGGCGAGCGGTCGAAGCGCACCGCTCCTTCCGGGACGCCCGCGAGCGCGCCGCAGCGGCGGAGTCGTTATGCCGACCCGCAGGCCGAGCGCGAGTCCTTGCGCTACGCCAATCCGATCCTGTCGCGCGAAGGCCTCGCCACATTCCTGGGCGAGTCCGCCGAGTTGATGACGGTCGAGCGCATCGCGGTGAAGCTCGGTTATCGCGACGAAGAACGGCTCGACGCCTTGACCCGTCGACTCACCGCGATGGTGCGCGAAGGCCAGTTGCTGGTGAATCGTCGCGGCGGTTATGGCGTCGCCAAAAAGCTGGACCTGATCGCCGGTTCGGTGATCGCGAACCCGGACGGCTTCGGCTTCCTGAAGCCGGACGACGGTGGCGACGACCTGTTCATCCCGCCGAACGAAATGCGTGCGGTCATGCATGGCGACCGGGTGCTGGTGAACGTCACCAACATCGACCGTCGCGGCCGTCGCGAAGCCGCGATCGCGGAGGTGCTGGAGCGGCGTCGCCCGCGCCTCGTCGGTCGTTTCGACGAGCGCCGTGGACTCGGCATCGTCATTCCCGATGATCGCCGTCTGAGCCAGGAAGTGTTGATCCCGCCCGACCAGCGCGGTGGCGCGGCGGCCGGTCAGATCGTGATCGCCGAGATCACCGAGCCACCGAGCAAGGAACGTCCACCTCTGGGTCGCGTCGTCGCCGTGTTGGGTGAGAAGCTGACCGCGTCGCTGATCGTGCGTGTCGCGATCGAATCGCATGGTTTGCCGCACGACTGGCCGGTCGAAGTGACCCGCGAGGCCGAACGGGTCGAACCGGAGGTCACGAAGCGCGATCGCGAGATGCGTCTGGATCTGCGCGACCTGCCGCTCGTCACCATCGATGGCGAGGACGCGCGCGATTTCGACGATGCCGTGTTTTGCGAACCGCGCAAGGGCGGCGGCTGGCGGCTCGTGGTCGCGATCGCCGACGTCTCGCACTACGTGCCGGTCGGCAGCGAACTCGACAAGCAGGCTTTCGAACGCGCAACCTCGGTCTACTTCCCGGGCTTCGTCGTGCCGATGCTGCCGGAGACGCTGTCGAACGGCATCTGTTCGCTGAACCCGAATGTCGAGCGCCTGTGCATGGTCTGCGACATGGTCGTCACGGCGGACGGCGAAGTCAGCAAATCCAAGTTCCACCCGGCGGTGATGCGCTCGCATGCACGCCTGACCTACACGCGTGTCTGGCGCGCGATCGGCGAACGCGATGCCGAGGAACGTGCGGCGATGGGCGAACTGTTGCCGCACCTGGAAAACCTGCATGCGCTCTACAAGGCCTTCGTGAAACGCAGGTCTGAACGCGGCGCGATCGAGTTCGAGTCGCAGGAAGTGAAGTTCTCGCTCGGCGCCGCAGGCGAAGTGCTGGCGATGCAGCCGCAGGCGCGCAACGACGCCCACAAGCTGATCGAGGAATGCATGATCGCGGCGAACGTCGAGGCCGCGAAGTTCCTGAACAAGGCCAAGGTGCCGGCGCCGTACCGCGTGCATCCGCCGCCGCCCGAAGAAAAATTCGAGGAGCTGCAGAGTTTTCTGGCCGAATTCAGTCTGCGCTTGCCACCGCATGCGTCGGTGAAACCGGCCGACTATGCGGCGCTGCTGCGCAAGATCCGCAAACGTCCCGATGCGCTGCTGCTCGAACAGGTGTTGCTGCGCTCGCAGAGCCTCGCCGTCTACCACCCGGACTGCAACGGCCACTTCGGCCTCGCGCTCGATGCGTATGCCCATTTCACCTCACCGATCAGGCGCTATCCGGACCTGCTCGTGCATCGCGCGATCCGCCACGTGCTGAACGGCGGCAAGGCGGCGAATTACGAGGCCGGGCCCAGCGAAATGCTGGCGCGCGCGCAGCACTGCTCGCAGCGCGAGCGCCGCGCCGACGAGGCCTCGCGCGAGGTCAACGAGCGTTACCAGTGCGCCTGGATGAGCAAGCATGTCGGCTCCGAGTTCGACGGCATCATCAGCGGCGTCACGTCATTCGGGCTGTTCGTCGCCATCGCCGACACCGGTGTCACCGGCCTGATCCACGTCACCCAGTTGCCCAACGACTACTACCACTTCGACGCCGGACGCCGCGAAATGGTCGGCGACCGCCAGGGCCTGCGCTTCCGCCTCGGCGACACGCTGCGTGTGCAGGTGCTGCGCGCAAGCATGGAAGAACGCAAGGTCGATTTGCGCCTGGTGCCGCCGGCCGCCAGCAAGGAACAAGGGAAGAAGAAGCGATGAGCAAGGACATTCTCGCCGGCATCCATGCCGTCGAAGCGGCGATGAAGCATGACGCCGGCAATGTGGTCGAGATCATGGTCGCGGACGCGGCGAAGAATCCGCGTCTGAAGCGGCTGGTCGACGCGGCGCGCGAACTCGACATCAAGCTGCATGCCCGTGACATGGCTCAGCTCGACAAGTTGTGCGGCGGTGAACGGCACCAGGGCGTGGTGGCGTTCTACAACGCGCCGGCCGCGAAGACGGAAAAGGATCTTCCGGCCTTGATCGAGGCCGCCGGCCACGACGCGCTGTTCCTGATCCTCGACGAGATCACCGATCCGCACAATCTCGGCGCCTGCTTGCGCAGTGCACTGGCCGCCAAAGTCACCGCGGTGATCGTGCCGAAGGATCATGCGGCACCCTTGAATGCGACCGTGCGACGTGCGTCGGCCGGTGCGGCGGACCGCATCCCGATCGTGCGTGCGACCAATCTGGCACGGGCGATGGAGGTGCTGAAGGAGGCCGGCGTCTGGATCAGCGGGCTCGATGGCGACGCCACGCAAACGATTCATGACACCGATTTCCGCGGTCCCAGTGCACTCGTGATGGGGGCCGAAGACGAGGGCATGCGACGATTGACCCGCGAGCGTTGCGACTATCTCGTGCGCATTCCGATGCCGGGTCCGATGGAATCGTTGAATGTGTCGGTGGCGACCGGCGTCGCGCTGTTCGAAGTCGCGCGACAGCGTGCGAAGTAACCGCAATCTCGACCTGGCGTATTGAGTTTTTCGAGGCCACTACGTAAGTTGCCGCGATGACGTCGGCGTGAAACCCGACCACCGCTCGATCACTCCAAGGGAAATGGCATGCATCAGATCCAGCAGACCGGCGCCAGCGCCGAAGCCGACGCCGTGTCGGTCAGTCGACGCGGCTTTCTCGGATCGACCGGGGTTGCGGCGGTCAGCTTGATCGGTGCAGGTGCGGCAATCAGCAGTGGCGACGCCAAGGCGGGTTTCGCGCCGCGGCCACGCACCACGCCGCGTGGCGCCAGGGCGCTTGAACAGCGCATCGCACGTGCGGCCGCGAATTTGTCCGGGGTCATGGCTGATCCTGCCGACAATGGTGATGAGCAATCGGTGCCGAATTTCGCGGCCCAGTATTCGAAAGGCCTGCCGCACGATGCCAGCGGTGAAGTCGATGCAGCGGCCTATCAGGCCTTGCGGCGTGCCTGCATCAGCAATCTGGAGTCGGACTGGAGCGCCGTGCCGATGGGGGGCACCGCCAAGCAGGTGAGTCCGCAGGACGCATGGGCGTTCCAGATGGAAGGCGCGGACCCGACCCGGCTGCGGATTCCGGCCGCACCGGCATTTTCGAGCGAGCAGCGCGCCGCCGAAATGTGCGAGGTCTACTGGATGGCGCTGCTGCGCGACGTGCCGTTCGCGCACTATCCGCAGTCGTCTTTGGCGGCCGATGCGGTCGCCGACCTGCGTCGCTTCGCGTTGTTCCGCGATGTCACCGTGCAGACCCTGTTCCGCGGGGTCAGCGCGGGCGAGAAGATCGGCCCGTACCTGTCTCAGTTGCTGTGGAAGCCGATTCCCTATGGCATGACCACGATCACGCAGAAATACGCCGCCGGCGCGCATGGGGTCGATTTCATGACCACGCTCGCAGAATGCCTGCGTGTGCAGAACGGGATCGCGCCGTCGCAGGCGTTGACCCTCGGTGCACCAGTCTATGGCGGTTGCGGACGCGATCTCGGCGAATACGTGCACAAGGATTTCAGTTACCAGGCCTTCCTCAATGCGGCGCTGATCCTGCTCGGCCTGGGTGCTGCGGCGCTCGATGACGCCAATCCGTACAAGGCCTATGCCAATCGCGCCGGCTTCGTCTGCATGGGTGGTCCGGATGTGTTGTCGATGGTCGCGCAAGTCGCGGCCTTGGCGCTCAAGGCGGCGTGGTACCAGAAGTGGTCGGTCAATCGCACGCTGCGACCCGAAGCCTTTGCGCTACGCGTGCACCAGAGCGAAAGCGGCGTGCGCAGCTACCCGATCCATGCCGCGTTGATCGCGTCGCCGGTGCTGGATCGACTGCATGCCGCACATGGCAGCGTGCTGCTGCCGATGGCCTTCGCCGAAGGGTCGCCGACGCACCCCTCGTATCCGGCCGGCCATGCCGCCATCGCCGGTGCGTGCGTCACCGTGCTGAAGGCATTCTTCAAGGAAAGCTTCGTGCTGCCGAATCCGGTGGTGGCAAGTGATGACGGCAATACCCTCGACGCCTATGCCGGCGCGGCGCTGACCCTCGGCGGCGAACTCGACAAACTCGCAGGCAATATCGCCATTGGCCGCAATATCGCAGGCGTGCACTACTGGTCGGATGGTGTCGAGGGCCTGCGTCTCGGTGAACAGGTCGGTCTGGCCTTTCTCGCTGACGTGCGCAGCACCTATCCGGAGTCCTTCGCCGGGTTCGGCCTGACCCGGTTTGACGGTTCGCCGATCGTCGTCTGATTACCCATCGACGCCGTCGTCGCGGCGGCGTCTGCGGTGCCATTGGTGCTTGCGCCAGCGACGTTCCGAGCAGACCAGCAGTCGCCGCATCGGGCGACGCAGCAGCGGCAGGTCCTGGGCAAGCAGCAGCAGGCCGAGCGGCAGCATCCAGAACCCGAGCACCGGCAGGAAGCCGATCACGCCAGCTGCGCTCAGCACGAGTGCGAGCGGGATGCGAACCCAGCGCGAACCCGGTCGTCGCAGCCAGCGCAGGAAGCGCGCGAAGCGTCCCGGAAATCGGCGCTCGACCCGGCGCAATGAGCGGCGAATGCCCTGTTCGTCCTTGTTCGGTGTCATCTGAATGCCCCAGGCAGCGCGTGGTTGTCGCACGGATCGGCGTGTCGTGCGCGCAGCATGCCACCGCTTAGAGCCAAGGCTCTACGCGCCCCCGATACCAGATTGGTCATGGCATTCACTGCGTCACGACGCACACGCGTCGCGATGCATCATGGGCGAACGACATGGGCGACGATCGACAGCTTGGCTTGTATGACCCGCGTTTCGAGCACGACAGTTGCGGCTTCGGGCTGATCGCGAGCCTCGACAACGCGCCCTCGCGCGGTCTGGTCGATGCCGCGATCACGGCACTGGAACGCATGGCTCATCGCGGCGCAGTGGGGGCCGACGGCAAGTCCGGCGATGGCTGCGGACTCCTGCTGCAGCGACCGGAAAAATTCCTGCGTCACGTCGCGGCCGAATGCGGCATCCGCCTCGGGCCATCGTTCGCGGCCGGCAATGTCTTCCTGAGCCCTGACACGGCACTCGCGGCCGAGGCCCGTGGCGTGCTCGAAGCCGAATGTCAGCGCGTCGAACTGCGCGTTGCCGGCTGGCGCGAATTGCCGATCGATACCGAACCCTGTGGCGCGCAGGCACTGGCCAGCATGCCGCGCATGGAGCAGGTGTTCGTGATGCCGACGGTGGCGATGGACCAGTCGAGCTTCCAGCGTGCGCTGTTCCTGGCCCGTCGGCGCAGCGAGATGCGTCTGGCCGACGACCGCGATTTCTACGTGGTCACGCTGTCGGCGCACACGCTCGGCTACAAGGCCATGGTGCTGCCGGCCGGCCTGCGCGTGTTCTACCCGGACCTCGCGCATCCGTTGCTGGCCGCCGCGTTCGCGACCTTCCACCAGCGCTTCTCGACCAATACCGCGCCGCAATGGCGGCTGGCGCAGCCGTTTCGCCTGCTTGCTCACAACGGCGAAATCAACACCATCGAAGGCAACCGGCACTGGGCCGAGGCGCGCAGCGCGAAATGGCGCACGCCCGCTATCGACCTGCGTGAACTGAAGCCGCTGGTGTCGCTCAGCGGCTCGGATTCGATGAGCCTCGACAACATGCTCGAGGTGCTGCTGGCCGGAGGCATGGACCTGCTGCAAGCGATGCGCGTGCTGATCCCGCCGGCCACCGGTGCGCTGGAAGCGCGCGATCCCGACCTCGCCGCCTTCTACGACTATCACGCCCTGTCGATCGATCCCTGGGACGGACCCGCCGGCATCGTGCTTTGCGACGGGCGGTATGCCGGCTGCACGGTCGATCGCAACGGCCTGCGCCCGGCGCGCTGGTTGATGACGCGCGACCGCCACCTCGTGATCGGCTCCGAGACCGGCATCTACGACATCGATGCCGCCGACATCACCGCGAAGGGCAAGATCGGTCCGGGCGAGATGATCGCGGTCGATCTCTATTCGGGCGAATTCCTGGACTCCCCCGCGATCGATGCGATCAACCGGGCGCGCGCGCCGTTCAAGCGTTGGCTGAAGCAGGGCAGCCGTTACCTGGTGTCGGACCTGATCGATCCGGCGCTCGCGACCGAACCCTTCGATGCGGCCACCTTGCATCGACACCAGAAGCTGTTCCAGTTGACGCGCGAGGAGCGCGAAGACCAGTTGCGCGTGCTCGCCGAAACCGAGCAGGAAGCCATCGGCTCGATGGGCGACGACACCCCGCTCGCGGTGTTGTCGCGGCAGACGCGGTCGCTCTACGACTATTTCCGCCAGGCGTTTGCGCAGGTCACCAATCCGCCGATCGATCCGTTGCGCGAACAATGCGTGATGAGTCTGTCGACGCCGATCGGGCGTGAAGGCAATGCCTTCGAGATGGCGCCGGAAAACGCGCGCCAGACCATGCTGAACTCGCCGATCCTGTCGCAACGCAAGCTGCGGCAGATGCTGGCGCACGAGGAATTCGCGAATGCGCATGAGCGTTTCGCGCTGCATTTCGACGCGACCCTCGGCCTGGCGTCCGCCATTCGTCACCTGTGCGCGGCGGTCGAGGCCTCCGTGCGTGCCGGTACCGTCATCGTGATCCTGAGCGACATGCATCCGGAGGCCGGGCGTTTGACGATGCATGCGCTGCTCGCCACCGGTGCGGTGCACGATCATCTCGTGCATGTAGGTCTGCGTTGCGAATGCAACCTGATCATCGAGACCGGCACGGCGCGCGATCCGCATCATTTCGCCTGCCTGATCGGCTATGGCGCGACCGCGGTGTATCCCTACCTTGCCTATCAGACGCTGATCGAGCTGGCGCAAGGCAAGATCATCAAGCCCAAGCGTGGCGGCGAAATGATCGAACTCGGCCGCAGCTACCGGCGCGGCATCAAGAAGGGCCTGCTCAAGATCATTTCGAAGATGGGCATCAGCACGATCGGCTCGTACCGTGGCGCGCGCCTGTTCGAGATCATCGGCCTGAAGCGCGAAGTCGTGGACCTGTGCTTCGCGCATACGCCGAGCCGCATCGGCGGTGCCGGGTTTGCCGAGCTCGAAGCCGATGCGCGCACCCTGCATGCACTGGCCTTCAGCGCGCAGGCGAACATCGAGCCGGGCAGCCTGCTGAAGTATCGCCATGGCGGCGAGTACCACATGTTCAATCCGGATGTGGTGCAGAGCCTGCAGCGCGCGGTGCTGACCGGCGACTATTCCGACTATCGCGTCTATGCCGATCACGTGAACACGCGCCCGGCGTCGACGCTGCGCGACCTGCTTGCGCTGAAGTCGCCGGATGCGCCGTTGCCGATCGAGGCGGTGGAGCCCATCGAATCGCTGTTGCCGCGCTTCGATTCCGCCGGCATGTCGCTGGGCGCCTTGTCGCCGGAAGCGCACGAGGCGCTGGCGATCGCGATGAACCGGCTCGGTGGCCGTTCGAATTCAGGTGAAGGCGGCGAGGATCCGGAGCGCTACGGCACCGAGAAGATGTCGAAGATCAAGCAGGTCGCATCCGGTCGTTTCGGAGTCACGCCCGAATACCTGATCAATGCCGAGGTGCTGCAGATCAAGATCGCGCAGGGCGCCAAACCGGGCGAAGGTGGCCAATTGCCGGGGCACAAGGTCAACGACCTGATCGCGCGCTTGCGGTATGCGCGGCCCGGCATCGGCCTGATCTCGCCGCCGCCGCATCACGACATCTACTCGATCGAGGACCTGGCGGAACTGATCTTCGACCTCAAGGAAGTGAATCCCGAAGCGCTGGTCTCTGTGAAACTGGTGGCGCATGCCGGCATCGGCACGGTGGCGGCCGGTGTCGCCAAGGCCTATGCCGACATGATCACGATTTCCGGCTACGACGGCGGCACCGGCGCCAGCCCGATCTCGTCGATCAAGCACGCCGGCGCGCCCTGGGAACTGGGTGTGTCGGAAGCGCGCCAGACGCTGCGGCGCAACGGGCTGCGCGGCAAGGTGCGCCTGCAGGTCGATGGCGGGTTGAAGACCGGGCTTGACGTGATCAAGGCGGCGATCCTCGGTGCCGATAGCTTCGGCTTCGGCACCGGTCCGATGATCGCGCTCGGCTGCAAGTACCTGCGCATCTGCCATCTGAACAATTGCGCGACCGGCGTCGCCACCCAGGACGAGCGCTTGCGCGAAGCGCATTTCACCGGCTTGCCCGAGCGGGTGATGAATTACTTCCGCTTCGTCGCGATGGAAACGCGCGAATGGCTGGCGCGCCTCGGCGTCGCGAAGCTCGATGACCTGATCGGTCGCACCGACCTGCTGGGCGTGCTCGATGGCGAGACCGACAAGCAACGCGGGCTCGATCTGCTCCCACTGCTCGCCGACGACGTGTTCGACCGTGACGTGAATTCCTGCGCGGCCGGCACCCGCAATCCGCCGCGTGACCCGGCCCAGCTCGCGAGCCGCATGGCCGCCGACATGCGCGAGGCCATCGAGGGCAAGCAGGGCGGCGAGTTCAGGTATGAGATCCGCAATGCCGATCGTGCCATCGGTGCGCGCATCTCGGGCCTGATCGCACGCCGGCACGGCAACCACGGCATGCGCGACAAGCCGATCCATGCGCGCTTCAAGGGCCACAGCGGCCAGAGCTTCGGGGCGTGGAATGCGGGTGGCTTGAACCTTCACCTGGAAGGCGACGCCAACGACTACGTCGGCAAGGGCATGGCCGGCGGCCGCCTGGTCATCCGTCCGCCGGTCGGCGCGCGCTTCGTCGCACGCGCACGCCGATCATCGGCAACACCTGCCTGTACGGCGCCACCGGTGGCGAACTGTATGCCGCGGGTCGTGCCGGTGAACGCTTCGCGGTGCGTAATTCGGGTGCGACCGCGGTCGTCGAGGGCGCGGGAGATCATTGCTGCGAATACATGACCGGGGGCGTCGTCGCCGTGCTCGGGCGCGTCGGCATGAACTTCGGCGCCGGCTTCACCGGCGGTTTCGCCTATGTGCTCGATCTCGATCGCGATTTCGTCGATCGCTACAACCATGAGTTGATCGACATCCTGCGTCTGTCGCCCGAGGGCATGGAACATCACCTGCAGCATCTGCAGCGACTGGTGCGCCGTCACGTGTTCGAGACCGAAAGCGCCTGGGGTCGCACCTTGTTGACCGAATACCGCGACTTCCTCGGCAAGTTCTGGTTGGTGAAACCGAAGGCCGCCAGTCTCGAATCGCTGATCGACACGCTCGGGAGGGCGGCATGAACAAGCCTGTCGCGAAGTCCGCCAAGCCCGGCGTGTTCCAGTTCCTCGAAGTGCCGCGGCGCACACCGCGCGAACTGCCGGTGAACGTGCGCGTGCTCGGCTGGAACGAAATCTACGGCCACTACGACGCGCCGGCCGCGCTCGAGCAGAGCGCGCGCTGTCTCGACTGCGGCAATCCCTATTGCTCGTGGAAATGCCCGGTCCACAACGACATCCCGAACTGGCTGGCGCTGGTCAAGGAAGGCCGCCTGTTCGACGCCGCCGAACTCGCGCACGAGACCAATCCGTTGCCGGAGATCTGCGGTCGCGTCTGTCCGCAGGATCGACTCTGCGAAGGCGCCTGCACGATCAATGTCGGCTTCGAGGCAGTGACGATTGGCGCGGTCGAGAAATACATCGTCGACGAAGCATTCAAGCAAGGCTGGCGACCGGACCTGTCGCGCGTGGTGCCGACCGGTCGGCGCGTCGCCATCATCGGTGCCGGCCCGGCCGGCCTGAGTTGCGCCGATCGGCTGGCGCGTCTCGGCATCGAGGCGCATGTGTTCGATCGCTACGAGGAAATCGGTGGCCTGCTCACCTTCGGCATTCCGCCGTTCAAGCTGGAGAAGCAGGTGATCGCGACGCGGCGCGCGGTGCTCGAAGCGATGGGCGTGACCTTCCATCTTGGTGTCGAAATCGGCCGCGAGCGCACGCTGGATCAATTGCTCGCCGAGTTCGATGCGGTGTTCGCCGGCACCGGCGCCTATCGCTACGTCGATGCCGCGTTGCCGGGGCAATCCTTGCCGGGAGTGGTGCCGGCTTTGCCCTTCCTGGTCGCGAACGGGCGCCGGGTGCTGCACGGCGATACCAAAGATCGCAGATCGGAGGCTGCTCCCACGACGGGGCCGGTGGCGGGTTGGTCGCAGGCGGCGCCGTCGCTGGATGTGCGCGGCCAACGCGTCGTCGTGTTGGGTGGCGGTGATACCGGCATGGATTGCGTGCGCACCGCGGTGCGTCTCGGTGCCAGCGAGGTCACCTGCATCTATCGTCGCGACGAAGCCTCGATGCCGGGCTCCAGGCGCGAGGTGAAGAACGCCAAGGACGAAGGCGTGCGTTTCCTGTTCCATCGCCAGCCGCTCGCGATCGAAGGCGAGGATCGTGCGACCGGTGTGCGCGTCGTCGAGACGCGTGCTTCGGCGCATGGCGCACGCAATGTCGGTCCGGAGATCGTCGACGGCAGCGAGACCGTGATCGCCGCCGATGTGGTGATTCTCGCCTTCGGCTTCCGTCCCGATCCGGCCGACTGGTTGACCACGCACGCCAACGAACGGACCCCCGATCAACGACTCCTCGTCGGGCAGTCCGGGCGCCTGCCGTTCCAGACCGCCCAGCCGAAATTGTTTGCCGGCGGCGATGTCGTGCGCGGCGCCGACCTGGTGGTCACCGCCGTGGCCGACGGCCGCGATGCCGCGGCGAGCATCTCGGCCTGGCTGCGGCAAGGCTGATCGAACCGCCTATTCGTCGGACCCTTCGTTGATGCCTTCGAACAGGAAAGTGCTGAGGTAGCGTTCGCCGGTGTCGGGAAGCATGGTCAGGATCACGCTGCCCGGTTCGGCGATCCGGGCCACTTTCAGTGCCGCCGCGAAGGTGCCGCCCGAGGACAGGCCGCAGAAGATGCCTTCCTGTGTCGACAATGCGCGGGCGGTGTCGCGGGCTTCGAGGTCGGTGACGGTTTCGATGCGGTCGAAGATGTCGCGATTGAGTACGCCCGGAATGAAGTTCGGGGTCCAGCCCTGGATCTTGTGTGGTGCCCATTCGCGACCGGAGAGCAGGGCCGCGCCTTCCGGTTCGGTGACACAGATGCGCAGATCGGGGCGGGCGAATTTCAGCACTTCGCCGGCGCCGGTCAGGGTGCCGCCAGTGCCGTAGCCGGTGACGAACCAGTCGAGGCGGCGACCGGCGAAGTCGCCGAGGATCTCCGGTCCGGTGGTGTTGCGGTGCCAGGCCGGATTGGCCGGATTTTCGAACTGTCGCGCGACAAAGGCACCGTGTTTCGCGGCGTATTCGTTGGCGATGCGAACCATGCCGGTGGCCCGCTCGGCGGCCGGCGTCAGGATCACCTTGGCGCCGAGCGCACGCATCAGTTTGCGGCGTTCGACCGAGAACGAATCGCTCATGAAGGCGACGAAGGGATAGCCGCGCGCTGCGCAGACCATTGCCAGTGCGATGCCGGTATTGCCCGAGGTTGCTTCGACCACCATCTGGCCCTGTTTCAGCGCGCCGCTGGCTTCGGCGTCGAGGATGATGGCGAGCGCGAGGCGGTCCTTCACCGACGACATCGGGTTGAAGGCTTCGAGCTTGACGTACATCGTCACGCCGGCCGGCGCGAGGCGCTGCACGCGCACGACCGGCGTGCGGCCGATGGTGTCGAGGATGCTGTCGAAGATCATGGTCGGACTCCGCGAGGATGGAGCACCAAGGCTAGCGCAGCGGACGCGGTTCCGCAGAGCGATTAGACGGTTTTCACGACCAGCTTGAAGTCGATCGCGGCGAGATGGTCTCGTTCCTGTTCCAGGTCGGTCTGCGTCAAGGGATGCGATTGCAGCCAGCGTTCCGGCAAGGCCAGCTTCAGGGCACGATCGCTGCCCTCGATCGCCAGTTTGGGAACGCGCTCATCGACGCGCGACCGATGCAGCAGGGCGGCAAGGCGCAGCAGGATCATCAGCCGCTCCGCCTGGGGTGCAGCGCGCGCCGGCAGCGATTTCAGTTCCTTGAGCGGAATGCCGCGACGATGGCCGCGCACGACCACGGCCAGGGTCTGCTGTTCGAGGCGGGTGAATCCGGCGAGATCAGAATGCGCGAGGATGTATTCCGCATGTTGATGATGCTGGCTGTGCGCGATCGCCAGGCCTATTTCGTGCACGCGCGCCGCGAAATGCAGCCAGGTGCGATGGGTCTCGTCCAGCTTCCAGGCCTCGGCGACCGCATCGAACATGGTCAGGGCGCTGCGCTCGACGCGTTCGGCATGGGCCTCGTCGACGCTGTAGCGCTGGCACAAGGCCTGGATCGTCGCCTCGCGCGGGTCGCTGTGTTCGGCGCGCCCCACCATGTCCCAGAGCAGGCCGTCGCGCATCGCGGTCTCGCAGGCCTGCATCGACTTGATGCCGAGTGTCTCGATCACCGTGTGCAGGATCACCGCGCCGCCGACGATGACGCCGCGGCGCTCTTCGCTGAGCGAGGGCAGCTTGATCGTGTCGACGTGCCCGGCCTTGATCATGCTGTCGCGGATCTCCTCCATCACCGCACGAGTGATGACGCCATCCTTCTCGCCGAGCTTGTGTGCGATGTCGCCGATCGCCTTGATCGTGCCCGAGGAACCCCAGCACTCCTTCCAGCCTCGGGCCTTGTAGTCGGCCGCGAATTGCTGCAATTCCAGCGCGATGCTGGCGCGGGCGTCGTCGTAGCGTTTGCGCGTGAGTTCGCCGCCGGGGAAATACTTCAGGGTCGAGGCGACGCAGCCCATCTGCAGACTCTCGCGCTCGATCGGTGCATGGCCTTCGCCGATGATGAACTCGGTCGATCCGCCGCCGATGTCGACGACGAGGCGGCGCTTGCGGCTCTCCGGAATCCCGTGCGCCACGCCGAGGTAGATCAGGCGCGCCTCCTCGCGGCCCGAGACGATCTCGATCGGGTGCCCGAGTGCGGTTTCCGCCGCAATCAGGAAGGCGCGCGGCGACTTCAGCTTGCGGATGGTATTGGTCCCGACCGCCCAGACGCGGTCGTCGGGCAGGTGTGCGATCCGCTGGCCGAACTGCGCGAGGCAGGCCAGCGCCTGGCGACGCTTATCGTTGCTGAGCGACCCGTCCTCGCCGAGGCCGGCGGCGAGACGTACCGCCTCGCGCAGACGGTCGATGACCTGCAACTGACCGCGTTCGTAGCGCGCGACCACGAGATGGAAGCTGTTCGATCCGAGATCGACGGCGGCCAGCTCCTCGCCTTCGGGCAACAGGGTCTGCATCGTCGTCACCCGCACAGCCGTGCCAGCAACGACTGTTGTGCCGAATGCGGCATCGCGTCACCGACCTCGATGCGGGCATAGCGGCCCTCGGCATTCAGCGACCAGGCCTGCTGGTTGTCGGCGAGGTAGTTCTCGATTTCCTCGTCGTAGACGCGCTTCGCGATTTCGGCGTCGAGGATCGGGAAGCAGGTTTCGACACGACGCAGCAGGTTGCGCTCCAGCCAGTCGGCACTGGAACAGTAGATCTCCGGCTGGTCGCCGTTCTGGAACCAGTAGACGCGACTGTGTTCGAGGAAACGTCCGACCAGGGAGCGCACGCGGATGTTGTCCGACACGCCGGGCACGCCCGGACGCAGGGCACAGGTGCCACGCACGACAAGGTCGACCTTGACGCCGGATTGCGACGCTTCGTAGAGCAGCCGGATCACGCCGGATTCGTTGAGGTGATTGATCTTGGCGCGGATCGCGGCCGGCTTTCCCTGCTTCGCGTGGTCGATTTCGCGTTCGATCTTGGCCATCAGCGACTTGTGCAGGGTGAACGGCGACTGCAGGATGCGCTTGAGCTTGATCACCGGTCCGAGGCCCGAGAGCTGCTGGAACAGCTTGTGCACGTCTTCGCCGATTTCGGCATCGCAGGTCAACAACCCGAGGTCGGTGTAGGCGCGCGCCGTGCTGGCGTGATAGTTGCCGGTCGACAGATGCACGTAGCGGCGCAAGCCATTCGACTCGCGGCGCACCACCAGCATCATCTTGGCGTGGGTCTTGAAGCCGACCACGCCATACACGACCTGCACGCCGGCCTCCTGCAGCCGGTCGGCGAGACTGAGATTGGCTTCCTCGTCGAAGCGTGCGCGCAGTTCGATCACCACGGTCACGTCCTTGCCGGCGCGCGCCGCTTCGATCAGGTAGGTGACCAGCGGTGAATCCTTGCCGGCGCGATACAAGGTCTGCTTGATCGCGAGCACCCCGGGATCGGTCGCGGCCTGGCGCACGAACTCGAGCACGGTCGCGAACGAATCGAAGGGGTGATGCAACAGGATGTCGCCACCGCGGATCGCATCGAAGATCGTCGGCACGTTGTTGATGCGGGCGTCGATGCGCGGCGTGAACTTCGGGAACTTGAGGTCAGGACGATCGATCATGTCGTAGATCGCCATCACCCGATTGAGGTTCACCGGGCCCTGGCAACGATAGATGTCGTCCTCGCCGACGGCGAAATTGGCCATCAGGATCTTGAGTGTCGGACGCGGCAAGGCGTCGGCCACTTCCAGGCGTACGGCCCGGGCGAAACCGCGTTCCTGCAGTTCCTCCTTCATCGCGTGCGCCAGATTCTCGGCCTCGTCTTCGTCCAGCGACAGTTCGCTGTTGCGGGTCACGCGGAACTGGTACGAGCCCTTGACCTGCATGCCCGGGAACAACTCCTCGACGAATTCCTGCAGCACGCCCGAGAGCAGGACGAAGTCCTGGGTGCCGTCGGAGAGTTCGGCTGGCAGACGGATCACGCGTGGCAGCGAACGCGGTGCGCGCACCAGCGCCATGTTGCCCTCGCGCCCGAACGCGTCCTTGCCCTTCAGCAAGACCACCAGGTTCAGGCTCTTGTTGAGGATGCGCGGGAACGGATGGGCGGGATCCAGCCCGAGCGGCGACAGCACCGGCAGGATCTCGTTCTGGAAATAGCCCTGCAGCCAGCGCCTCTGCTTGGCATTCCATTCGTCGCGCAGCAGCACGCGGATGCCTTGTTCGGCCAGCGCCGGTCGCAGGGTGCGATTCCACAGCCGGTATTGCTCTTCCAGCAGTTCCAGCGCGCGCGAACGCACCCGGTGCAGGGTTTCGAGCATGCTCAGGCCATCGGGTCCGACGGTGGCGCCGCCGAGCTTCAGCGCAGCGACGCGGATCTCGAAGAATTCGTCGATGTTCGAGGAGCAGATGCACAGGAAGCGCACCCGCTCGAGCAGCGGCATGGACGGATCCTGCGCCTGGGCGAGCACGCGGAAGTTGAACTCCATCTGCGACAGTTCGCGATTGATGTACAGGGTTGGATCGCGCAGATCGCGGGACTTGCTCATGGCGGCCACTCGAAACGTGATTTCATTAGCATAGCGAGCGCGCCATGCCGGGTCAGGCGGATTCGTGCAGGATCGCGTCGATCACGCGCTCGCGCGGGAAATGCGCTGAAAACGTGCTGCCGGCACCGACTTCGCTGCGGATCTCCAGCTGCGCCTGATGCAGGCCGAGCACGTGTTTGACGATCGACAACCCGAGCCCGGTACCGCCCTTGTCGCGCGAACGACTGGTCGAGACACGATAGAAACGTTCGGTGATGCGCGGCAAGTGCTCGGCGGGAATGCCGCAGCCGCTGTCCTGCACCGCGAAGCAGGCGCCGCCGTCTTCATCGAACCAGCGCAGCGTGATCCGCCCGCCGGGCGGGGTGTAGCGCACCGCATTGGCGACCAGATTGGCGAAGGCGCTGTGCAAGTCCTTGGCCGAACCGCGCAGATCGCGCGTCGATGTCGCCTCGACCAGAATCTCGTGCTGCTGCTGCGACAGGGCTTCGGCATCACGACGCAGCCCGGTGAGCATCGCCACCATTGCGATCGGCTCGTCGTGGGTGTCGGCCTGGGCATCGAGGCGCGACAGCGTCAGCAGGTCTTCGACGATCTGCGCCATGCGCGCCGACTGCTTGCGCATTTCGCGGACCATGCCATCAAGCTCCGGATCATGTTCCGCATCGATCAGATCGAGGTAGCCGTGCAGCACCGTCAGCGGCGTGCGCAGTTCGTGCGAGACATTGGCGACGAAATCGCGACGTACCTGTTCCAGCTTCAGCAACATCGAGACGTCGCGCACGACCAGCAGCCACTGACCCTGGGCATACGGAATCAGGCGCATGCTCATGCGGATTTCGGGTGTGGCGGGCGAGGGCACGTCGATCAGCGGATCATTCGCGCGCGCCTGCGCCAGCCAGGCCAGGATCTGCGGATTGCGGATCAGTCGGTCGATGATCAGGCCACGATGGCGATGCCCATCCAGGCCGAGCAGTCGGGCCGCGGACGCATTGAACCAGACGATCTGGCGCATCGCGCTCAGCACGACGACGCCATCCGGCAATACCGCCGCAGCTTCACGATAGGCGCGCAACAATCGCACCAATCGACGCTGTCGATGCCGGCTGGCCTGGTGCCGGCGGTAGATGAATTCGGCGACATCGCTCCACACGCCCATGTCGGACGGCGGCGGCAACCGTGTCCGCGCGAGCAGCCAGCGCTGCACGCGCAGCAGGCTGTACAGCGACCACACCGAGTAGCCGGCGAACACCACGATCAGCGCGATCGATACACGACCGCTGACGACGCCGATCGCGAGCGCGACGCCGACCAGCAGCAGCAGGCGACCGATCGAGACCTGCCAGGCGCGCGACTGCAGCACGTTGAGGGTGGGCTTGGGCATGCGCCTAAGCTAACGGCTCAGGCGATGGCGGAGAAGCGATAGCCGGCGCCGCGCACGGTCTGGACCAGGTTTTCCTTGCCGAAGGGTTCCAGGGTCTTGCGCAGGCGACGGATATGCACGTCGACCGTGCGTTCCTCGACATAGACATTGCCGCCCCAGACATGGTCGAGCAGTTGCCCGCGCGAATAGACGCGGTCGGCGTGGGTCATGAAGAAATAGAGCAGACGATATTCGGTCGGCCCGATCGCGACCGGCTTGTCGTCGGCGAAGACGCGGTGCGCCGGTCCGTCGATGCGCAGGCCGCCGAGTTCGACATGGCCGTCCTCGCCGTCGCCCTGCACGCGGCGCAACACGGCCTTGATGCGTGCCACCAGTTCGCGCGCCGAGAACGGCTTCACGACGTAATCGTCGACACCGGCGTCGAGCCCGCTGACCTTGTCGTTTTCCTCGCCGCGCGCGGTCAGCATGATGACGGGTACGTTGCGGGTGAGATCGTCGCGGCGCAGGCGGCGCGCATAGTCGATGCCACTCACGCCCGGCAGCATCCAGTCGAGCAGGATCAGGTCCGGTACCTTGGTCGCGATCGCCTCCTGGGCGGCGCGCACATCGCCTGCATGCACCGGCTTCATGCCGGCACGGGAGATGGCCAGTGCGATCATTTCGCGGATCGCGGCCTCGTCTTCGACGATCAGGATGTGCTTCAACATGTCTTCCGCTCGTTCCTCGAACCCGCGGCATTACACGACAGAAATATGACGCTCGCGTGACTTCGATGGCCACAGCGAGACACGTGGCGCGCGATCAGGTGTCCTGATCCTCGCGGCGGATGCGCTGGCGTTCGAGTTCGGCCATGTAGGGCTTGAGTTCCTCGATTCGGGCCTCGACGCGGGCGCGTTGGTAATAGTCGACGCCGGGGCGTTCGAGCAGACGCTTGAGTTGTTCCATCGCGTCGTAGGGACGACCGGTGTACAGCGCGACTTCGGCGTGGGCTTCGAGCGCACGGGTGTCTTCGCCAGCCAGTTCGCAGGCTCGTGCGAACGTGCCCTGGGTGGTCGGATCGGTGCCGTACTTCGCCAGGATCGGGCGCAGCACGGCCATCGCACGCTGCCCACTGGCCTTGTCGCCATTGGCGTTGAGTGCATCGGCATACGCCAGTTGCACGGCGCGGTGGTCGGGCGAAACCTCGGCCAGCGACTGCAACTGCTTCAACGCCGCGGCAGCGTCGCCGGCGGCGCGCTGCGCTTCGGCACGCGGCAGCAGGAGGGCGAGATCGCCCGGGGCCTTGACCAGCAGCCGATCGAATTCGGCCAGTGCGGACTTCGACTGACCCGAACGCAGCAGTGCCAGTGCCAGACCGTAGCGCAGCGACGGCTCGTGCGCCTCGTCGGCATGACGCAATTCGCCGCGGTAGGTGTCGACAAGTTTCGCCGGCTCTTTCGATGTGAGCACGTGCGCCCGCTCGCGCATGAGCCGGAAGCGCGCTTCGTTCGCCGCCGATTCGGTGACCGCGGGCGGATTTCTCCGAATCGCCTCGACGCGGTTCTTCGCCTCGGTGATGCGCGACGCGGTGACCGGGTGGCTGCGCAGGAATTCGGGCACTTCGACGCTGTTGTTGGAGCGGGTGGCGCGGCCCATGCGCGCGAAGAACCCGGCCATCGCTTCCGGATCGAAGCCGGCCTTGGCCAAGGTGAAGATGCCGATGCGGTCGGCTTCATACTCGTTGTGGCGGGTGAAGTTGATCGCCTGCTGCTGCATCAGGCCCATGCCGCTGATCACCGCGGCTTCGGCACCATTGCCTGTGGAATTGCGCGAAGCGATGATCGCGCCAAGCATTGCCAGCGCAATCGGCAGGGTCGCCTTCTGCATCGACTCGTAGGCACGCACCAGATGATGTTGCGTCACATGCGCGACCTCGTGCGCGAGCACCGCAGCCACTTCGCTTTCGCTCTCGGCGGTGTGCATCAGGCCGACATTCAGGCCGATGAAGCCGCCGGGTGCAGCGAACGCGTTGATCTCATCCGATCGCACGACGAAGAAGGTGAATTCCTGCTCCGGACGTTCGCTGAGCGCGACCAGGCGATAGCCGAGGGCGTACACGTAGTCGTCGATCAATGCATCTTCCAGCACCAGGTCGACGCGGCGCATTTCATACAGCATGCGCGCGCCATAGCGTGCTTCTTCCTCGGGGCTGAGCACGGTGCCCGCCGATGAGCCCATATCGGGCAGTTCGACATTCTGGGCAAACGCGAACGGCGCGCTCAGTACGAAGGCTATAATCGCGGTCAGCAAACGGGTTCGCACGGTCAGACTCATGGTGCCACGGACCCCGTTAGCCTAACCCGAGTTCCGTTAAGGCCGTGCACATGCGCTTTTCGCTATTCATCCAGGATTCGCCGGAATCGGGCGCGGCCGTGGCCAGTGCGCTCGGATTCGCGATTGCGGCCGTGGCCGCCGGCCATGAGTTGCGTCAGATGTTTTTCCACGGCGATGGCGTGCGGAGCGCGCGCGCGAGTGCCGAAGCCGACCACGACCTGCGGGCGCTGGTCGCCCTGGCGCGGCGGCACCAGGTGCCGCTGCTGGCCTGTTCGACCTGGCTGGAACGTCTCGGTGTCGTGTCGGGGGGCGCCGTGCAGGCGGGCAGCCTGGGGCAATGGTGCGGCGTGCTGGACGACGTCGATCGCGTCGTGAGTTTCCGCGCATGAAACGCGTCGCCGTGATCTTCTCGCGTGGCCCATGGCGCGGGGTCGACGCCGGTGCCGGCATCGATGCGGCATTGGCCGTGCTGGCCTTCGAACACGATGTGCAGGTCGGCTTCATCGGTGCCGGTGTCGAATTGCTCGCCGGGGCCGACGAGGGCGACGAACGTGCGCAACGACATCGCATGGTGGCTGCGCTCGCGCATCACGGCGCCAGCCGTTTGCTGGCCAGTCGCGAGTGCCTGCGGGCCCGTGATCTGGTGCCGCGTGGCGCCGAAATCGAACAGATCGACCGCGGCGGTTTCGCGGCCTGGCTGGCGGAGGCAGACCATGTCCTCACGTTCTGAGACCCTGCACTGCCTTGTCCGCGCACCACGCGACGGCGAGGCGCTGACGCTGGCCTTGTCGGTGCTGGCCACGGGCGACGCCCTGCTGCTGCTGCAGGACGGCGTGCACGCGGCGTTCCTCGACGATCTCGTGTTGCCGGCTGGCGTCGAGCCCTGCGTGTTGATGGTCGACGTGCTGCTGCGCGGGCTCGACCCACAGCGCATACGCGGCTTCAATCCGATCGACGAGGCCGGATTCGTCGCACTCGCGGCACGCATGCAGCGGCAGGTGTGCTGGGCATGACCGAGATCGACTTCGATGGCCATCGCATCGAACTGGACGAACGCGGCTACCTGCGTCATGGCGCGGACTGGACCGTGGCGCTGGCCGCGCACCTTGCCGCGCAGGACGGCATCACGCTGACCAACGAGCATTGGGACATCCTGAACCTGCTGCGCGGTCACTACCAGGCCTTCCGCATCGCACCGCCGATGCGCCTGCTGGTGAAGGAGGTCGGCCGGCAGTTCGGTCCCGACAAGGCCAGCAGCCGATACTTGTATCGATTGTTTCCCGAAGGTCCGGCCAAACAGGCTTGTCGTTACGCCGGGCTGCCCAAACCTATGAGCTGCATATGAGCAAGATCCTGATGTATTCCACTGCCATCTGCCCATACTGCGTCGCGGCCAAGAATTTTCTGGTGGGGCGCGGACTGGGCTACGAGGAAGTGCGGGTCGATCGCGACCGCAGCGCTTTCGACACCATGCTGTCGCGCAGCGGCGGGCGCCGCAGCGTGCCACAGATCTTCATCAACGACCGCCATGTCGGCGGCTATGACGAACTGATGCAACTGCATCGCAACGGAGAACTGGATTCATGGCTCACGACCACCCCGTAAGCGACGGCGGCAACGACCGCGTTCAGGCGTTCACCGACTTCCGCAAGCGCATGAACGAGCGCATCCTCGCCGAGGACAACCAAGTCGTGCGCCGCTTCTTCGCGCTCGACACCCAGACCTACAAGCCCGGCGCGCTCGACGTGAAGACCAAGGAACTGCTCGGTCTGGTGGCGTCGATGGTGCTGCGCTGCGACGACTGCATCAGTTACCACGTCGCACAGTGCAAGGAAGTCGGCGTCAACCGCGACGAGTTCTTCGAGGCGTTCAGCGTCGGTTTGGTCGTCGGTGGCTCCATCGTCATCCCGCACCTGCGCCGCGCCGTGGATTTCCTCGATCAGCTGGAAACGCAGGCGGACTCGGCGCATTCTGGCGTTTGACCGCATCCGCCGGGATAATGGCGGGCTACGCGGCCCGCTTGGCCGTTCCCCGGAAGAGTTCCCATGACACACACGATTGCGGTGATCCGCGGCGACGGCATCGGCCCCGAGATCATGGACGCGACCCTGCGCGTGCTCGATGCGCTGCAATGCGGTTTCAAGTACGAATTCGTCGAAGCCGGCCTCGAAGCGCTGGAAAAGCACGGCACGCTGCTGCCGGAGCACACGCTCGAGGCGATCGCCAAGCATCGCGTCGCCTTGAAGAGTCCGCTGACCACGCCGGTCGGCGAAGGCTTCAGTTCGATCAACGTCGAGCTGCGCAAGCGTTTCGACCTGTACGCCAACGTGCGCCCGGCGATCAGCTTCCCGGGCACCAAGTCGCGCTACGAGAACATCGACCTGATCACCGTGCGTGAAAACACCGAGGGCGCCTACATCGGCGAAGGCCAGGCGCTGTCTGCGGACGGCCAGGTGGCGACGCTGACGCAGAAGATCACGCGCCGCGGTTCCGAACGCATCGCGCGTTATGCCTTCGATCTGGCACGCAAGGTCGGCCGCAAGAAGGTCACCATCGTGCACAAGGCGAACATCCTGAAGTCGACCTCGGGCCTGTTCCTGCGCGTGGCGCGTGAAGTCGCGGCCGAATATCCGGATATCCAGATGACCGAGATGATCGTCGACAACTGCTGCATGCAGTTGGTCATGAATCCGCACCAGTTCGACGTCATCGTCACGACGAATCTGTTTGGCGACATCATCTCGGACCTGTGCGCGGGTCTGGTCGGTGGGCTCGGACTGGCGCCGGGTGCCAACATCGGCACCGACGCCGCGATCTTCGAGGCGGTGCACGGCTCGGCACCGGACATCGCCGGCCAGGGCATCGCCAATCCGGTCGCTTTGTTGCTGGGTGCGGCACAGATGCTCGACCACTTCGCGATGGTCGACAAGGCCGCGAAGCTGCGTCTCGCAATCCGTCAGACCATGGCCGCCAAGGATCGCGTGACGCGCGATCTGGGTGGCGACGGCACCACGTCCTCGTTCGCCGACGCGATCATTTCGCGGCTCTGATCGCGATTGCGTTCAGAGCCCTTCGGGCAGCGACTCACCGCGCCCGAAGGCCGCGAGTTCCCGCTCCGTCTCCGCAATTTTCGGATGTTCGGGATTGAGCTTGGATCGACGCAAGCGCAGCGCTTCTTCGTACAGCGACGTGATCTCGTTGCTTTCACCGCCCGCCGCTCGCAGCGTGCGTGCCAGTTCCATGTCGATTAGGGCGACGCGCGGTCCGGGTTCGATCGGTTGCGCGAGGAAACTGTCGCGTGCCCAGCGCAGTTCGGATGCCGCGTCCGTGAACGAACCGCTGCGGCGCAGGCAGCGGCCGAGCAGGGCGCGTGTCCAGCGTGCCTGTTCCGGTTGATCCGGAAAGAGTGTCGCTGAGATATCGATCGAACGTCGGAACTGCGCGCAGCTTTCGGCGAGACGGTCGGCACGATCCAGGACAATGCCGTACGAATTCAGTGTGCCGACCAGTCCGATGTTCTTCCCCTGGGTTTCGCGCAACGCGACGATCATGGCCATTTCCGACGTGGCGCGACTCGTGTCGCCAATCTCGGCGCGCACCGAAGCCATTGCGTCGCGTGCCGTCAGCGTGCGATCGCCGTCGTCGCCGAAGTTCGCTGCCCAGATCTTCGCGGCCTCTTCGAAATAGGGCAGTGCTGAAGCGAACTCGTCGCGCACGTAGAGCAGGCTGCCGTAGTTGAACAACGCCACGGCAAGATCATCGTGATTGGCGCCGAGCGTGCGTCGCTTGCTGTCGATGACGTCCTTGAACAGTGCCGACGCTTCCTCGAAGCGGTGCATGCGTTTGAGCAGATCGGCGATCTCGCCCTTGGTGCTCAGGCTGAGCGGGTGATCGGCGCCGAGGATGCGCGTATGTTCGGCGAGCACGGCCTGAAATGCGGGCAGCGCTTCATCGAACTGGTTCATGGCGCCGAGCGAGCGCGCAATCTCGTGACGGGTGCTGTTCAGCGTGGTGGCGCTGGCGTGCGTGGCTTGATAGTCGATCAGCGCGCGTCGCAGCAGCGGCAGCGCCAGGTCGTAATGCTGTTCGTCCGCCTGCGCCTCGGCGAGCAAGCACAGCACGTCGGCACGCAGTTGCGCCTGATCGGAGCCTGCCGGCCAATCGTCCAGCAGTCGCTCAAGGGTCGAGATCACTTGTCCGGCACGTCGTTGCTGCAGGTCGATTTCCGCGCGCAGAATGGTCGTTTCGATGCGCGCCACATCGGTCGCGGGCAGGCTGCGTTGCATCGCGTCCAGTGCGTCGGCGATGTGCTCGGCCGCGGCGTAGTCGCTGTCGGTGAGCAGCACGCGCGCATGCGCCATCAGCGCCTGCTGTCGCGTGCCGGTGCCCAGGTCGGTCATCGTCCTGATTTCGTCGAACAAGGACCGCGCCTGCTTCAGCTCGCCAAGGCTGTGATAGACGTTGCCGAGGTCGGTGAGCAAGGACGCGCGCAGGTCGGTGTCGATGCTGCGGTCATTGCGCAGGCGTGCGGCGCCCTGATCGACGAGTTCGCGGGCGGTCAAGGCTCGACCATCCATGGCCTGCGGATCCGCGGCCTGGAACAGTTCGCTCAACACGCGCCGCGCGGCATCGGCTCGGAGCGCCTGCATCGTTGCCTGTTCGGCCTGCCACGACGTGGCGACGATGCCGGCCGCAGCGACGGCGATCAAGGCGGCCGACACGGCGACCCCGACGCGATGACGTCGCACGAATTTGCGGGCGCGTTCGCGCCAGTCGGCCGGGCGCGAGCGCAGCGGTCGGTCGTCGAGCCAGGCGCGCAAGTCTTCAGCGAAGGCCTCGGCGCTGCCGTAGCGCTCCTTTGGGGCACGCGCGATGGCCGTCGCGACGATCTGTTCGAGGTCGCGGTCGAGGGTGCGACGCAATTCCTGTGTCGACACCGAGCGCTGACGTGCGATATCGACGGGTTCGGCACGGCGTCGCGACGACTCGTCGCTGCGTCGCGACAGCGCCTGCCGCAGTCGTTGCGGCTCCTGTTCGCAGATGACTGCCGCTGCATGGCGGCCGTTGCCGATGACATAGGGCAGCCGTCCGCACAGCAGTTCGAACAGCACGACACCGAGTGCATGCACATCGGTGGCGGTGCTGACGCCTTCGCCGAGGATTTGTTCGGGCGCGGCATACTCCGGCGTCATCGGCGCTGCTGCCGTGCCCGTCACGCCTTGGTCAGCGACTTCGTCGAGCAGTTTGGCGATGCCGAAGTCGAGCAGCCGCACCTGCCCCGTCGTATCGACCAGGATATTCGATGGCTTGATGTCGCGATGCACGACCAGATTGCGGTGTGCGAAGCCGGCGGCATCGATGACCTGAAGGAACAGGGTGACGCGTTCGCGCAGCGTGAGTCGGCGGGCGTCGCACCAGCGCAACAAGTCCTCGCCGTCGATGTATTGCATCGCCAGCCACGGTGATCCGTCGGCGCTCATGCCGCCGTCGATGAAATGCGCGATGTTCGGGTGCTGCAGCCGCGCCAGAATCGAGCGTTCGCGTTCGAAGCGGCGAATCAGGGCCGGTTCGGTGAAGCCGGCGGCGATCAGCTTCAACGCCACGATCTGAACGCCGCCATCGACATCGCGTTCGGCGCGATAGACGACGCCCATGCCGCCTCGGCCAATCAGCGCGGTCGGTCGAAAGGGTCCGATGGATGAAGGAAGTGCGTGGTCGGCGGCAAGGCCATCCAGCAGGTCGCGCGCTTCGCCTTGCAGCACCGTGGCCTGTGCGGCATGGGCGGCGAGCATGGATTGCACTTCATCGCGCAAGGCTTCGTCCTGCCCCGATTCCCGCAAGACATAGTGTTCGCGTTCGGCCAAGGGCTGGTCCAGCGCTTGCTGGAACAAGGCTTTGACGCGCGCCCAGTCGGCGGCTTCGGTCATCGTGCGGCGACACCCTGCAGGTCGCGCAACAGGAATGCGCGCGCGGTATCCCAGTCGCGACGTACGCTGCGATCGCTGATGCCGAGGTCGGAGGCGATTTCCTCGAAGCTGAGTCCGGCAAAGAAATGCGCCTCGACGATGTGCGCGAGCTGGCCATCGCGGGCTTCAAGGCGATTCAAGGCCTGATCAATGGCAAGCAAGTCGCCGACGCGGGTGTCGACCGGAAGCCCCATCGCGCCGGAAAGATCGGTCCGGATCACGTCACCGCCGCGCTTTTCGGAGGACCGCCGCCGTGCCTCGTCGATGATGATCTGGCGCATCGCCTTGGCCGCAAGCCGGAAGAAATGCTGGCGATCGCTCAAGGGGCGGGCGACGTCCGGCATCAGTTTGAGGAACGCTTCGTGCACGAGGGCGGTGGCCGACAGGGTGGCCGGGCCTTGCTGGCCGAGCGACCGGCTGGCCATCCGCTTCAGTTCCGAATAGACCTCCGCAAAGGCGCGTTCGGCGGCCTCGGCATCGCCGCGCCGGGCCTGATTCAACCATTCCGTCAATTCGCCCATGGCGCCAGCCTTTGAGGTGGAGGCCAGCATACTGGCCCTTGCCTGCGCCACGGCAGTCCGCCTTGTGCCGCCCCCGTTGACCCGCTGTGGTTTTTTTGCGACGATGTCGCGCATCCGCAACAACTCGTGCCGAAATGACCCTTCGCCTGTCGCCACTGTCGGTCCTGATCACCATCGGCCTCGCCGTCGGTCCGATCACCGTGCGTGCCGAAGCGTGGCGGGAGTATGCGCGGTCCGCGATGACACCGGATTTCGCTTGGGCTGACGCTACGAAATCCGAAGCGCCGAGTGCCCGCAACGCGCTGGCGAATGCCTTGAGCGACAACGTGCGCGTCGAATTTCGAACGGCGGTGCAGAGTGAAGTGGTGGAACTCCGCTTCTCGGAAACGCGCGGGAACGACATCGCCGCAGCGAATCTGGCCTCGCTGGCCTTGTTCGACGAGGCCACTCCCGGGCTGAATCGCCAGTTTGCCGGTGCGCAGCTCGCGCACGAATTCGATGGCGGTGCGCGTTTCGGCGCCGGTGTGGTCGTGGCGGAGCAGCAGTTTGCCTCGTTCGGTTTCGGTTCCGAGCGGATCGATACCGGTGACAAGTTGCGCCTGCTCGGCAACGAGTCTTCCACCGCCGCGGGCGTGCGTCTGAATTACACGCAGCCGTTCGGCGAGAAGCTTGCCGTCCAGGCGGCGCTGCAGTCCAAGATCGACATGCAGCCATTCCAGTCCTATCGCGGTGTGTTCAGCGATCCAGGCGATTTCGATATTCCTGCGGAAGCCGAGCTGTCGGCGCGCGTGGCGCTGTCGTCCGCGCTCGGTTTGACCGTGGGCACTCAGCACGTGATGTACAGCGAGCTCAAGGCGTTTTCCAGCTACGCATTGCCGGAACGCTTCCTGTCACTGCTCGGTGATGGTACCTCGCCGGTATTCGCATGGCGTGACCTGACCGTTTACAACCTCGCGTTCGACTATGCCGTCGGCAAGTCGTCGCGGTTGGATCTCCGTTACTCGACGCAGCAGCAGCCGGAGCCAAGTTCGTCGCTGCTCTATGGCGCGCTGCGCGAGGAATTCACCGATCGCAACTTCGCGCTCGGCGTCACTCATCAATTCGACCGCGCCGGTGAACTGCGCCTCGCCGCGAGCCACGCGCCGGTCGAATATTTCCTTGGCACCACCTCGGCCCTCGGTCGCGGTCATGCCAATGGCGACCAGTTTGAATTCGAAGCGCGTTGGCGCGTCGACTTCTGAAGGCTTTACAGGGCTAAAGATCAACTCGGGCTCCTTTCGGAGCCCATTTTTTTGCCTCAGGTTTGGACGAATCAAAGCGATTCGGAAGCGAAATCCGCAAGGCGCGAGCGCTCGCCGCGACGTAGCGTGATATGCGCACTGTGTTGCCAGGCCTTGAAGCGATCGACCGCGTAGGTCAGGCCCGACGTGGTCTCGGTGAGGTAGGGCGTGTCGATCTGTTCGACGTTGCCGAGACAGATCATCTTGGTGCCCGGGCCGGCGCGCGTCAGCAGGGTCTTCATCTGCTTCGGCGTCAGGTTCTGGGCCTCGTCGACGATCACGTAGCGATTCAGGAACGTGCGGCCGCGCATGAAGTTCATCGAGCGGATCTTGATCCGCGATGCAAGCAGGTCATTGGTCGCGGCACGGCCCCAGGAGCCGCCCTCGGACGGGTTCGCGAGCACTTCGAGGTTGTCGGTGAGGGCGCCCATCCACGGCGTCATCTTTTCCTCCTCGGTGCCGGGCAGGAAACCGATATCTTCGCCCACCGAGACGGTCACCCGGGTCATGATGATCTCGCGGTAACGCTGCTGATCCATCACCTGCGCGAGGCCGGCCGCCAGCGCGAGCAGGGTCTTGCCGGTACCGGCGGTGCCGAGCAGGGTGACGAAGTCGATCTCGGGGTCCATCAACGCGTTGAGCGCGAAGTTCTGCTCGCGATTGCGCGCATGGATGCCCCAGATCGAGTGGCTGCCGCCGGTGAAGTCATCGAGGATCTGCAGGCGAGCGATGCCGTCGCGGATGCTGAGGACGCGGAATTCCGGTTCATCTTCACCGGCAAGGTACAGAAACTGGTGCGGCGCCCAGTCCTCGTTCTTGCGCAGCTTGAGTTCGTAGTAAGTGTGGCCCTTCTCGGACCAGGAACGCAGGTCCTTGGCGTGTTTGGTCCAGAAGTCGGCCGGCAGCTCGATGTGGCCGGTGTAGAGCAGGCTGAAGTCGTCGAGCGCGCGATCGTTCTCGTAGTCCTCGGCCGGCACGCCGAAAATCGAGGCCTTGATGCGCAGATTGATGTCTTTCGACACCAGCACGATCTCGGTCTGCGGATGCTGTTCGTGGAGGTGCAGGATCGAGGCCAGAATCTGGTTGTCGGGCAGCTTCTTCATGCGCGACTTGGCCGGGTCCGCCGTCCCGGTCTGGAACAGCAGGCGCCCGATCTGCGAGTCGCGGCGCAGGTTCAAGCCTTTCGGTCGAACCAGCTTCAAGCCCTTGTCGATCTTCTCGGCGCCGTGGGCTTCGATCAATTCGTTGATGAAGCGGCTGACCTGGCGCGCGTTGCGCGCAACCTCGGAAGTGCCCTTCTTGCCGTTGTCGAGTTCCTCCAGCACGGTCATCGGGATGAAGACGTCGTGCTCTTCGAAGCGGAACAGCGCGGTCGGATCATGCATCAGCACATTGGTGTCGAGCACGTAAATGCGCTTGCGTTCGGACATCATCACCGCACCTCCTTGGGGAATCAGAACTTCATCGGGTCCATGATCGCGTCGAGGTTCTGCGCGTCGCAGAATTCGAGGAAATCGTCACGCAGGGAAGCGATATGCGTTTTTGCGGGAATGCCGATGGTGATCTGTGCCGAAAACATTTCGGCACCGGTCTGCATCGCGCGGTAGCGGTTCGAGCTCAGGCTCTCGATCGAGATGCCGTGGTCGATGAAGAACTCGGCGAGCAGATGCAGGATGCCGGGCTTGTCGGCCGCAACCACTTCGACGAGGTAGGGCAGCATCGCATTCTGGGTCTCTTTCGCGGCGGTACGCTGCAGGATCAGGCGGATACCTTCCTCGCGTTCGATGCGGGGTGCTGCTGTTTCGAATTTGGCCACGGCATCCCATGAACCCATCAACAGCATGTTGATCGCGACATCGTCGCCGAGCGTCGACAGTCGCGATTCCAGTAGATGGCAGCCGCTTTCGCCGACACGACGCGTAAGGAGGAGCAGAGGCGATTTTTTTTGCGGAGCCACCGCGATGACGACCAGATAGTTTTCGTTCGATGTCGGTCGCGCCACGGAGTGCTCGTGTGGGCTGAATGGATGAATGCAGAATACTTGTCGCCCCCAGGACCCGCAAGTAACATCGTGGCGTTCCTGGCGACTCTTCCCGATGCAACTCCACGGCAGCATTTGCGCGCTGGTCACGCCCTTCGACGCGCGCGAACAGCTCGACTTCCCCGCACTCGACCGCTTGCTCGACTGGCATCTCGCCAGCGGCACGCATGGTCTTGTGCTGGCCGGGTCGACCGGCGAAGCCGCATTGCTTGACGACGACGAATACCGCATGTTGATCGCGCATGCCGCGGCGCGCATCGCCGGACGCATGCCGGTCATTGCCGGCATCGGCTCGCCCAGCACGACGAAGTCTGTGGCCTACGCGCGCATCGCCGCGAATGCCGGTGCGGATGCCGTGCTCGCGGTTACGCCTTACTACGTGCGTCCGCCCCAGCGTGGCCTGATCGCGCACTACCTGCATCTGGCAGCAGAGTCGGCGCTGCCGATCATCCTGTACAACGTGCCGGGTCGTACCGGCTGCGACCTGTTGCCGGAAACCGTTGCTGCACTGGCTGCGCATCCACGCATCATCGGTGTCAAGGAAGCGCGTCCGGAACCCGAGCGCATGGCAGCATTGCTGCTGTTGCAGTCGCCGGAATTCTCGGTCTTGAGCGGCGATGATCCGACGGCGCTGCACGCGATGTCGGCCGGCGCGAAAGGGACGATCTCGGTCGCGGCCAATGTTGCACCACGTGCTTTTGCACAGCTGTGCGAACGCGCGTTGTCGGCTCGCCCGGCGTCGCGGATGAGCGCAGCCGAAATCGATTCAGATTTGCGCAGGCTTTACGACGTGCTCGCACTCGAATCGAACCCGATTCCGGCAAAATGGGCCTTGCATCGCCTGGGCTATCTTGATGCCATCCACCGTCTGCCGCTGACGCCGCTGTCGGCGCAGCATCACGACGCCATTGATCAATGTCTCGCAGCACTCGCATCGCTCGATGCGGCGCTCGCGGGCTGAGGAGAATCACCGATGTCGAAAATCGTCCCGCTTCCACTCGTGCTGGCTGTCTTTGCCGTGACGCTTTCCGGTTGCGGCCTGTTCGGCAAAGGCAAAATGCACGAGCGTTATCTTGACGCCGAATCAGGCAAGTCGCTGACGGTCCCACCGGACTTGGACTCGCCGGCACGACGCGAATCGATGCTCGTCCCGGAGGCCACCGGGGCACTGGTTGAAGTGTCGGAAGCGCCGGCCGATTCGCTGCCGGTCGACGCGGATGATCCGCAAAGCCGGCTCAAGGTGCGGATGTCGCCTGCTGAGACTTTCGACAAGGTGCTGGCTGCGCTGGAGCAGGCGCAAATCGCGACAATCGGCGACGCGGAGCGCGATGAACATCGCGTCGAGCTGCGCTTCGAGGTGACCGAAGAGCGCAAGCGCTGGTGGTGGAAGGACGGCACGCACACGAACACGATTCGACGCACCGTGCACGTGCTCGACGACGCGATCGGCAGCCGTATCGTGATCGAGGATGGCAGCAGCGGTGTGCGCATCGATGACGAGTACGCGCAGCGCGCGCTGAGCGCATTGCGCGATCGCATCAACTGGGAATGAAGGACGCCTGAGCCGCCGTGCAAGTCGCGGCGGCTTAGCGGATCAGCTGGTCGAGCTTGCCCGGTTTGCCATCCCATTCAGCGGCGTCCGCGGGCGGCTCCTTGCGCGTAGTGATCACCGGCCAGATGCGCGACAGCTCGGCGTTCAGCGGCGTAAAGTGTTCCTGGCCGCCAGGTACATCATCTTCCGGAAAAATCGCTTTGGCCGGACATTCCGGTTCGCACAGGGTGCAGTCGATGCACTCGTCCGGATCGATCACCAGAAAGTTCGGGCCTTCATGGAAACAGTCGACCGGACAGACTTCCACGCAGTCGGTGTATTTGCACTTGATGCAGTTTTCGACGACAACGAACGGCATGCGATCAACCTGGTTGGTACTCCCAAGGGGAATCGAACCCCTGTTTTCGCCGTGAGAGGGCGACGTCCTGGACCGCTAGACGATGGGAGCGCGGCTTGAGGCCACGTTGCAGAGCGCCGTAGTATAACGTCAGTAGCCGCGATCTCAAGGCATCTTGGGCATAATGCCCGGTGCTCGCCGGTACCGTCCGGTGCCGGCTACGACCCAACGGCCGCATTCCGCAGCCACCAGGACATCATGGATTTTCTCGAAACCTCCGATCCCGCCGAAGTGCGGAGACGCGTCGCCGCCCAATTGCGCGTGATCGCGCGCGCCGACCATTGCATCTCGCGGCAATTCATCAGTCCGAATGCGCTGCGCGTGTTGTATCGACTGCGCGACGCTGGCTTCGTGGCCTGCCTCGTCGGTGGTGCCGTGCGCGATCTGCTGCTCGGCAATCGCCCCAAGGACTTCGACGTTGCGACCAATGCGACGCCCGAGCAGGTCAAGGCGCTGTTCCGAAATTGTCGCTTGATCGGCCGGCGATTCCGGCTCGCGCACGTGCACTATGGCGACGAAATCATCGAGGTCTCGACCTTCCGCGGCATCAGCGACGACGGTTCAGGCGACCGCGAAATGGTCGATGGCCGCCTGACCCGCGACAACGTCTACGGCAGCATCGAGGAAGATGCGGTGCGCCGCGACTTCACGGTGAATGCGCTGTATTACGCGATCGACGATTTTTCGGTACACGATTACGTCGGCGGGTTCGAGGATGTGCAGCGACGCGAGTTGCGCCTGATCGGCGATGTCGAGCGCCGCTTCCGCGAAGACCCCGTGCGGACCCTGCGTGCCGTGCGGTTCGCCGCGAAGCTCGGCTTCTCGATCGCCGACGATGTTGCTGCGGGCATCCGCGAATTCGGCCCGCTGCTCGTCGATGCGCCGCCGGCGCGCCTGTTCGACGAGATGCTGAAACTGTTCCTGGCCGGGCACGCGCTGTCGGGTTTCCGCGAGATGGAACGGTATGGCCTGTTTGCCGTGCTGTTTCCGGAGTCTTCCGCTTCGATCCGCAAGGACCCGCGCGGTCGCGCCCTGATCGAGGCGGCGTTGGCGAGCACCGACGGCCGCATCGCGCTCGGACGTCCGGTCACGCCGGCGTTCCTGTTCGCGGCCTTGCTCTGGCCCGCGGTCGAGTATCGGACTGCCTTGCTGGCCGATCGCGGCCATGGCGATCCGGAGGGCGAGGCGTCGGCGCAGATCGTGTCCGAGCAGGCGCAGCGCATCGCCTTGCCGAAGCGCTTCTCTTTGCCGATGCAGGAGATCTGGGACCTGCAGCCGCGCTTCGTGACCAACCAGCGCAAGCGCGTGCAGCGACTGCTGGCGCATCCGCGATTTCGGGCCGCCTACGATTTCCTGTTGTTGCGATCGAGTGCCCATCTGGATCTGGTCGAGTTGGCGCAGCGCTGGGACCGCGCTCAGCAGGAGGGGCCGGATGCGGTGCTGTCGGGTCAGCCACTGGTCGAAAAGTCGGTCGCGTCGGATGAGCCGGTCAGGAAGAAGCGCCGGCGCCGGCGCCGCAAGCCGGGTGAGGCAGCGCCGGCCGCGACCGGCGAGTGAGCAGCGCGATCGACGCATGTGCCTTCGTCGCTCTGGGGGCGAACCTGGATGCACCCGCACCGCGTGTGCGCGAAGCGATGGCCCGGCTTGATGCGATGCCGTTCGGTCGCATCCTCGCGCGCTCGTCGCTGTATCGCACGGCACCGGTGGGCCAACGCGATCAGCCAGACTTCATCAATGCCGTAGTCGCGCTGCAGACATCGCTCGCACCGCTGGTGCTGATGCGCGCGCTGCTTGATCTGGAGACTAGCCTCGGGCGTGTGCGCGCCGAGCGCAATGGTCCGCGCCGCATCGATCTGGACCTGATCGCGTTCGATCAGCGCCGCATCGACACGCCGGGGCTGCAATTGCCGCACCCGCGTGCGATCGAGCGCGCGTTCGTGATGGTGCCGTGGGCCGAGATTGCGCCGGATGTCCGGATTGGAGGCTCGACGGTGCGAGAAGTCGCATTCACGCTGCCGCGTCAGGACATCGCAAGAATTGAGGCTTGAGTCCTTGCCAAACGTCTGCCGATAATCGCGGCCCCCGCGAGGAGCTGCCATGTACGCCGGAGTCACCGAAACCCGCAGCCCGCCGATCACGGTGCCTATGCTGCGACAGTTCAAGCAAGAGGGCCGCAAGATCGCTGCATTGACCGGCTACGACGCGAGCTTCGCCAAGCTCGCGGACGAGGCCGACGTCGACGTGATCCTGATCGGCGACTCGCTGGGCATGGTCGTGCACGGCAAACGCAGCACGCTGTCGGTGACGGTGGATGACATCGTCTACCACGCCCGTTCGGTCGCGCGCGGTTCGAAGCGCGCGCTGCGCATTGCCGACATGCCGTATGCCACCTATCCCGATCCGAAGACGGCCTTCGGCCATGCCGCACGCATGATCGGTGAAGGTGAATGCGCGATGGTCAAGCTCGAAGGCGGTGGTCCGGTGATCGAGTCCATCCGCTACCTCGTCGACCGCGAGGTGCCGGTCTGCGCGCATCTCGGGCTCACGCCGCAATCGGTCCTGCGGCTCGGCGGCTACAAGGTGCAGGGGCGTGGCGATGCTGCTGCTCAGGCGCTGCGCGACGCGGCGCGTGCGGCGCAGGTGGCGGGCGCCGAGATGCTGGTGCTGGAATGCGTGCCGAGCCCGCTTGCGGCTGCGATCCAGGCCGACCTCGCGATCCCGGTCATCGGTATCGGCGCCGGGCCGCAGTGCGATGGACAGATCCTGGTGTGTTACGACGTGATCGGGATCAGTTCCGGTCGTCGGCCACGCTTCGTGAAGAATTTCCTCCAGGGTCGCGACAGCGTGCTCGACGCCTTCAAGGCGTACGTGGCGGAAGTGCGAAGCGGCACCTTTCCAGCCGCGGAGCACGAATATGCCGAGTGAATTGCAGCGCCTTGACGATGGCAACGCGGTCCGGTGCGCCGTCTCGGATTGGCGTCGCGCCGGCTTGCGCATCGGTTTCGTGCCGACCATGGGCAATCTGCATGCCGGCCACTATTCGTTGATTGCGGCCGCGCGTGCGCAATGCGATCACGTCGTTGCCAGCATCTTCGTGAACCCGACCCAGTTCGGCCCGAACGAGGATTTCGCGTCCTATCCGCGCACGATGGAGGCCGATGCAGCCGGCCTGGTGGCCGCGGGCTGCGATCTGCTGTTCGCTCCGACGGCCGAGGTGCTGTATCCGTTCGGCCTCGATGCATCGGTGCGCGTGCACGTGCCGCTCGTCAGCGAGGGTCTCTGCGGCGCATTCCGTCCCGGCCACTTCGATGGTGTCGCGACCGTGGTCGCCAAGTTGTTCCATTGGGTCCAGCCGGACATCGCGTTCTTCGGGCGCAAGGATTTCCAGCAATTGCGTGTCATCGAGCGCATGGTTCGCGATCTCGGTTTGCCGATTGCGATCGTCGGTGTCGAGACCTTGCGCGAGCCGAACGGTCTGGCCATGAGTTCGCGCAACCAGTACCTCGCTACGGAAGAACGTGAGCGTGCGGCCGAGATCTACCGGACCCTGCAGGCCATGCGCGACGCCATCGGGCAGGGCAGGGCGCGCGCGGCGGTGGAGGCGGCTGCCGTGGATCGCCTTGACGCAGTCGGATTTCGTGTCGACTACGCCGCTGTCCGTCGTGCCGAGGATCTGTCGGAGCCGGCAGAAGGTGATCGCGGAAATCTGGTCGCGCTGATCGCCGCCCGGCTCGGCAAGGCGCGTTTGATAGACAACATCATGATTTGATTGAATTTATTTCGAAATGTTGTAATCGAGCAACAGCGGTGTTGTGTTTTTGCATCAGTCTTGCTAAATTACGCCTGCCGAAAGGTCTGATCGCTTGAAATGAGCAATCCCTTTCGACAGCAGGGCGCATTGTTAGGTAATCGTCACTCCGATTAGACCCTCTCTGGTTTTCAGAGAGGGTTTTTTTTGCCTGTGTTTCAGAGGCTTGGCTGCAACGGTGTGGTCATTGGCGCGGGCTATACTCCGGCGTTTCCGGATTCAGCGAGAACGCCCGATCATGAGCTTGGCCTGCGACGCTGAACGTCTGAGTGACACCACGTTGGCGGTCCTGTCGGCCGATGCTGAACGCGGACGGCGGCTACGGCTGCGGGTCGGGCCCGTGTATGCCGATTTTTCCCGACAACGGGTCGACACCGCAGCGCTCGACACCCTTCTTGCTCTGGCCGATCAGGCTGAACTTGAGCGATTTCGGCGCGCCTTGGCCGATGGCGAGCCGCTGAACAGCACCGAGGGTCGGGCTGCGCTGCATCATTCCCTGCGCGCGCGTGCCGAGGATGTTCGTGACGGCATCATGCATTCGGCACATATTGCCGCCGCCGATGCGAGCGAGCGCGTGCAGGCTTGGGTTCGGCGTCTGCTGGATGAGGGCTTTGGCGATTCCCGGTCAGTGCGCGATGTCATCAATGTCGGGATCGGCGGTTCGGACCTCGGCCCACGATTGCTCGATGCCGCGATTGCCGATCCGCAGCATGGGCCACGTCTGCATTTCGTTTCCAGCATCGACGCGCATCGTGCGGCCGAACTGATGGCGGCGCTTGATCCAGCAACGACAATGGTCGTGCTTGTATCCAAGAGCTTCGGTACTGAAGAGACCCTGCTCAATGGACGGTTGCTCGTCGATTGGCTTGAAGCGGCACTCGGTGCAGCCGCGATGCAGCGGCGGCTATTTGCCGTCACCGCAAATGTCCGGGCCGCGCAAGATTTCGGTGTCGATGCCGAGCGCTGTCTGCCGATTTGGGAATGGGTCGGTGGCCGTTATTCGTTGTGGTCGGCGGTCGGTTTTTCGTTCGCGCTTGCGCATGGCATCGACGCGTTCCGGCGACTGCTCGACGGTGCTCGCGAGATGGACCGGCATTTCTTTAGCGCACCGTTGGCGCGCAATCTGCCGGTGCTGCGCGGGCTGATCGAGCATTGGAATCGCGCCGCGCTCGAGTTCCGTTCGCGCTGCGTGGTGCCCTACGACGTACGACTGACGCATCTCCCGGCCTATCTCCAGCAACTCGAAATGGAGAGCAACGGCAAATCGGTGCGCCATGACGGTGCGCCCGTGGACGTGCCGACTGCGCCGATTGTGTGGGGCGGCGTCGGCACCGACGCGCAGCACGCATTTTTTCAGGCGCTGCATCAGGGCACACAAGTGGTGCCGGTCGAATTCATCGGCGTGATCCAGCCGGCGCACCGTCATGACGCGCACCATCGCGTGCTGCTCGCAAACCTGCTCGCGCAAAGCGCCGCGCTCGCTTACGGCCATGACACGCGCGACAGCGATGATCCGCTGGCCGCGCACAAGCATCACGGCGGCAATCGCCCGAGCACGGTTGTCCTGCTCGATGCGCTCACGCCGGAAGCGTTGGGGGCGTTGCTCGCGATGTACGAGCACAGCGTCTTCGTCGAGGCCTGTCTGGTCGGCATCAATCCCTTCGACCAGTGGGGCGTGGAACTCGGCAAGCGCATCGCGAGGCAGTTCCTGCCGGCCTTGACGTCGGATGCCGCCGCGCGCGCGCTCGATCCGGTCACGCAGTCGCTGATCGGCGAGATCCGCTCACGTTGAGCCATGGCGCGCGAGCGCCCATTGCACGTGCTCGCGCACCAGCGGCGAGGGATCGTCACGCCGCGACTGCAGCGCGTCCAGGATGGCCGGCCCGGTCGGTGCATTGCCGAGCGCCACCGCGATGTTGCGCAACCAGCGTTCATGGCCGATGCGGCGGATCGGCGAGCCTTCGGTGCGTGCCAGAAACTCGGCTTCATTCCACGAGAACGCATCGGTCAGCGCGATGCGGTCGAGTCCGTTGCGCGGTAAAAAATCGCGTTCCGCCGTCGGCTGCGCAAACTTGTTCCATGGACAGACCAGCTGGCAATCGTCGCAACCGTAGATGCGGTTGCCGATCAATGCACGCAGGTCCTCGGGAATCGGACCATGCAGCTCGATGGTCAGGTAGGAAATGCAGCGGCGCGCGTCGATGCGATGTGGCGCCACGATGGCCCGGGTCGG
The DNA here is from genome assembly GCA_016721845.1 of Lysobacterales bacterium. Classification (NCBI taxonomy): domain Bacteria; kingdom Pseudomonadati; phylum Pseudomonadota; class Gammaproteobacteria; order Lysobacterales; species Lysobacterales bacterium. The sequence goes on from JADKHK010000013.1 coordinate 435,393, forward strand.
GCAGACATCGATGCAGCGCGTGCAGGTGCCGCAGTAGTGGCCGGTTTCCGCGGCGTCATGGGGCAGCGGCAGATCGGTGTACAGCTCGCCGATGAAGAACCAGGAGCCGCGCTTCGTGTCGATCAGGTTGGCGTGCTTGCCGATCCAGCCCAGCCCGGCATTGCGCGCGAGCGCTTTCTCCAGCACCGGTGCGCTGTCGACGAAGGCGCGATAGCCGAACGGTCCGATGATCGCGCCGATGCGATCAGCCAGTTGCTGCAGGCGGTTCCGCATCAGCTTGTGATAATCGCGTCCCAGGGCATAGCGCGAGACATAGGCCAGGCTCGGATCGTCGAGCGTGGCCTGCATGTCGGCGGCATCGGCGCTGAGGTAATCCATGCGGACCGAGATCACGCTGAGGGTGCCAGGCACCAGTTCCTGCGGCCGCGTGCGCTTGCTGCCATGGCGCTGCATATAGTCCATGTCGCCGTGGAAACCATCGTCAAGCCAGTGCAGCAGGTGCGCCTCGTCTTCGTCGAGACGCGTCCCGGTGATGCCGCAGGCCTGGAAGCCGAGGTCGTTCGCCTCGTGCTTGATGCGTGTGGCCAATGCCTGCGGGTCGATGTTCGGATCGGACATGTCGGCAGTATAGGCGTGGCCCCGTACAATGCCGGCATGGAAGACATCGCATCGAATCTTTACCGCGTGGCCGACGTGCGCCGTATCGAGGCGCAGGCGATGCGATTGCCGGGGCACGAGGCCTGGACCTTGATGCAGTGCGCCGGTGCTGCGGCCTTCGCGATGCTGCGTGTGCGCTGGCCTGAAGCGCGGCGTCTGCTCGTCATTTGCGGAAGCGGCAACAATGGCGGCGATGGCTATGTCGTCGCGACGCTGGCGCGTGCACAAGGTCTCAGCGTTTCGTTGCTCCAGGTTGGTGCGGTGCCGACGGGCGAACCGGCCGCGCAGGCCGTTGCCCAGTGGAATGACGTCATCGGCGCCGGCACCGATGGGGATTTGCCAGAGGCCGATCTGATCGTCGACGCGCTGTTCGGCATCGGTCTCGATCGTGCACCGGAAGGTGCGATCGCGGCGCTGATCGCGGCGATCAACGGGCACGCGGCGCCGGTGTTCGCGCTCGACGTTCCCTCGGGCCTGAATGCCGACAGCGGTCATGCTCCGGGCGTCTGTGTGCAGGCCAGTTTGACGCTGAGTTTCATCGCCTGGAAACGCGGGCTATGGACGGGTGTCGCGGCGCGGGTGTGCGGCGAGCGCCGTCTCGCCACTCTGGATCTTCCTTCCGGCGCATTCGTCGGGGTGCCGGCGGATGCACAGCTGATGACCGAGACCGAGGTTGCCAGAGCCTTGCCGCCGCGTGCCCGCGATGCCCACAAGGGCCGAGCGGGGCATGTGCTGGTGGTCGGCGGCGATCAAGGCATGGGCGGTGCGGTGCTGATCGCCGCCGCCGCTGCTGCGCGTGCCGGGGCTGGTCTGGTCAGTGTCGCGACCCGTTCGATGCATGTTCCGGCGTTGCTGGCACGGCAACCGGAGGCAATGGCGCGGGCGGTCGAGAACGACGGCGATCTGCAGCCGATGATCGATCGCGCCAATGTGCTCGCGCTCGGGCCGGGCCTCGGTCAATCGGACTGGAGTGTGCGGCTTGCGCGGCAAGTCTGTGCATCCGGAAAGCCCTTGGTGCTGGATGCCGATGCGTTGAATTTGCTCGCGGCGGGGCGTATCGAACTGCATGGCGATGCAGTGCTGACGCCGCATCCCGGCGAGGCCGCGCGCTTGCTCGGCATCGATGTCCCGACGGTGGAGCGCGATCGCTTCGCCGCGGCGCGCGAACTGGCGCGACGCCATCGTGCCGTGGTGGTGCTGAAAGGGGCGGGCAGTGTGATCGCGGATCGCGACGGGGGGCTGGGCGTCTGTCCGTTCGGCAATCCCGGCATGGCCTCGGGCGGCATGGGGGATGCATTGACCGGTGTGATCGCGGCCTTGATGGCGCAGGGACTTGGACCGGCAGCGGCGGCCCGCATCGGTGTGGCGGTGCACGCACGGGCGGCCGACCTTGTCGCGCGCGACGGCGAACGCGGCCTGCTTGCGAGTGATGTCGTCGCTGCATTGCGTTCAGTCGTGAATCCATGAACTTGCGCGTCGATTTGCCCGACCTGTCCGCGACCGACGCACTGGGCGCGCGCCTCGCGCGCGCCTTGCAGGCGCCGCTGGTGATCGGATTGATCGGCGACCTGGGTGCCGGCAAGACTGCGTTGGTGCGGGCACTGATCCAGTCGCTGCCGACCTATACCCTGATCGAGTCCTACGAGCTCGGCGCGTTGCTGGTCCATCATCTCGACCTGTATCGCTTGCGCCATCCCGAGGAACTGACCGAACTTGGGCTGGCGGACGTGCTCGGGCCGGAGTCCGTGATGTTGATCGAGTGGCCGGACAAGGGGGGCGAAGAGACGCCGACGCTCGACCTTGCCATCCACCTGTTCCGCCTCGGCGACGATGCCCGCCGGGCGGAATTCGACGCGCGAACCGAGGCCGGACGCCGCTTTTGCGAGCGTGTTGCCCGGTAGCTTGATCAAGCGGTTCCGGCCGGGATCTGCCGGATTGTTCAGGAAGTTGCGGTAGTGAACGGATTTGATTGAAGTTTCTTCTTGAAATCCGGTTTCGACTGGCGTTTAATCCGCCGCATGTTCGCCTTTCCCGTCCGTCGCCTGCTCGTTCCAGCACTCGCGTTGATCGCGAGTCGTGCGTTCGCGGGTGATGTGCAGGCCGTGCGTTTCTGGGACGCCGACGATCACACGCGCGTGGTTTTCGACGTCAGTGCGCCGGTGCATTACAAGCTGTTCACGCTCGCGAATCCGGACCGCCTGGTGCTGGACATCGCGCGCAGTCGGGTATCGAAATCGCTGGATGGATTCGAGCTCGAAGGCGCAGTGAAGCGCATTCGTACCGGCCGTCAGGGCGATGACACCTTGCGCGTCGTGCTCGATCTCGATCGCAGCGTGCAACCGAAGAGTTTCCTGCTCAAGCCGGCCGACCAGTTCGGACATCGCCTGGTGATCGACCTGTTCGATTCGGAGTCGGCACCGCGCGTCGTGAAGCGCGAGGCATCGTTGCCGGTCGCGCAGGGCGAGCGCGACGTGGTCGTGTCGATCGATGCCGGCCATGGCGGCGATGATCCGGGCGCTTCCGGCGCGAATGGCTCGCGCGAGAAAGACATCACGCTCGCGGTCGCGCAGGCGCTGGCGGCGCGGATCGATGCCGAACCGGGCATGACCGCGGTACTGACCCGCGATCGCGATTTCTTCATTCCGCTGAAGCGCCGCTACGAGATCGCGCGCGAGCAGAAGGCCGATCTGTTCGTGTCCATCCACGCCGATGCCTTCGTGAAATCGCAGGCGCGCGGCTCGTCGGTGTTCGTGCTGTCGAATCGCGGCGCTTCATCCGAAGCTGCCCGCATGCTGGCGGATCGCGAAAACACTTCCGACCTGGTCGGGGGCGTCTCGATCGACGACAAGGATGCGACCCTGGCCGCCGTACTGCTCGACCTGTCCCAGGGTGCGACCATGCAGGCGTCCGAAATGGTCGCGAACAACGTGTTGCGCGGCCTCGCCGGCATCGGCAACCTGCACAAGCGCGAAGTGCAACGCGCGAACTTCGTCGTGCTGCGCTCGCCCGACGTGCCCTCGATGCTGGTCGAGACCGCATTCATCAGCAATCCGACCGAAGAGAAGCGCCTCAACGATCCCACGCACCGCGACAAGCTCGCCGACGCGTTGGTCGCCGGTATCCGCGACTACTTCGCGACCACGCCGCCGCCGGGCACCTGGTTTGCCGCGAATCCGCAGCGCGCCAAGCATCACGTTGTCGCGCGAGGCGAGTCGCTCTCCCTGATCGCGCAACGGCATCGTGTTTCGGTGGCCTCGCTCAAGCGCGAGAATTCGCTCGCGACCGATAGCGTGAATGCCGGCGTAGTGCTGAAGATCCCGGCATCGATCTGATCGGCCGCGCACGCCGCTAGAATGTCCGGCCCCCGTTGAGGCCGAGATGCGCATCCAGACCCTGCCCGATACCTTGATCAACCAGATCGCCGCAGGCGAGGTCATCGAGCGCCCGGCGTCCGTGGTCAAGGAACTGGTCGAGAATGCGCTCGATGCCGGCGCCAGTCGGATCGAGGTCGAACTGGAAGCGGGCGGGGTCAAGCTCGTGCGCGTTCGCGACAACGGCAGCGGGATCGAGGTCGATGACCTGCCGTTGGCCCTGACCCGCCATGCGACCAGCAAGATCGCCTCGCTCGATGATCTCGAATCGGTGCGCAGCATGGGCTTTCGCGGCGAGGCGCTGCCGAGCATCGCCTCGGTGTCGCGATTTCGCCTGGTGTCGCGCACGCCTGCGGCACCGCACGCCTCGGAACTGGACGTCGACAACGGCCAGTTCGCACGGATCAAGCCGGCCCAGCATCCGGTCGGCACGACCGCCGAGATGCGCGAGCTGTTCTTCAACGTGCCGGCTCGGCGCAAGTTCCTGCGCGCCGAGCGGACCGAGCTCGGGCACGTCGAGGATTGGCTGAGGGCGATCGCGCTGGCGCGTCCGGAAGTCGCGTTCACGCTGCTGCACAACGGGCGGCCATTGCTGCGTGACGAGGCCAGCGGCACGTCGCCCGAATCGCGCGTCGATGCGATGCTCGGCGAGGACTTTCTCGCCCACAGTCTGCGCATCGACCATCAGGCGGCCGGCTTGCGTCTGCACGGCTATGTCGGTTTGCCGACCGCGGCACGGGCGCAGAACGACCGCCAGTTCTTCTATGTGAATCGCAGGCTGGTGCGTGATCGGGTGATTGCCCATGCGGTACGCCAGGCCTATGCCGATGTGCTGTTCCATGGTCGTCATGCGGCCTTCGTGCTGTTTCTCGAACTCGATCCCTTGCTGGTCGACGTGAATGCGCATCCGGCCAAGACCGAAGTGCGTTTCCGCGAACAGCGGCTGATCCACGATTTCCTGTTCCGCAGCCTGCATGAAGCCCTGGCGCAGACGCGCGCCGGGCAGGCGCCGACGATTGCCGCGCCGGCGTTTCCGATGCCGTCGACGAATTCGTTCGTGCCGCAGCAGGCGGGGCTCGGCCTGCGCGTCGGCGAGGGCTTGTCGGCGTATGGCAGCGTCTATGGCCGCAACGAGGCGATGGCCGTGCCGGCGGCGGTCGACGTGCCGACGCTGGCACAGCGCTTGGACGGAGACGTCGTCGCGACGGCGGATGGGGAAATCCCGCCGCTTGGCTTCGCGATCGCGCAACTGCATGGCGTCTATGTGCTCGCCCAGAATGTGCATGGGCTGGTCGTGGTCGACATGCACGCCGCGCATGAGCGTATTACCTATGAGCGTTTGAAGGCGCAGCAGGCCTGTGGTGAGATCGCCTCGCAGCAGTTGCTGGTTCCGACTGCCGTGGCAGTGACGCGACGCGAAGCCGATGCCGCAGAGGATCATCATGCCGAATTCCTGAAGCTCGGCATCGAACTGGCGCGCAGCAGCGAGACGTCGGTGGTGATCAAGCGCATTCCGGTGCTCCTGGATGGCGCCGATGTCGAGCGCCTGCTGCGCGACGTGCTCGCGGAGTTCGTCCAGCACGACAGTTCACGGCGTCTGGAAGAAACCGCGAATGAACTGCTGTCGACGCTGGCCTGTCATGCATCGGTACGCGCCAATCGCCGGCTGACGCTGCCGGAGATGAATGCGCTGCTGCGGCAGATGGAAGCCACCGAACGTTCCGGCCAGTGCAACCATGGTCGACCGACCTGGATGCAGTGGACGATGCAGGACCTGGACCGCCTGTTTCAGCGTGGACGCTGAGCCAGCGCGGACGATGACGACATTGAACCCGAGGATCGACGATGCGCAACGCCCTGATCGCCATGCCACTGTTCGCGAGTGCACTGCTAGCGGCCTGTACGCCGACGCCGTCGCGCGAGGCCGCTGAGGTGAAGACCGTGCCGACGCCGGTTGCTGCTGCAGAACCGGCCTACGATCATGCGGCAGATGTCGAAGCGTGGCGCAGCGCTCGTCTGGCACGCTTGCAGAAGCCGGACGGCTGGCTCAGCCTGATCGGCCTGCATTGGCTGGTCGAAGGCGAACAGACGCTTGGCCATGCGGCAGGCAACGATATCGAACTGGCCGCGGGGCCGGACCACTTCGGCACGATTCGCCTGAGCGGCGATGAAGTGCTGTTTGCCGCGGCCGATGGTGGACCGCAGGTCCTGGTTAGCGACAGCGGCGGCGAACGCAGCGAAGGCGGGCGCACCTGGCATGTGCTCGCGGCTGACGTGAGCGGCAAGCCGTCGCTGGTCAGCGTCGACACGGTCAGCTTTCTGGTCATCAAGCGTGGCGACAAACATGCATTGCGCGTACGCGATTCGGAGGCGCCAACACGCAAGCATTTCACCGGCATCGAACATTTTCCGGTGGACGACAGCTGGCGCATCGTCGCCGACTGGACCCCGCATACCGAACCGAAGTCCTTCGGCATCCAGACCGTCATCGGCACCATCGAAGAGATGCCGAACCCGGGCTACGGCACGTTCACGCGCGATGGACGCGAGTACCGCATCTATCCAGTCGTCGAAGAAGGATCGGACGATCTGTTCATCATCTTCGCCGATCGCACCTCGGGCAAGGAAACCTATGGGCCTGGCCGCTTCGTCTACGCGCCGTGGCCGAAGGAAGACGGAAAGCTGGTCATCGACTTCAACAAGGCCTACAACCCGCCCTGCGCGCTCAACGCCTTCTCGACCTGCCCGCTACCGCCCCCGGAAAATCGCCTCGACCTGCGCGTGACGGCCGGCGAGAAGAAATACGAAGGTGCGCATTGAGCGTTGATCAGGCATTCGCCATCGCATCCACGACCTCGGCCAACGCGGCGCGGTCGGGGGCGTGGAGGAGGCGGGCGGCCTTGTTCTTGAGGGATTTGCGCGACAGCGTGGCGATGGTTTCGCGGACGTCGGCGAGTGCGCTCGGATGCATCGAGAATTCGGTCAGGCCGAGCGCGATCAGCAGCGGCGTGTAGGTCGGATCACCGGCGATTTCGCCGCAGACGCTGATCGGGCGCTTGGCCTGGCGCGCGTTGTCGAGCACGAGATAGAGCAGGCGCAGGAAGCCCGGATGCAGCGGGTCGTAATTGGCCGACACGGCGGCATTGTTGCGATCGGCCGCGAGCACATATTGCGCGAGATCGTTGCTGCCGATGGCGAGGAAGTCGGCATGGCGTGCGATATCGGCGCTGACCAGGGCCGCGGCTGGCACTTCGATCATCGCTCCGAGCGGAATCTCGTCGGCGACCGGATGGCGCGAACGGCGCACTTCATCGGTGCACAGTTCGATCAATTCGCGCGCCTCGCGCACCTCTTCGACCGACGACACCATCGGCAGCAGGATGCGCATCGGACCATAGGCCGAAGCCCGCAGCATCGCCCGAAGTTGCGCCGAGAAGATGTCGCGGCGCGCCAGCGAGTACCGGATGCCGCGCAGACCGAGTGCGGGATTCTCCTCGGCACCGATGTCGAGCGGACCGCCGATGGCCTTGTCGGCACCGAGGTCCAGCGTGCGCAGCGTCACCGGGCGTCCGGCCATCGCGACGATGCCATCGCGGTAGGCGCGGAACTGCTCGTCTTCGGTTGGCAATTCGCGCCGCTTCATGAACAGGAATTCGGTCCGGAACAGGCCGACGCCGTCGGCACCGGAGCGCCGGGCGGCCGCGATCACGTCTGCATTCTCGGCGTTGACATGCAGCTTGATCGACACGCCGTCGCGGGTGCGTGCGTCCGTCACCTTCACGCGTGCACGCTGCTTGCGCAGCTTTTCCGCTTCCTTCTGCTGCGTGCGGAAGCGACTGAGGTCGATGTTGTCCGGGCGCACGATGATGCGGCCCTGGTCGGCATCGAGCAGGATGGGGTCGCCCTCGTGCACCACCGCGAGCGCCTGCTTCACGCCGCAGGCAAAGGGCAGGCGCAGCCCGCGCGCAAGGATGGCGGTGTGCGAATACGGGCTGCTGGCGGTGCAGATCAGGCCGCGCAGACCGCTGTCCGCCAATTGCGCGAGTTCGGCCGGCGGCACGGTGTCACAGACCAGGATCTGGCCTTCCGCGGAATGCTTGCGTTCCGGTTCCGCGCCGCCGCGAGCGAGCGCCGCGTAGACGCGCGACACGACATGGTCGAGATCGTCGCGACGCGCGCGCAGGTACGGGTCGTCGATGGCATCGAACGCTTCGGCCAGCAGGTCGCGCTGGCGCTTCAGCGCCGCCGTTGCGCGCAATTGGTCCTTGCGGATCAGCGCGATGACGGTGTCGGTGAATTCCGGATCGTCGAGGATCATCGCGTGCGCGTCGATGATCTCCGAGAGGTCGCGTGCCAGCGCGCCGCTGACCTTGTCGCTGAGGTTCGCGAGTTCGGTCCGCGCCGTCTTCAATGCACCCTCGAAACGCTTGACCTCGTTCGGCACACCGGCGGCAGGCAAAGGCTCGGTTTCGACATCGATCTTGGTCGAATAGACGACGCGCGCACTGCCGAGCGCCAGACCTTTGGCCGCGATGTTTCCGTCGAGTTCGGTGCGCGCGGTCGTCATTCGCCCTCGTCGAACTTGCGCTGGAACAGGTCGGCCACGGCGGCCATCGCCGCAGCTTCATCCTCGCCTTCGATCCGCAGCCTGACCGGCGTGCCGATGCCGGCCGCGAGCAACATCAGGCCCATGATGCTCTTGGCATTGATCTCGCGTCCGCGGCAGCCGAGCATCACGGTGGACCGGTAACCCGACACGAGTTGCACCAGCTTGGCCGACGCACGTGCATGCAGGCCGAGCTTGTTGCTGATGATGATGTCCTGCTCAAGCATGGTCGACGATCACTCCGTTGCGCGCGCCAGCCGTCGCGGTGTTGACGAGTTCGTCCAGCGATTGTTCCGCATAGTTCATTACCCGCAACAGCATCGGCAGGTTCACGCCGGCGACCCGGCGTACGCGCCCGCCCAGGTTCGCGAGCTTGGCTGCGACATTGCTCGGCGTTGCGCCGTAGACGTCGGTGAGCACGAGCACGCCGGCGCCGGTGTCCAGTTCGCGCATCGCTGCCGAAGCGCGCATCAGGACTTGTTCCGGGCCTTCGCCGAAGCCGGCTTCGACCGCTGCGGTCTTCAATGGCAGTGGACCAACGATGCCGCGCGCCGCACCGAGCATGCCCGGGCCGACGCCGCTGTGGGTGAGCAACAAGACGCCGACGCTCATTCGAGCTCCCGATGGAAGGTCATGACGTGCTCGCGCGTCTCGCGAAAGGCTTCGGCGAGGCGTTCGACGATGTAGACCGAGCGATGCCGGCCGCCGGTGCAGCCGATGCCGACGGTGATGTAGCTGCGCTGGTCCGCTTCGAAACGCGGCAACCAGGTGGCGAGCAGGCCGCGGATCTGTTCGATGTAATGGCCCACTTCCGGAAACTTCGCGAAGTAGTCGCGGATCGCCGCATCGCGCCCGGACAGCGGACGCAGGGTCGCTTCCCAGTGCGGATTCGGCAGGCAGCGCGCATCGAACACGAAATCGGCGTCGCTCGGAACACCGCGCTTGTAGGCGAAGGATTCGAACAGCAGCGACAGGCCGGCGCCCTGGGTGCCGAACTCAGTGGCGATGACGCGGCGCAACTGGTGCACATTGAGGTCGGAGGAGTCGATGACCTTGTCGGCAATCGCCACCAGGGGTCGCAGCAACTTGCGTTCAAGCACGATGGCGTCGTTCAGCGCGAGACCGTCATGCGTGAGCGGATGGCGCCGGCGGGTATCCGAAAAGCGCTTCAACAGCACGTCGTCGCGGGTGTCGAGAAAGATCAGCTGGTAAGCCAGCCCGAGATGGGCGATGCGCGCGAGCATGGCCGGCAGTTTCTGCAAGTCGTCCTGGCGATTGCGCACGTCGACGCCGACCGCGAGTCGCGGGTAGTGGCCCTGCGCGCGCACCGCATCGACGAAGGAGGGCAACAAGGCGGTCGGCAGGTTGTCGACGCAGTAGTAATCGAGGTCTTCGAGCGTGCGCAGCGCGACGGTTTTTCCGGCGCCGGACAAGCCGCTGACGATGATCAGTCGCTCGCTCGGCTGCCCGGGCGTGCGGGGCGGTGGCGGCGGCGTGAAATGCAGGGGCTGGTCTACCATGGCGAGAGTCGACGCATCTGGTGGGCCTGGCGGTCGATGAAGGTTTGCGCAGGGTCGATGCCCTTGCTCTTGAGCAGGAAGGTGCGTGTCGCCGCTTCCACCAGAACCGCGAGATTGCGGCCGGCCGCAACCGGCAGCGTGATCTGCGGCACCTCGACGTCCAGCACGTTGCGGGTGGTGGTCACGCCCTGCAGGCGCGCCATGCCGTCATTCTGCGCATGCACGTCCTCGAGCTTGCCGAGATGCACGACCAGGCGCAGGTACTTGTTCCGCTTGATCGAGGTGTCGCCGAACATCTGACGCACATTCAGGATGCCGAGACCGCGCACTTCGAGCAGGTCCTGCAGCATTTCCGGGCAGGTGCCGTCGATCACGTCGGGTGCGATCAGGGTGAACTCGGGTGCGTCGTCGGCGATCAGGCGATGCCCGCGCGTGACCAGTTCCAGCGCCAGTTCGCTCTTGCCGGAACCGGCATCGCCGGTGATCAGCACGCCGATCGAATAGACCTCCATGAACACCCCGTGCAGCGAGGTGTTGCGCGCCAATGCCCGCGACAGGTGGTACTGCATGTAGGTCAGCACTTCGTGGCCGCGCTTGGCGCTGACCCAGATCGGCGTCTGCGTCTCCTCGGCTGCCTCGCGCAGATCGGCCGGTACCGCCTGGTCGCGTGTCACCACGATCGCGGTGGGCTTGTAGTTCATGATCTTCTGCACCGTATCCCAGCGCTGGCGGGAATCGAGTGCATCGAGGTATTTCAGTTCGTCGATGCCGACGATCTGGACCTTGTTCGGATAGATGATGTTGAGATAGCCGACCAGCGATGGCCGCCGTTGCAGGTTCTCGCCCGGCTCGACCAGTCGATGTTCGCCGCGTTGACCGGCTGACCAGCGCAGCTTCATGCGGTCCGCGACCTGGTCGAACAATTCCCGGGCGGTGATGGTCCGGATCATGCGGCGGCTCCCGTCAGCGAATCGCTGAGGATGTCGATGACGCGTTGCGGCGTGCGCGCGTGGCGCAGGCGTTCGCGTGTGGCGGCGTCGCCGAAGCAATCCGCGAATTCGGCGAGGATGGCGAGGTGTTCGCTGGCGGCATGTGCGGGCACGAGCAGGGCGAAGAAGAGATCAACCGGCAGGCCGTCCGGGGCATGGAAATCGACACCATTGCGGGTGTTGACGAATGCGGCGAGCGGCTTGTCGAGCTGTTCGACGCGGGTGTGCGGGATCGCAACGCCATCGCCGAGTGCGGTCGAACTGCCGAGTTCACGGCGACGCAATGCGGCGTAGATCTCGTCGTGCGGATGATCGGGGCTGCCGAGCAGTGCAGCGATCTGCTGAAGCACCGCGTCGCGGTCGCCGGCAGGGTGGGAGAGCACGATGCGGTCGTGCGAGAGCAGGCGGCTTAGGCGCATCGTCGGTCGGGGTTCCGGGTTGCGGAAGGCGCTGGCCGCACGCTGCGGCCAGCGCAAAGGCGGTCAGGTGCCGGTCTTGCGGACTTGCGCTTCGGCGCGATGATGGTCGGTCAGCTTTTCCTTGTGCTTGCGGATCTGGCTGTCGAGCTTGTCGCTGAGCAGGTCGATGGCCGCGTACATGTCGCTGGCCTCTGCCTCGGCGTGGATCTGCTTCTGGGTGGAGTTGATCGTGGCTTCGGCCTTGTGCAGGAGCTTTTCCAGTCCCAGCACGACGTGCACATTGGTCAGATGATCGAAGTGGCGTTCGACGCGTTGCAGCTTTTCCGTCGCGTAATCGCGCAGTGCGGGAGTGACTTCAACGCCATGTCCAGAGATCTCGAGTTGCATGAGCTACCTCCAACGATTGAGGGCGCGGATGGGCGCCCGGATAGTCCGCCGCGATGGTGACTGTCGCGCCGGCAAGGCAAGTATGGGGTCGGCGTTCGCGATCGGAAGGGAGGCATCGACGAATTCACGTCTCGATCATGCCTTGCGCAACCGGTCGCTGGACGAAGGGATATTCATGGCCTCACGGTACTTGGCGACCGTGCGTCGCGCAACCTGGATGCCGGCGTGTTTCAATGATTCCATCAGCGACTGGTCGCTGAGCGGTCGGGCTTTGCTTTCGGCATCGATCAGCTTGCGGATCATCGCCTGGATCGCCGTGGCCGACGCTTCACCCCCCTCGCTGGTGGCAACCCCGCTGGAGAAGAAGCGCTTGAGTTCGAACACGCCGCGCGGTGTCGCCATGTACTTGCGGGTGGTGGCGCGGGAAATGGTCGATTCGTGCAGGCCGACCTCCTCTGCGATCGCGCGCAAGGTGAGGGGGCGCAGTGCTTCCGGGCCGTAATCCAGAAAAGCGCCCTGTTCACGCACGATGGCGTTGCCGACCTTCAGCAAGGTATCGCCGCGCTGCGCCAGACTTTTCATCAGCCAGCGCGCTTCCTGCAGGCGGCCGCGCAGGTAGTTCCCGGTCTCGCCCCTCGACTCCGCGGCCATGCGTTCGTAGTGGCGGTTGATCCCGATGGCCGGCGCACTGCCCGGGTTCAATTGCACGCGCCAGCGACCGTTGAGCTTGCGCGCGACCAGATCGGGGACAACGGCATCGCCTTCGCTGTCGACCGGGCGTTCTCCGGGGCGCGGATTCAGGCTGCGGATCAGGCGCAGTGCCGAATCGATCTCCGCCGCGCTGACGCCGAGTCGACGTGCCAGTTGCTGGGCATCGGTCTTCGGCAGGGTGTCGAGGTGTTCCGCGACAATCCGCAACGCAAGGTCGCGAGCGGCGCATGCGGGCTGCTGACGCAATTGCAATTGCAGGCATTCGCGCAGGTTGCGCGCACCGACACCGGGAGGGTCGCACTGCTGCAACAGGCAGCGCAGCACCGAGATGTCTTCTGGCGTGACCTGCCAGTCTGCGGGAAGTGCGGCGATGATGCCAGCATCGTCCTCATGCAAGTAGCCATCTTCGCCAATTGCATCGACCAGCGCTGCGGCAATGGCGCGATCGCGCTCGGACAGGGGACGCAGGGCGAGTTGCCAGGCCAGCTCGGCGCGCAGATCGGGTGCCTCGGCGGCGAGTTCACGTTCGCCGTCTTCGCCGGCATGGCCGCCGGACCCCGGTTCGCTCCAGTCACTGAAGGTTTCGAAGTCCTGCAGGTCCAACTGGTCGTCGATATCGTCGGTCGGCTCGGGCTCGCGCTCATCGGACGGCTCGGGACTATCGCCGAAGTCGTCCGCAGGCAGGTCTTCCTCGCGTTCCAGTACCGGGTTCGATTCGAGCAGGTGGGTGACCTCCAGCTCCAGTTCCAGCGTCGACATGGCCAGCAGCTTGATCGCCTGCGTGAGCTGCGGCGTCAGTTTCAGGCTTTGGCTGAGTCCGATCTGGAGAGCGGCTTTGACCACGCTGGGGCGGCCCTCCGTGCGGCCTGGAAGCAAGATTCATTCCAGTCGATTCTACGCAATTCCACGATTTCGCCAAGCGCAACGCGTTGGCTTATTTCCCGGGGTAGCCGAGTTCGCTCATGGTCTGGCCATGCCGTTCCCAGAACAACGCGAGGTCGGCGCCGCGCAATTCGGCGATGTTCATGCTGTTCGAACCCGTGCGGAAGAACTGCGGCATGGCGGAATGCAGCGACGCGAAGTCGACGTCGGCGACGGCTGCGGGTGCCGGCAGGTCGCTGAATTCGGCGATCCGCCGCAATGCCTGTTCGGGGTCGGCAACAATGTCTTCATACCGCAGCACCAGCGTGTTCGCTCGACCCGAGAGCGCCCAGGCACGGGCGTGCGACGACCAGTCGCCGCCCCAGACATCGCCTTTGATGACGTCGGCGAGTTGGACGTCCTCGCCGGCGATGTCGCGACGATAGTGGTAGTACGACACCACCGAAGCGCGACCGTCGCGAACGATGCAGATCGCCTTGGCGTCGTCGTCGGGCAGCTCATGCGTCTTCATGAAGACGATCGTCGGCAAGGCTGCGGCCGCGGCGCGGATCTCGTCACGGGACAGCCCGTGCTTGCGGTGTGCGACCACCTGTTGGAACACGCGGTCGTAGCCGCCCTCGAAATGGTCGTCGTAGAGCGAGAGGGTTTCGAGGCCGAAACCGCGATTGAGCAGGATGCGCAACAGGGTATTGCCGCTGCGCGGATAGGAGGCCAGCCAGATCAGCATGAGGCTCGGGGGCGAATCGTGATCAAGAGTGCGGATTCTGCCTGCCGGACCTTTCGCGGCGCATGCGCGACGTCACAATTCTTCAGATCGTGAACTTCTCGCCGAGATAAACCTCGCGCACGCGCTGATGGACGAGGATCTCCGACGGTTTGCCTTCGGCAAGCACGGTGCCGGCGTGCAGGATGTAGGCGCGGTCGCAGATGCCGAGCGTCTCGCGAACATTGTGGTCGGTGATCAGCACGCCGATGCCACGGTCCTTGAGATGCGCGACGATGCGCTGGATTTCCGATACCGAGATCGGGTCGACACCGGCGAAGGGTTCGTCGAGCAACATGAAGCGCGGCTTCGCGGCGAGCGCGCGTGCGATCTCGACGCGCCGGCGCTCGCCACCGGACAGGCTCTGGCCCTTCTGCTTGCGCACGTGGGCGATCTGCAGGTCGGCGAGCAGGGCTTCCATTTCGTCGCGCTGCTGCTTGCGGTTCAGTCCGGGGCGCAGTTCGAGCACCGCGAGCAAATTGTCTTCGACGCTGAGCGAACGGAACACCGATGGTTCCTGCGGCAGATAGCCGACGCCGCGGCGCGCGCGTTCGTGCATCGGCATCGTGCTGAGGTCGGTGTCGTCGAGCAGGATGGCGCCGGCGTCGGCGCCGATCAGGCCGACGATCATGTAGAAGCAGGTGGTCTTGCCGGCGCCGTTCGGGCCGAGCAAGCCGACGCATTCGCCGGGTGCGACCTGCAGCGAGAAGTCGGAGACGACTTCCCGGTCCTTGTAACGCTTCTTCAGGTGACGCGCCGACAGCATCAGGATTTCGGCGCTTCGGGGGTGGCCGGCACCGCGGCTTTCGGCGTTTTCGGCTTCGGTGCGATCGTCATGTTGACGCGACCGCCGGGCTCGCCGGCCTCCATCTCGCCGCTGTCGAGGTGGTAGATGACGCGTTCGCCGGTCAGCAGGCCGCGCGGGCGCTCGATACGGACGCCGCCGGTCATCACCACCTTCTGTTCGGACAACAGGTATTCGATGCGCTTCGCATCCGCCTTCAGACGTCCCTGCTGGTCGATGTCCTGCTCAAGATGCACGGGCGAGCCATCAAGAACGACGCGACTGACTTCGCCTTCCTTCTGTTCGAATTCGCCGCGCTCGGCACGGATCAGCAGCGAGCCCTGGTCGATGCGGACATCGCCGGTGAGCACCGTGATGCCGGTCTTTTCGCTGGTCTGCGAGTGTTCGGCGCCGACCTGCATCGGCTGGTCACGATCAGCCTTGGCGGCGAACGCGGGCAGGGCCGCCAGTAGGGAAACGAGCAGCGCGCTAGCGCTTCGGAGCAAAACTGCCATGCACATCCGCCTTGAGTTCGAACGTCTTGTCGTTGAGGTCGGCCGAGAGACCGCGGCCGCGCAGTATAGAGCCGGGTTGCTGCACCTCGACCACGCGGTCGGTCTCGATCAGGCGTGTTTCGGTGTGAGCGACCAGTCGTTCCGTCGTCAACGACCAGGCCTGTGCGGCATCGTCGATGTCGCGGGTGACGGCGACATCGGTGTCGAGGTCGATGCGCTTGGCCTTGGTGTCGATCCATGCGGTCGCGCTGCGTGCCTGCCAGCTTTGTCCGTTCTCGCCAAATAGCCGGAACACCGGCGCGGTCAGGGCCATGCCCTTGACGCGCTCGTCGTGCAGCAGTCGCGGTGCCTTGGCGCGGAAGGCGATGGCGCCTTGTTCGTCGAAGGCATCGAGTTCGAAATCCACCAGTTCGTAGCTGGGTCGCGACGGGCCGGAGAATCGGTCGGGCTTGATCTTGTCGAAGTCACGAAACAGCATCCAGCCGGTCGCTGCGGCGATCAACCCGAGCATCACGGCGACGAGAGCCTGAAGTCGACTCATGGGCGGAACCGTGCGACCGCAGCGTCGAGCAGGCCACGCGCGGCCAGGATCACGTCGCAGACTTCCCGCACCGCGCCGTCGCCGCCGTGACGGCGGGTTTGCCAGTGTGTGACGCCGACGATCGACGGATGCGCATTCGCGACCGTGATCGCGAAGCCCACGGTGGACAGGATGCCGAGATCGGGCAGGTCGTCACCGACATGGGCGACGTCCTCGATGCCGAGCCCGAGTTCTGCCGCCAAGGCCAGCATGCGCGCCCGCTTGTCGGGCACGCCGGCAAACACGTGGCGGATGCCGAGGTCGCGCATCCTCTGGGCGACCGCCGGCGTATCGCGCGCGGTGATGACCGCGACATGCACGCCGGACTCCAGCAGCATCTTCAGGCCGAGTCCGTCGAGCACGTGGAAGCGCTTGGCTTCGTGTCCGACATCGCTGTAGTAGAGACCGCCATCGGTCATCACGCCGTCGACATCGAAACAGACGAGGCGCACGCGCGCTGCGCGGTCGCGGACATGGTCGGGAAGATCGGTCAGCGGCGACCAGGACGTCATCGATCAGACCACGCGCGCGCGCAGCAGGTCGTGGATGTTCAGGGCACCGACCAGCTTGCCGGCGCTGTCGACGACGAGCAGGGCGTGGATCTTGAAGTCTTCCATCAGTCGCGCCGCTTCCACCGCGAGCTTGTCGGAAGTGATGGTCTTGGCGCGCGCGGTCATGATCGCGTCGACCGTGGTGCCGCGCAGGTCAATCTCGGCGTCGTCGAGCGTGCGGCGCAGGTCGCCGTCGGTGAACACCCCGAGCACCCGATGGTCGACGTCGACCACGGCGGTCAGTCCAAGGCCCTTGCGGGTCATCTCGATCAGCGCATCGGACACGCTGGATCCGCTCGCAACGCTCGGCACTTGTTCGCCAGCGTGCATGATGTCGCTGATGCGCAGCAGCAGCTTTCGGCCCAGCGAACCGGCCGGATGCGAGCGCGCGAAGTCGTCGGCGGTGAAGCCGCGTGCTTCGAGCAGGGCGATGGCGAGTGCGTCGCCCATGACCAGGGTCGCGGTGGTGCTGGACGTCGGCGCCAGGTTCAGCGGGCAGGCTTCGACCGGCACGCTGACATCGACATGCACGTCGGCGAGGCGGGCGAGCGAGGAATTCGGGTTGCCGCTCATCGCCACCAGCGGAATGCCCTGGCGCTTGATCAGCGGCAGGATCGCGAGCAGCTCATCGGTTTCACCGGAATTGCTGAGCGCGAGCACCACGTCCTTGTCGGTGATCATGCCGAGGTCGCCATGGCTGGCCTCGGCCGGGTGGACGAAGAAGGCCGGCGTGCCGGTGCTGGCGAGCGTGGCCGCGATCTTGTTGGCGATGTGCCCGGACTTGCCCATGCCGGAAACGACGATGCGTCCGGTGCAGTCGAGCATCAGCGCGCAGGCGCGGAAGAAGCTGGCGTCGATCCGGGCCGACAGTCCGCGGATGGCATCGGCCTCGATGTCGAAGACACGGCGGGCGCTGGCGGACAGTCGATCTGGATCGAGCATCGGATGCATCGGTGCCGGCGAAACCGGCTTGAGTTGGGCGTTCACATGGTTTCCCGGGCGCTGGGGGGCGGTCGTGCTCGTCCCGTTGGACGGAATCGGCTAGACTTCGCGGCCCTCATTCTAGCCGCAAGCCGCCGGTGTCGCCCGAACGACACCTGACGCCCGCGAAACTGCCCCGACTGTCCATGGACGCCGCCCGAATCCGTGCTTTGATCGAACAAGGTCTTCCCGATGCGCAGGTGAGCGTGCAGGGTGAGGACGGCGTGCATTTCGAGGCGCGCGTGGTCAGTGCGACCTTCGCCGGCAAGCTGCCATTGGCACGGCATCGCATGGTCTACGCGACGCTCGGCGACCTGATGGGCGGCGCAATCCACGCGCTGGCCCTGAAGACGCTGACGCCGGACGAAGCCGGCCACGCCTGACGCGTCGCGCAGCGGTTCAATCAATCTCAAGGAATACGCATGGCCAAGATCGTGATCAGCGGCGGTGAGCCGCTCAATGGCGAAGTATGGATTTCCGGCGCGAAGAACGCGGTGCTGCCGATCCTCGCCTCCACGCTGCTCTGCGACGAGTCGATTAGCATCGGCAATGTGCCGCATCTGCACGACGTGACCACGACGATGGAGCTGCTCGGCCAGATGGGCGTCCAGTTCATCATCGATGAACGCATGAAGATCCACGTCGATCCGCGCCAGACGAACAATTTCCACGCGCCCTACGACCTGGTGAAGACGATGCGCGCATCGATCCTCGTGCTCGGGCCGCTGGTCGCGCGTTATGGCGAAGCGCACGTCTCCCTGCCGGGCGGTTGCGCGATTGGCTCGCGTCCGGTCGACCAGCACATTCGCGGACTGGAAGCGCTGGGCGCCGAGGTCACCGTCGAAAACGGCTATATCCACGCCAAGGCCAAGCGACTGAAGGGCGCGCGCGTGGTGATGGACCTGGTCACCGTCACCGGCACCGAGAACATCATGATGGCGGCGGCGCTGGCCAGCGGCACCACGATCATCGAGAACGCGGCGCAGGAACCCGAGGTGGTCGATCTCGCGAACTGCCTGAATGCGATGGGCGCCCAAGTTGCCGGCGCGGGCACGAACACCATCACCATCCAGGGCGTCGAGCGCCTGCACGGGACGCACTACGACGTGCTGCCCGACCGCATCGAGACCGGCACTTTCCTGGTCGCCGGCGCCATCACCAGCGGTCGCGTGTTGTTGAAGAAGACGCGGCCGAACACCCTGGACGCAGTGCTCGCCAAGCTCGAACAGGCCGGCGCACACCTCAATGTCGGCGAAGACACGATCGAGCTCGACATGCGCGGCAATCGTCCCAAGGCCATCACGCTGACGACTGCGCCTTATCCGGCTTTCCCGACCGACATGCAGGCGCAGTTCGTCGCACTGAACACGGTCGCCGAGGGCGTCGGCGTGGTCACCGAAACGGTGTTCGAGAACCGCTTCATGCACGTCCAGGAACTGCAGCGTCTCGGCGCCGACATCCGCGTCGAAGGCAATACCGCGATCATCCGCGGCGTTCCGGCGATGACCGGCGCACCGATCATGGCCACCGACCTGCGCGCTTCCGCCTGCCTCGTGCTCGCGGGTCTGGTCGCGAAGGGCGATACCACCGTCGACCGCGTCTATCACATCGACCGCGGCTACGAGTGCATCGAGGAAAAGCTCGGCATGCTCGGCGCGAAGATCCGGCGCTTGCCCAACTGAGCCAGTCGTCCTGACTTGAGTCAAGGCGGAGCGCCGGCGCCGCCGCTGCAATGCGGTCTCGAAGCGATGCTCGGCATCGCGTGGGCACGCGCATGGGCACCGAGGACTCACTTGTGCGCATCCGAACCGGCATTGACCACGTCGACGATGCCTTCGTCCTGCTACTGGCGGTGCGCCAGCGCCTCGTGCTGGCCGCGATGCGGGCCAAGGACGCGTCGGGTGCGCCGCGCCGCGATCCAGGTCGCGAGATCGAAGTACGCGATCGTGCGCGGCGACTCGGTGCGCAGCTCGACCTCGCGCCGACCGCGGTGGACCGCCTGATGGCGGGCGTCGTCGGTGTCGCGCGTCAGGCGCAAGGGCTCGCGCCTGATGCGGATCAAGGCGAAGCGATGGCGTCGGCGTCGATGATCGCGGCCATGACCGACCTCACGCCGATCCGCGAAGAATCCGCGTCCGACCGCTGGCGCTGGCTGCCGCCGCCGCGACGCTGGGCGCCGCTGCTGAAACTGCTGCCGCAACGACTGCAATGCCGCGTGCTCGACACGCTGGTCGCGCGCGCGTTGGCGAAGCCGATCGCGAACGGCTCGCTCGATTTCATGTGCGACCGACGCCTCGGCCTCGAAGTGCCGGACCTCGGGCTGCGCTGGGTCTTCCTGTTCCGCGACGGCCGCATACAAGCCGGCGACGGCCCGGCCGATGCCACGGTGCGCGGCAGCGCCACCGATCTGCTGCTGCTCGCCAGCCGCCTCGAAGACGCCGATACCCTGTTCTTCCAGCGCCGCCTGGTGCTGACCGGCGATACCGAACTGGGCCTGACGGCGCGCAACCTGCTCGATCGACTGGACTGGGCCGACGTGCCGCTGGGCGTGCGCATCGTGCTCAACCATGGGGCACGCATCGCGCAGTCGGCGCGCAACGATCATCGCGCGCGTCATCCCGAAGCAGTGCGGCCGGTCGTGCGCGGCCAAGGATGAGTGCCGCACTCGAATCACGACCCTCCTGGCGAGCGGGCATGGAACACGAATACGCCGGACTGATCGCACGAATCGGTGACCGCCTGCCTTGCCTGGAATGGCCGCTGCACCTGCCGTGGATCGACGCGATCCGCCGGCTCAAGTCCGAGCGTGGCGCGGTGATCATGGCGCACAGCTACCAGTCGCCGGAAATCTTCCACGGCGTCGCCGACGTGACCGGCGATTCGCTCGCCCTGGCCCAGGCGGCGGCCGAGTGCGACGCGCGCGTCATCGTGTTGTGCGGCGTGCACTTCATGGCCGAGACCGCGAAGATCCTGGCGCCGGAGCGCACCGTGCTGATTCCCGATCTCGAAGCCGGGTGCTCGCTCGCGAGTTCGATCACGGCCGATGATGTGCTTGGCTTGCGTGCGCGATATCCGGACGTTCCGGTGGTCAGCTATGTCAACACCACGGCCGCGGTGAAGGCGCTGTCCGACGCCTGCTGCACGTCGGCCAACGCGACGCAGGTGGTCGAGGCCATGGGCAGCGACCGCGTCATCTTCCTGCCGGACCGTTTTCTGGGCGCGCACGTGCAGACGCAGACCGAGGTCGAGCTGATCCTGTGGGGCGGCGCCTGTGAAGTGCACGAACGCTTCACCGCCCAGCAGGCGCGACATGCGCGCGAACGCTTCGACGCGAAACTGGTCGCGCACCCGGAATGTCCGCCGGAGGTGCTCGCCGAAGCCGATTTCGTCGGTTCGACCTCGGCGATGGGGCGCTGGCTGGCGCAGGAGAAGCCCGAGCGTGTCGCGCTGATCACCGAGTGTTCGATGGCCGACAACCTGCGCACGCAGTTTCCGGCGATCGACTTCGTGCAGCCCTGCAACCTGTGTCCGCACATGAAGCGCATCACGTTGCCGAACATCCATGCCTGCCTGATGGACCTGAAGCACGAGGTGCAGGTGCCGGCCGAAATCGCGTCAGGCGCGCGTCGCGCGCTGAGACGCATGCTCGAGGTCGGGCGCCGCGAGCGCCTGTGAACTCGATGCGCGCGCCGCTCATCATCGTCGGTGCCGGCATCGCCGGACTCAGTGCGGCCCTGGCGGCGGCGCCGCACCCGGTCGTGCTGGTCAGTCGTACGCGCGTAGTGCGCGATGTCGCCGGCGATACCGCGACGGTGCTGGCGCAGGGCGGGATCGCCGCGGCGATGGCGAGCGATGATTCGCCCGCCGCGCATGCCGAAGACACCTTGGTCGCCGGCGCACGGCACAACGATCGCGACGCCGTTCGCCATCTCTGCGGCCAGGCGCCGAACGCGATCGAGTGGCTGAGGCAACAGGGGGTGGGCTTCGACGTCGTCGACGACCACGCCGATGCATTGGCCCTCGGCCGTGAAGGTGGCCATCGTTGCGCGCGCATCGTGCATGCCGGCGGCGATGCGACCGGCGCCCGCGTCCTCGCCGTGCTCGGCGAACGCGTGCGCGCGGCACGGCACGTGCAATGGCGCAGCGGCGTCGACGTCGACGGCCTGCTGATGCGCGGCGATGTGGTCGCCGGCGTGCGTTTGCGCACCAACTCGGGTCAGGAACACGGTCTGACCGGATCGGCGGTGGTGCTCGCCACCGGCGGCATCGGCGGCTTGTTCGCGGCCACGACCAATCCGCCGTCGGCACAGGGCCGCGGACTCGCCCTGGCGCTCGCGGCGCACGCGCTGCTGCGCGATCTCGAATTCGTGCAGTTCCATCCGACGGCGCTGGATGTGCCGGATCAAGTGCAGTTGCCGCTGCTCACCGAAGCCTTGCGCGGCGCGGGTGCGACGCTGTGTGATCGTGACGGTCGTGCCTTGATGCAAGGTCTGCATGCACGCGCCGATCTCGCGCCGCGCGACATCGTGGCGCGCACCGTGGCAACGGCATTGCGCGATGGCCGAGGCGCGTTCCTGCGTTGCGAACACCTCGGGCTGAATTGGGAGCGCGACTTCCCGACCGTGCTGGCGCAGAGCCGCGCGCACAGGTTTGATCCGCGCACGCAGCCGTTGCCGATCCGGCCCGCCGCGCACTTCCATATGGGCGGCATCGACGTCGATCTCGATGGCCACAGCAGCGTGCCGGGTTTGTATGCGGTGGGCGAAGTGGCTTGCAACGGCGTGCACGGCGCCAACCGCCTGGCCAGCAACTCGTTGCTCGAAGGGGTCGTGTTCGGTCGTCGCGTCGGTGCCCATGCCGCGCTGGCGGGGGCGCCGCTCACGGCCAATCCGGCGCGACGCACGTTGTGGGTCGCGGACGCCGGTCCGTTGCTGGCCGCTCATCGGCTGGGCGGGTTGCGGCGTTGCCTGGGGGATGTGCTGGGTCCGGTGCGCGTGCATGCGCGCATCGTCGCGACACGCAAGCGCATCGCTGCGGATCCGGAGCTTGCACGCAGCAGCCAGGGCCGCGTCGCATTGGCCATGTTGGATGCCGCAGCGGCACGTCGCGACAGCCTCGGCGCACACCATTGGTCGTCGCTGCCGGTGCCCGAATCCGCCAATGCCGCGATCCGGAAGCGCGATGTGGCCGAAGCGGGTGCATCGATGTCGGGTGCCTGAACAGTGGCCGATGCCGCTGGTCTTGTCCGTTGCCTGGTTTGGATCGACACTCGCTCGTCATGAGCGACCCCGTTTGTCCCGCCCAGATCGCCGCATCGCTGACCGAACTCTGGTCGCCGCGCGTCGTCGCCGAACTCGACGACGCCTACGTCAAGGTTGCGAAGGTGCACGGCACCTTGTGCTGGCACAGCCACGACGACGAGGACGAACTCTTCCATGTGCTGCACGGCCGTCTGCGCATCGAGATGGAAGACCGCAGCGTCGTGCTGAATGCCGGGGATGTCTTCGTCGTCCCGAGAGGCGTGCGCCACAACCCGGTCGCCGAGGAGGAATGCCACATCCTCCTGATCGAGAAGAAGTCGACGCGTCACACCGGCAACGAGGTCACCGATCGGACGCGCTCGCTCGACGAGCAGTTGCGGTCAGTTTGAAGCGTTCTTGACTCCTCCGCCAGTTGGCGGATGATGCTCCTCCAGATGGAGGAAGTCATGAACTACTCCCGAAAGAAGTCCGCGGACGTGGCCGTCGCCGAGCCGGCGGCCGCCAGTCCCTACGTGCGCATGGGGCAACTGGTCGGGCGCAAGATCGAAAGCGAAGCCGACGTGCTGGCCTTGGTCCGCAAAGGCTTGCCGGCGCGGGCAGCGCTCGGGTTTGCCGAGAAGCGTGTCGTTGACCCGAAACTGATCGCCCCGGAGAGCACGTTGCGGCGGCGGGTCGAGCACAACCAGCTGCTGACCGTGGACGAATCCGAGCGGATGATGCGTCTCGCACGCATCACGTCGCTCGCGGAAAGCCTGTTCGGCGACGAGGCGAAGGCGAGGGCGTGGCTGAGTACGCCGCGGGCTCTAGTTTCCGGCGAGCCGCCGATGTCACCGCTCGCGCTTGCGATTACCGAGTCCGGCGCCCGCATCGTCGAATCGATCTTGCTGCGCGTCGAATACGGCATGCCCTGATGCGGCTGTGGCGCATCTCGCGCTATCGCGGTCTGAGCGGCATCGGCGGTACCTATGCCGACAGTCGCTGGCATCACGCGCCGCGTCACGTGCTGTTCGCCGCCGAACATCCGGCAC
This sequence comes from Lysobacterales bacterium, assembly GCA_016721845.1. Lineage (NCBI taxonomy): Bacteria > Pseudomonadati > Pseudomonadota > Gammaproteobacteria > Lysobacterales > Lysobacterales bacterium. The sequence goes on from JADKHK010000013.1 coordinate 459,398, forward strand.
TGGCCACGCTCGAAGTGCTCGCGCACCTGCGCATCGACCTGTCGCAGATGCCGACCACGCTGCGCCTGTTCGCGATCGACCTCAAACCGCGCGCCGCGATCTCGCTCGCGCCGCAATTGCCAAGCGGCTGGCAGGCCAATATCCCGACCACGCAGGCCCACGGCAACGCCTGGCTCGATGTCTCGAAATCGCTGCTTCTCAAAGTGCCCTCGGCGATCCTGCCGCACGCCTACAACTACCTGATCAATCCACGCCACAGACAAGCCACCACCCACCTCGCCGAGGTTGACCTCGGCCCCTTCTGGATTGATCCGCGTCTTGCAAGGTAGACGCCGCGATCGGTCGTAGGCTGGGTTGAGCGAAGCGAAACCCGGCACCCCCCAAGCGCCACCGTCGAACGACCGTGCCAGAACGATCGTTCGTGCGAGTCCATACGCCCCCGCACGCTACGCATGCGTATGGCGAATGTGTTTGACGCGTGTCACCGAAGACGCGTTTACTAGCGGTCAGAATCGTCTTCTCTCTGATCGCAGGTCTTCCGATGAAGCTTCCTTCCTCGCTCTCGTTCGAGCAGTTGATCGCGTGCGCGCGTGGTGATTTTTTTGGTCCGGGCAATGCCAAGTTGCCGGCGCCGCCGATGCTGATGTTTGATCGCATCACCGAGATCGCGCAGAGTGCGGGTCGCTACGGCAAGGGCATCGTGCGCGCGGCGCTCGACGTCAAGCCGGACCTCTGGTTCTTCAACTGCCACTTCAAGGACGATCCGGTGATGCCGGGTTGCCTCGGCCTCGATGCCCTGTGGCAGCTCACCGGTTTCTACCTGTCGTGGCAGGGCCTGCCGGGCCGCGGTCGCGCGCTCGGCGTCGGCAACGTCAAGTTCACCGGCCAGGTGTTGCCCGACGCCAAGCTCGTCACCTATGAAATCGACGTGCGCCGCGTGATGCAGCAGAAGCTCGCGATGGTCATCGCCGACGGCCGCATGCTGGTCGATGGTCGCGAGATCTACGTCGCGAACGATTTGCGCGTCGGTCTGTTCACATCAACCGACGGTTTCTGATGCGTCGCGTCGCGGTGACCGGCATGGGCATCGTCTCGTGCCTCGGCAATACGCTGGATGACGTCTCGACCTCGTTGCGCGAAGGCCGCAGCGGCATCCGCCATTTGCCCGATTACGCCGAACGCGGCTTCCGCAGCCAGGTCGGCGGCGCCTGCGATATCGACCTCGATGGCGCCATCGACCGCAAGCAGAAGCGCTTCATGGGCGACGCGGCCGCGTATGCGCATGTTGCGATGCGCGACGCCATCGCCGATGCCGGACTGAGCGCGGAACAGATCAGTAGCCCGCGCGTCGGCGTCATCGCCGGGTCCGGTGGTGGCTCGGCCGAATGGCAGATCGAGGCCGGTGACTTGATGCGCCAAAAAGGCGTGCGTCGCGTCGGCCCGTACATGGTGCCGCGCACGATGTGTTCGACCGTCTCGGCCACGCTCGCGACGGCGTACGCGATCCAGGGTGTGAGCTACTCGATCGCGGCGGCATGCGCGACCTCGGCGCATTGCATCGGGGCGGCGGCCGACCTGATCCGTGCCGGTCGCCAGGACCTGATGTTCGCCGGTGGCGGCGAAGAACTGCACTGGGGACTGAGCTGCCAGTTCGATGCGATGGGTGCGTTGTCGAGCAAGCGCAATGACGACGCCTCGCGTGCCTCGCGTCCGTACGACGCCGACCGCGACGGCTTCGTGATTGCCGGTGGCGGCGGCATGCTCGTGCTCGAAGACTGGGGCCACGCCGTCGCCCGCGGCGCGCGCATCCATGCCGAGCTCGTCGGTTATGGCGTGACCTCGGACGGCGTCGACATGGTCGCGCCGAGCGGCGAGGGCGCGGTGCGCTGCATGCAAATGGCGCTGGCGGATGTGACCGCGTCGATCGATTACCTGAACACCCATGGCACCTCGACGCCACTCGGCGACATCGTCGAATTGAATGCGGTGCGCGCCGTGTTCGGGGACCGCGTGCCGCCGCTGTCGTCGACGAAGGGACTGTCCGGGCATTCGCTCGGCGCGGCCAGCGTGCACGAGGCCATCTATTGTCTGCTGATGATGCGCGACGGTTTCATGGCTGCGTCGGCAAACATCGAGCAGATCGACGAACGCGCGGCCGGTTTTCCGATTCTGCGCGAACGTGTCGAAGCACGCCTGAACACGGTGATGTCGAACAGCTTCGGCTTCGGCGGCACCAACGCCACACTGGTGTTCGCGCGCGCTTGATCAGGCTGGCTGCAGCGGCAGTCCGGGCTTGCCGGGCGCCGCGCGCCAGTAGCCGTTGACCGCACCGACCCGTTCGATCGGCGCGTCCGCGTCGAGCGCGGCGCGGAAGCGCGTGACGACCTCGGCCATGCCTTCATGCTGCGGATACAGGCGCAGCGCATCGACGCCGAGGGCGCGCAGTTCGGCGATTTCCGGCGCGAGATCGGTGATCTCGTCGCCCTGGATCTGGATGCCGTTGATGCGCAGGAAGCGTTCGCCCTCGCGCGTCGCGAGCGGCAAGCCATCCGGATGCTCGATGCAGCGGAAACCGCAGTCGTCCTTGGCGAGGTCGAGCGCGCGTGCGGTGAAGCAGCGCGCCGAGAAGGCCAGCGGCAGACGCCCCCAGGCGATCACTTCCAGCTCCGGCATGCGCTGGCCGAGTTCGCCCGTCGCCATGCGCAGTTCCGCGATCAGATCGTGGCCTTGTTCGACGCCGGGGACCCAGCGGCGCAGGCCATCCTCGATCAGCAGCGACAGCGCCTGCGCGTTGTAGATGTTCAGCGTTGGCCCTGCGACGAAGGGCAGGCCGCGTTGGCGGCAATATTGCACGGCGCTGAGGTCGTTGGCTTCGATCAGGAATCGACTGTGGTCGACGATGCGGCGGAGGGCGCCAAGCTCGGATTCCGCCTCGATCAGCGCCAGCGTCGACAGCACGATCTGCTTGCCGCTGGCAGCAAGTTGTTCCGCGAGCGCGATCCAGTCTCGGGTGCCGAGCTCGCGGCGCTTGCTGCACACGGTTTCGCCGAGATGGATGCGGTCCAGCGGCCAGGTCGCCGCCTCGCGATAGAAGGCCAGCGTGCGATCGCGTGCCCAGAAATACTGCAGTGGTCCCAAGCTCAATTGCATGTCAGTGCCAGGCGCGGTGATAGGGGCCGAGCGTGGTCTGATGACCTTCGGCCAGTGCGGACAGCGCCGTCTGCCAGGCCGGATCGACCTGCCAGTGATCGCGGTCCTTGCGATAGCGATCGATCGCATTGCGCCAGGTGCGCGCGACGGCGCCGACGTAGGCGACACCGCGCTGTCGGCCCTCGATCTTCAGTGCCGCGACACCTGCCTGCGCCAGACGCGGAATCAATTCGATCGTATTCAGGCTGGTCGGTTCTTCGAGTGCGTGGAAGACTTCGCCGTTCACGTCGAAGCGACCCTTGCACACAGTCGGGTAGCCGGCGGACTCGTGTGCCTGGAAACGGTCGATCAGCACCCCGTTCAGACGCACCGTTCGGGTGCCATCCGGCGCCTCGTCCCAACGCACGAAGCGCGCGGGGGAGCACACGCCGTGGCGATTGGGCGAGGCGCCGGTGACATAGGAAGACAGTTGGCAGCGACCTTCGACCATGATGCACAGGCTGCCGAACGCGAACACTTCGAGCGGCACCGGCGAGGTGGCGCAGACGCGTTCGACCTGCTGGATCGACAGCACGCGCGGCAACACGGCGCGGCTGATGCCGAAGCGTTCGTGCATGTAGATCAGGGCCGCGGCCGTGGTCGCCGAACCTTGCACCGACAGATGCCGCGGCAGCGACGGATGTGTGCGCGCGGCGTAGTCGAGCACGGCCATTTCAGCCGCGATGATGGCGTCGGCGCCGAATTCGGCGGCACGATCGACCGCGGCGAACCAGTGGGCGACGCGGGCGCTGTCCGGATAGGTGTTGAGCGCGATGTAGACCTTGCGGCCGCGCGCATGCGCGTGGGCGATGCCGTCGCGCAGTTCGGCTTCGCTGAAGTTGAGTCCCGGGAATGCGCGCGCATTGGTCTGGTCGCGGAATCCGACATAGACCGCATCGGCGCCGTGCTCGATCGCAGCTTTCAGCGCCGGCAGGTTGCCGGCCGGGCAGACCAGTTGCATCGCATGTCCACGGATGACGAAGACGCGCATGCTGCGCCCTCGCCTGGCGCAACGTCCTTGATCCAGATCAGTCGCGTGGACTTGTTGCCGGCGCGTACCGGCCCCACGCTAGGCCACAGCCATCGAATCGAGGTGCGTGATGAAGTCGTTGCAAGTTCTCTGGGCCGTCGTTCTGTTCATTGCTGCACCTTACGCGTCCGCGCAGGACCAGCACGCGGCGCACGCGCAGGCGCACCATCATCCCGCGGCGGCCGATGCGCCGTCGGTGCCGGCCAAACGCTGGGCGGTCGATGCGCCGCTGCGGGCCGGCATGGGCAAGATTCGTGCAGCCGTGGAAAGCCTCGGGCATCACGAGATGGGACATCTCGACAAGAAGCAGGTCGTGACCTTGGCCGCCGAGATCGACGCGCAAGTGCAATACCTGATCGCGAACTGCAAGCTCGATCCGAAGGCCGATGCTGCGCTGCACGGCATCATCGGCGCCTTGCTCGCGGGCTCGGCATCGCTGAAGGACAAGCCCGACGACGCGGCGCCGGTCGCGACGCTGCGCGCGGCGCTGGCCGATTATCCGAAGTTCTTCGACGATCCGACCTGGCAGCCGCTGGCGGAGTGATCAGCGCGGTCCGGTGTCCGGCAGGACGAAGCGGTAAGGCAGGAGCTCGCCGGCACATACGGTCTGCCAGACGCCGCCCGGTCCGTTGAATCCGACCTCGGCATCATCGCCGAATTCAACCAGCGCCTGCCGGCAGGCGCCGCACGGGGTCACCGGCAGCGATTCGCCGAGCGCATTGAGCGCGACCACGGCGATGGCCGCCAGCCGGAACGCGGAGCCTTCGGCCGCGACCGCAGTCGAGATGGCGGCGCGTTCGGCACAGCTGCCGACCGAAAACGAGGCGTTTTCGACATTGCAGCCGACATAGGTGTGCCCGCTGGCCGAGCGCAAGGCCGCGCCGACGTGATAGCCGGAATACGGCGCGTAGGCCTGGCGGGCGATGTGTTCGGCCGTGGTGCGCAAATCTACGGACATCAGACGGGCTCCTGCATCATTCGCTCCCACAGTGCTTGCATGCGTCGGCCGACGATAACATCCGGCACGATCGTACGGCTCCACTCGCGAGCGGTCTCGCCCGGCCACTTGCGTGTCGCATCGATCCCGAGCTTCGAGCCGAGTCCCGCGACCGGGCTGGCGAAATCGAGGTAGTCGATCGGCGTGTTCTCGACCAGCATCGCATCACGCGCCGGATCGACCCGGGTCGACACTGCCCAGATCACCTGGGACCAGTCGCGCACGTCGATGTCCTCGTCGGTCACGATGACGAACTTGGTGTAAGTGAACTGGCGCAGGTAGGACCAGATGCCCATCATGATCCGGCGCGCATGCCCGGGGTACTGCTTGCGGATGCTGACCACCGCGATCCGGTACGAACAGGCTTCCGGCGGCAGGTAGAAGTCGTGGATCTCCGCGAACACCTTGCGCAGGATCGGCACGAACACGTCGTTCAAGGCCATCGCCAGCACCGACGGTTCGTCGTGTGGGGCGCGGCCCATGTAGCTGCCTTGGTAGATCGCGTCGCGACGCAGGCGCAGGCGTTCAATCGTCAGCACCGGAAACTCGGCGCGCGCGTTGTAGTAGCCGGTGTGGTCGCCGAACGGGCCTTCGGGCGCGTTGTCATTCGGATGGATGAAGCCTTCGAGCAGGATCTCGCAGCCGGCCGGCGCATCGAGTCCGGTGCATTCGCTGTGCCAGACGCGCGTGCGTTCGCCGCGCAGCAGGCCGGCGAATTCGTATTCGGAGATCGTGTCCGGCACCGGCGCGACTGCGGCCAGCGTGGTCGCCGGATCAGCCCCGATCGCGACCAGAACCGGAAAGGGCTGGTCCGGATGCTGGTGCCGCCAGTCGGCGAAATCGAGCGCACCGCCACGATGCGGCAACCAGCGCATGATCACGCGGTTCGCGCCGATGACCTGTTGCCGATAGATCGCGATGTTCTGGCGGCGTTGGCGGGTGCCGCGGGTGATGACGAGGCCGAGCGTGATCAGCTTGCCGGCGTCGTCCGGCCAGCAATGCTGGATGGGCAGTTTCGCCAGGTCGATATCCGTGCCTTCCAGCACGATCTCGTTGAAGGCCGCATCGCGTTGCGTGCGCGGCGCGACGTGCGCCAGTTGCGCCAGCTCCGGCCACAGCGCCAGCGCATCTTTCAGACTCGATGGCCAGCGCGGTTCCTTGATCGCGGCCAGCAATTCGCCAAGTTCGCGCAACGACGATAGCGGGCGCCCCGCCAAGGCGGCCTCGATGCGGCTGCGATGCCCGAACAGGTTGCCGAGAAAGGCATGCGGCGAACCCGTCGGATGCTCGATCAGCAAGGCCGGACCCTGCTGCTTCAGCGCATGCAGGCACAGGGCCGTGGTTTCGAGATGCGGATCGACGGTGTCGTGCACGCGCTGCAGTTGCCCGCGCGCTTCGAGTTGCGCCAGAAAGCCGCGCAAGTCGTGGTGGTGGCTCATGCCATCGCGGCGACGCGTTCGCGCACGCGTCGGGTCAGAAATTCGAAATAGCGGTCGATGTAGCTGATCCCGTTCTCGCGGTCGATCAGGTACGGGTTCATCAGCGTGTGGCGCAAGATCACCAGACGGTCGCGGTCCTCGCCGGCGCCCAGCGATGCCGCATCAATGCCGAGCGCCTGCAGGATGCGCGTGGTCTCGGACAGCCCGAGGACCTCCGGGCGCAGCGTCGTCATTGATCCGAAGAACTCCTTGAGCTGCAGCGGATGCGTCGGGTCGCAGCGCAGTTCGTCGTGCAGATCGCGCACGAACGCGTTCATGCGCGCGAGGTCACGATTGCCGCGCGGATTCAGCGCCAGGCACACCAGGTTGCTGTCCGGCGCGAACGGCACCAGCACCTGCGCGTCGCCGGCGATCTCCTGGGCGAAGCGCAATGCGCGTCCATGGAAGGCTTCGGTGTTGAGGATGGTCTGGCGCGGCAACTGCCCGAAATGGCGATGGTCGAGCGGCAACACCTTGTGCGTGACGTAGACGGCGGCCGCCATTGCGCCGGACTTCGATCCTTCCGGGATGTACTGGCCGAGGCTGCGGTAGCGGGTGAGGTAGTCCTGAGGCGTGATGCCGTGGAACACGTAGTCGGCTTCCTCCGACAACAGCGCCATTGCACGATGGTCGCGGCAGATGAAGGCGCCCGCGCCATAAGGCAGGTAGCCGAGCTTGTGCGGATCGACGGTGACCGAATCGGTCCGGCCGATGGCCGCTACCGCGGCATGCACGGCGGGCGACGGAAACGCGTCGAATCCCGCGTTGACCGCTGCGCGCGGGCGCAGGCTGCCGTCTTCGTTGCGGAACATCGTCGCCAGATAGCCGCCCCAGGCCGCGTCGACATGGACACTGAAGCCGAGCCCGTTGGCGGCGAAGCGGTCGCGCGCGGCGACGAGACCATCGATCGCATCGACCGTGCCGTATTCGGTGGTTCCGAAGACCCCGACCGCCATCAGTACCGGCTGCTGCGCATCGCGACAACGCTGCAGTTCGGCATCCAGCGCATCCAGATCGACACGCATGTCACGTTGCGGCAACAGCGCCAGCTGCGCACGACCGAGGCCGAGCAGCTTCATGCCCTTGCTCCAGGAATAGTGCGCGGTGATCGGCGCCAGTACCTTGGGTACGCGCAGCGCATCGTGTCGGGCAAAGAACGCCGAGATGCCGAGGTGCTCAAGTCGATGCTGCTGCACGCGTTGCTGCCAGCGCTGACGTTCGCCGGTCGCCTGGGCGGCCAGCCAGTCCTGCCAGCGATCGAGCAGGTCGATGCCCTGGGTCGGGCCGAGGTTGAACGCCGTGATGTCGTCGTCGGGCAGGTCGATGTCGGGCACGTTCGCGGCGCGCAGCGCGACCGGGAACGACTTCAGTGCCAGCGCGAGGCGCAGGGCCTGGTAGTTCGCCAGTGTGCCGCCAGAAGTCAGATGCCCGAAGGCGCAGTCTGGCCGCGCCGGGTCGTGCACGTAGCCGAGCATCTTCGCGAGCTGCAATCCGACCTGGACTTCCAGGTCGACGGTGACCGGCGCGGCGTCTTCGCTGACATTGTTCGGGTTGTAGGGCAGGGTCAGGATCTGCGCCGCCAGACCGGGGATCAGCAGGTCCGAGACCATGTGCCCGAGATAGCGCGGGCTGTGGAAAGGGACGGATTTCTTCAGTGCCGCCGAGAGTTGATGCAGTTCGCGCCGCAGCCGGGCTTCGAACGCCTGATAGTCGGGGCGAGTCGCGGCATGGGTCGAAATCGCCGGCGGATCTTCGGGGTGGAAGTTGCGGCGCCAGTAGACATGGTCACGCAGGAACTCGACGACGAGTTTCTCGAGCAGGGCATCGTTCTCGCCATAGGGTCCGAGGAAGCAGGCATCGAGTGCCGGAACGATGTCGTCGTGCATGGCCTCAGCCCGGTTTCGCGTCGGCGCGCGGCGTGGTGTAGATGAAGACGGAACGCAGCACCCAGGGCAGAAAGGCGAGCAGCCAGGCGCAGGCGGCGATGGCCTGCCACAACATCCGGTCCGGCACCAGTTCGGCGACGATGCGCAGCACCGCCACGCACTGGATGAGCACGAACGCGATCGCCGCGACCGTCCCGAGTTGCAGCGGTCGTCCGGAATGGCCTTGTGTCACCCGCGTCACCATCGCGACCAGCAGACTGCCGAAGTAGCCGACATACAGCGCATGCGCCGGAGCACGGCCGAGCACGGCGGCATCGGTCAGCAACAGGGTCAGGCTTTGGCCGGCATACAGCAGCATCGCGGCCGGCAACCAGGCGAAGCCGATGAACAACACGCGCAGCAAGGGCGGCATGCCCCCACGCGGCCAGTTGCGCCACAGCCAGTATGTGGCCAGCGTCGCCAGCGGCAAGTCCGCAAGCCACAGCCAGGCATTGGCCTGCATCAACTCCAGCGCGAGATGGGTCAGCGTGCCGACCCAGAATGCCAGCAGCCAGCCGAGCGACCGCCAGCCGGCGTAGCCACGCACCACGACACCGGCGAAGAACGGGAACATCCGATGCGCGACGGTCACGTAGATCGGCAACAGCAGCCCGAACGTGCCGAGCTTGACCATCGCGATCGCCAGCGCCGGATCACCGGTATGCAGATGGATCGCGAACAGCACCAGGCCGGCCAGGCCGAGCAGCAAGGCCGCGTAGGCACTGACCGAGTGCCAGGTCTTGAGTCGATCCCGACGCAAGGGTCCGAACAGGAACACGCAGCCCGCGATCCAGCCGGCGAGCGTGTTGATCACGCCCAGATGGGCGAGATGCGGATGGCCGAACAGACCGATCAGAAACAGGAGCTGGCCACTGAACAGACCGAGACCGACCGGCAGGTAGTGCCAGGGGGTCAGGTCGGGCTGTCCCATCCAGCGCGGAAACACGGTCAGCAAGAAGCCGAAGATGAAGGGCGGCAGCACCTGGTACTGCATGACGAAGGCATGCGCCCAGCCGGCGAAGACCGGGGGTTGCCCGAGGCCGATGCCGCCGAAGCGCGCCTGATGCAACCACAGCGCCCACCACAACATCGCTGCCAGCACATTGGTCGCACCGACGAAGAACAGCAGGCGATGCGGGGCCGCGGCGAGCAATCGCGGCGAGACCGGAAGGAGATCGGTGATCGCGTTCATGGCGTGCAGTGTGCGCAGCCCGGCCTGCGCTCGCATTGACGCAAGTCAGCTCGGGGAACTTCCTGCAGGCGCTAGACTCTGCACCGTCATGAGCCGATCCTCGACCCTGCGCCGCTGCTTGATGCTCGCCGCCATGGCGATGCTGCTGATTGCGCAATCGCTGGCCTTCGCCTTGCCGATGACACGAGCGGACGCAGGAATCGCGCATGCGACCACGGCAATGCCTGCACACGCGGCGACACCACCCTGCCATCGGCAGGCGAAACCGGCTGCTGCCGCGCCGACAATGCCGTGTTGCGACGAGGAAGGCAGCGCGCTGCGCTGCTGCGACGGCGCCTGTACCTGTGTTGGCCTGATGCTGGCCACGCTGTCCGTTCCGATGCAGTTCGCAGCGCTCGCCTCGCCCGAACTTCGCCTCAACCGTGGCGAAGTCCACGCCCCCTTGCCCGCGCGCATCCCGCCGCTGCCCCCGCCGATTCCTGCTTGAGCGACTGATCCGTACGCGGCGCCCCGTGGCGTCCGCGCGTGTTCGCGTTCGCGAGGAATCGCCATGTCCACGAAGTCCCGGCTGCATCTGCGGCCCGCGGTACTGGTCACCGTCGTCATCACCGCCAGTGTCTTGCTGTCTTGCGGGCGCGACGTGCCGCAATCCCCAGCCGTCACCCCGATTCGCTCCGACGCCGTCGTCGTCGCGGCTGCAGCGTCCGCGATCTACGTCTGTCCGATGCATCCGCACATCACGTCGCCCGCGCCCGGCACGTGTCCGATCTGCGGCATGACCCTGGTCCTCAAGGCGCCCGTTGTGGCGCTGGACAACGCCTCGACCGACGTGCCGGCCGCGACAGCGGTGGCGGTGTCGTCGCTGGTGCGGCAGACGCTCGGCATTCGCATCGCGCATGTGCTGCGCCGTGACCTACAGCCGCGGGTGAAGGTGCCGGCACGTGTCGTGTCCGAAGCCGGCGGCGAACTGCGCCTGCAGTCGCGTGTCGACGGCTTCATCGAGCGGCTGCACGTGTCCGCGCCCGGGACGCCCGTGCAGGCGGGTGCGGTGATCGCCGATGTCTATGCGCCGGAACTGGTGCAGGCGCAGGAAGAGATGTTGCTCGGCGGCGAGTCCGTGGCCGCCGCGGCCGAGCGTTTGCGTCGATACGGCATCGCCGAACGCGACATCGATGCGATTCGCAAGGCCGGCGTGTCATCCCGGACCTTGCCCCTGCGTGCACCGGTCAGCGGCATCGTCACCGCGATCGACATGCGCGAAGGCAGCCGCATCGGCATGTCCGACGTGCTGGCCAGCATCGCGGCGCGGGGTGGCTTGCGCGTCGAAGCCCAGCTGTTCCCGGCGCAGCGCGCGCTGCTCGGCGCGCGCATCGAGGCGCAATTCACGCAACCGGGCGTGCCCGGTGCGCTTTGGCGGGGCAGCGATCCGCAATGGCTGAACCTGCTCGACCCGCTGAGCCAGACGCTCGGTCTGCGCTTTCGCATCGACGCTGCCGATGCCCTGGCGATCGGCAGCGTGCTCGACGCCGACCTGCGCGGTGCACCGCGCACGCAGGTGCTGATGGTGCCGATGTCCGCGGTGATTCGCGACGAAGAAGGCGCGCGTGTCTTGCGCGAGGGCAGCGACGGCGGATTCCTTCCGGTCGAGGTCGGCATCGGCCAGCGCGATGGCGACGACATCGAGATCGTGTCCGGCCTCGCCGAACACGATCGCATCGTCGTCTCCGGACAGTTCCTGATCGACAGCGAGGCGCAGTTGCGCAACGTGTTGCCGAACCTCGAGGTCCGCAGCAAGACCGCGGAGCATCGTCATGATTGAGCGCATCATCCGCTGGTCGCTGGCGCATCGGGCGCTGGTGCTGGTTGCGACCGTGCTGCTGACGATCGCGAGCCTGCTGTCGGTGCGCGGGCTGGCGCTCGATGCGATTCCCGATCTCAGCGACGTCCAGGTGATCATCCGTACGCCGGCCATGGGCCAGGCGCCGCAACTGGTCGAGGACCAGATCACCTATCCGATCACGACCCGCATGCTGGCGCTGCCGAAGGCGAAGGCGGTGCGTGGCTTCTCGATGTACGGCGACTCCTTCGTCTACGTGCTGTTCGAGGACGGCACCGACCTGTACTGGGCACGTTCGCGCGTGCTCGAAGCACTGTCGCAAGTGCGCGGCGAACTGCCGGCCGGGGTCGATCCGGTACTCGGTCCGGATGCGACCGGGGTCGGCTGGGTCTATCAGTACGCACTGGTCGATCGCAGCGGTCGCCACGATCTCGCCGAACTGCGCTCGTTGCAGGACTGGTTCCTGCGCTTCGAGTTGCAGCGCGTGCCGGGCGTGGCCGAGGTCGCTGCGGTCGGCGGTTTCGTGCGCCAGTACGAAGCGGTGGTCGATCCGCGGCGCCTGCAGGCCTACGGGATCGGCTTCAACCAGCTGTTGATGGCGGTGCGCGCGGCGAATCAGGAGAGCGGCGGTGCCCGCATCGAGATGGCGGAGGCCGAGTACGTCGTGCGCGGCATCGGCTACCTCCGTTCGCTGGATGATCTCGGTGCGGTGCCGACGGGCGTGCTGAAGGACGGCAAGGCGGTGCTGCTGCGCGATGTCGCCGAGCTGAGGTTCGGCCCGGGGTCGCGCAACGGCATCGCCGAACTCGATGGCGAGGGCGAGGCGGTGGGCGGCATCGTGGTGATGCGCTACGGCGAGAACGCGAAGGCGGTGATCGACGCGGTCAAGGCGCGCATCGCGCAAGTGCGCGAGCGGCTGCCGGAGGGGGTCGAGGTGGTCACCGTCTACGACCGTTCGGCCCTGATCGACCGCGCCGTGCACAATCTCGGCGGCAAGCTGGTCGAAGAGCTGCTGCTGGTGTCCCTGGTCTGCGTGTTGTTCCTGTGGCACTTCCGTTCGGCGATGGTGGCGATCATCAGCCTGCCGCTCGGGGTGCTGGTCGCGTTGGCGATCATGCGCTGGCAAGGCTTGAATGCGAACATCATGTCGCTCGGCGGCATCGCCATCGCGATCGGCGCCATGGTCGATGCCGCGGTGGTGATGATCGAGAACGCGCATGCGCACCTTGAACGCCATGCCGGCGAACACTGCGTCGAAGCCGGTGGCGCCGACCATGCGCGGATCATCGCGGCGAGCGCGGTCGAGGTCGGTCCGGCGTTGTTCTTCTCGCTGCTGATCACGGCGCTGTCGTTCCTGCCGGTGTTCATGCTGGAAGCGCAGGAAGGGCGCATGTTCGCGCCACTGGCCTGGACCAAGACCTGGGCATTGACCGTGGCCGCACTGCTGGCGATCAGTGTCGTGCCGGTGCTGATCGCGACCTGGGTGCGTGGCCGCTTCCGTGATGAATCGACGCATGGCCTCGTACGTGTCCTTCATGTCGTCTACCGGCCCTTGCTCGGATTCGCCTTGCGCCGTCCGTTCGTGGTCGTCGCTGCCGCCGTGCTGGGACTGGCCAGTGCCGCCTGGCCGCTGTCGCGCATCGGCTCGGAATTCATGCCGGAACTGGAGGAGGGCGACCTGCTCTACATGCCGACCACCTTGCCGGGATTGTCGCCGTCGCAGGCGCAGGCCTTGCTCGGGCGCACCGACCGCATCATCAAGTCGGTGCCGGAAGTCGCGCGCGTGTTCGGCAAGGCCGGGCGCGCCGAATCGGCGACCGATCCGGCGCCGCTGACGATGATCGAGACCCTGATCCAGTTCAAGCCGGAAAGCGAATGGCGCCCGGGCATGAGCGCCGAGAAGCTGCGCGCGGAACTGCAGGAGAAGCTGCAATTGCCGGGAATCACGCAGGCCTTCGTGCCGCCGATCCTGAACCGCATCAACATGCAGGTCAGTGGCGTCCGCACACCCCTGGGCCTGCGCGTCAGCGCGCCCGACCTGGCGTCGCTGGCGCAGGCGTCCGAGCGGATCGCGGCGGTGCTCGGCGGTGTTGCGGGGACGCGCTCTGCCTTTGCCGAACGCGCCGCCGATGCGCGCGAGATCCGGATCGTGCCGGACCGTGCGCGGCTGGCGCAGTACGGGTTCAGCATGCAGGAGACGCAGGAGTGGCTCGCCGCCGCAGTCGGGGGCGAGGCGCAGACCCGTGCCGTCGCGGGCCGCGAGCGCTATCCGGTCAGTCTGCGCCTGGCGCCGGAGTGGCGCGATTCCCCGGAAGCCCTGCGCGAGATTCCGATCGTGACGCCGTCCGGTGCACAGCTGCCGTTCGGGCAACTGGCGGACATCCGCATCGTCGCCGCACCGCCGATGATCCGCAGCGAGGATGCGCAGCTCTCGACCTACGTGTTCGTCGAACTCGACGACAGCGACCTCGCCGCCTACGTGGCGCGCGCGGAGCAGGCCCTGGCGCAGTCCACCGATCTGCCGGCGGCGGCGCAATGGCATTGGGTCGGCAGCTACGAGTCGTTGCAGCGTGCCGGGGACCGCCTGCGCGTCGCCGTGCCCATGACCTTGTTGATCGTGTTCGCATTGCTGTACGCGGTGTTTCGCCGGTTCGGCGAAGCTGCCCTGATCATGCTGACGGTGCCGTTTGCGCTGGTCGGCGGCCTGTGGCTGTTGTGGGCGATGGGCTACGCGTATTCGGTGGCGGTTGCGGTCGGATTCATCGCGCTTGCCGGTGTCGCGGCCGAGTTCGGCGTCGTCATGCTGATCACGCTCGACAGTTCGGTGCGGCAGGCACAGCAGGACGGCCACCTGCGCGACGAGGCTGCGCTCGATGCGGCCTTGCGCGAGGGCGCATTGCGGCGCGTGCGGCCGAAGGCGATGACGGTGGTGACCATCCTTGCCGGCCTGCTGCCGATCCTGCTGGCCGACGGTGCCGGTGCCGCGACCATGAGTCGTATCGCCGCACCGATGCTCGGCGGCATGCTCAGCGCGCCGCTGCTGTCGATGCTGGTGCTGCCGGCGATCTACAAGCGACTCTGGTTGTGGCGGATGCAGCGAGGTGCAGCATGAACACGATGCGATCAATGGCGGGTGCACTGCTGTTCGGACTGGTCGGCTGCGTGCCGGTGCGCACCCCGGCACCTCCGGATGAGTCGACGCGGACCATCGGCACGACTACGGACGCCGCCGCGAGTCTCGACGAACCCTTGACCGCGGCGCGCGCGTTGCAAGTCGCGCTTGCCAGGAATCCCGCTGTGCGCGCGGAGATGGCGCGTCTCGATGCGGTCGAGGCCGAACGCGTGCAAGCCGGCCTGTTGCGCAATCCGATGCTGTCGTTGATGGCCTTGAAGCCGGAAGGCGGCGGGCGTCTCGCGATCGAGGCGGGCTGGATGCAAAGCCTGTTCGACCTGCTGACGCGCTCGCGTCGCGTCGCGCTCGCCGACGCCAATGCGCGTCGCGAGCAGGCCGAGGTCGTGATGCGCCTGCTCGACATCGGCTGGCAGGCACAGATCGCTTTCCACGAGGCCGTCGCCGCGGCCGTGCGCGTGCGGCTGTTGCGATCCGAACTGGCGCTGGACAGCCAGGCGCTGGACGTGCAGACGCGCTGGACGCAACGGGGGTTGTCGTCGCAGGCCGAGCTGCTGCGATGGCAGGCGCTGCGCGACGAGCGCGAGCACATGCTGCACGAGGCCGGGATCGACGCGGTGATGGCGCAGTCGACCCTGGCCATGCGGATGGGACTCGATTCGCGGCAGGCGTTGCGCCTGCCGGACGACGTCGAACAGCCGCTACTGCCCGAGGCCGCCCTGGCCGACTGGCAGGCGCGTGCGCTGGCCGCTCGCCCCGAGTTGCGGGCGAGTGCTGCAGCGATCGACGCCGTGGCAAGCGAGCGCGCGCTCGAGACCGGCACGCTGCGTGCGATCGAGCCCGAACTCGGCGTCCGCATCGAACGCGATGCCAACGCCATGACGATGGCCGGCGCGGAGCTGAAGATCGCATGGCCTTGGTTCGATCGCGGGCAGGCGCGCAGCGCACGTCTGGATGCGCTGCAGCGCGAGGCGACCTGGCGCGATGAAGCGCAGCGTCGCCAGGTCCTGCTCGATGTCGAAGCCGCACTGTCGGTGCTGGTCCATGCGGCCAATGTGGTCGAGAGCACTGATCGGCATCTGATCCGGGCGAGAACGGCCGATGCGCTGGCCGAGCGTCAGCATCGCAATGGCAGTATCGACTTGATGGCACGAATCGAGGTGCAGCGTGGCGTCCTGCTGGCCGAGCGGCAGCGCCTCGATGCGCAGGGCGCGCTTGCGAAGGCGCAGGTGGACGTGCAGAAAGCGATCGGCGCGCCGGGTGCAGGCGGTTGAGCCCGTATCGATCAGGTGTCCGCGGGCAGCGTGTAGTCCAGCGTGTAGAAGTGTGCGCCGCCGGATTCGATCCGGATGTCCATGTGGCCGCGGATGCCGACCAGTTCGCCGCGGCCGGAATCGGGAACGAGGTCGATGCGCAGGACTTTCTCGCCGCGGTCCATCAGGCCGAAATGCTGGGCCGCAAAGCTGCCGTCGCGCCCGTGCAGCGTGCCGGTGATGCGCTCGATCGCGACATACCCGGCCGAGCCCTTCTCGTCGCCGTGCAAGGCCAGCATCTGCCCGACACTCGTCGCCTCCAGATCGCCGCGATAGCGCTTGTCCAAGGCCATCCGCCCCAGGGCCACCGCCTCGCTGCCGCCATCCGAGGGCAAGGGGTTCATCTTCACTTCGAATGGGCCTTCGGCGTGGTGGGGCATGATGTCTCCGCGTCAATCGAACAATGTTGCGACCAAGGTCGCGCGTTCCATTCCGAACGCGATTTCGACATCTTGGAGAATTGCCGCCAAGGTGCCGACCCTCAGCGGGCGATGGTTTGGTATCGTGATGGCATGGACGGGACCGCTGCAGTGCAAGCGGACGTGGCTTCCCGTTTGTCGTACGACGACGTAGCCGATGCGAGAGAGCGCCTTGATCAAATCGTCGGCATCGAGATTGCGCGGCAGCTTCATGCGGCCAGCACTTCATCCCGCACGTAATGAAGTCGAATGACGCTCGGCCGTTCGTCCGATTCGAAATGACAGCGAACTGCATCGCGCACATGGCTACGCAAAGCCTCAAGCGTGTCGCCATCGGTGAAGATGGAATGGCCCAGTGCACGGGCGGTGAATCCACCTTCGGGTGCGTCTTCGATCAGGAAAACGATTTCGCTCATGCGTGGGATTCTACGCTGGCGGCCAACAAAAAACCCGCTCGCGCGGGTTTGATGAACCTGGTGCCGGTGGAGGGACTCGAACCCACACTGTGTCACCACAAACGGATTTTGAGTCCGCCGCGTCTACCAATTCCGCCACACCGGCCGTGCAGGGGCGCGCATCATAGCGGGCGCGCCGGAGATGCGGAAGTCGTGGCTTCAGAGCGAGTTGAGGAAGTCGCCGACCGGCGGGGCGAAGCGTTCGAAGTCGACCAGGAACGAGTCATGGCCCTGGATGCTCGGCAGCGCGTGATATTCGACGATGGCGCCGGCGTGGCGCAGGCCTTCGGCGATTTCGCGCTGCTGCTCGATCGGGAACAGGATGTCGGTGGTGACGCCGATGACCAGCGCGCGCTTGGCTTTCGTGCCCGCGAGTGCGATGTCGACGGCGCCGCCGTGATCGGCGAGATCGAACCAGTCCATCGCCCGCGACAGATAGAGATAGCTGTTCGGATCGAAGCTGCCGACGAAGCGGTCGGCGTGCGCGTCGAGATAGGCCTCGACCTCGAATTCGCGTTCGAACGGGCGCGGGTCCGGCGCGTTCATGCGCTTGCGACCGAAACGGCTGCGCCATTCCTGCGGCGAACGATACGTGACCATGCCGAGTTTGCGGGCGATGCGGAACCCGTTCTCGGGCCAGGCATCGGCGCTGTAGTTGCCGTCTTTCCAGAGCGGATCGCGGCGAATGGCTTCGCGCTGCACCGAGCGGATCGCGGTCGCGAACGGCAGCGAGTGCGGCGCGGTCGAGATCAGCACCAGGTTCGATGCGAACCCCGGGAACATCACCGCGAACGCGAGCGTGGTCATGCCGCCCATCGACGGGCCGATCAGTGCACGCAGGTGCGTGACCCCGAGCGCGTCGAGCACGTGCCTGGACGACGCGGCGATGTCTTCGAGCGTCAGCTCCGGGAAGTTCAGTCGATAGGGCAGGCCGGTGGCGGGGTCGATCGACGCCGCACCGGTCGAGCCCTTGCAGCTGCCGAGCGAATTCACGCAGATCACGAAATGGCGCGAGGTATCGATGGCCTTGCCGGGACCGATCATGGCCTCCCACCAGCCCGGGGTCGGATCGGCGGCGCAGGACGCGGCGTGCGCGCCTGGGGACAGGCCAGTCAGGATCAGCACGGCATTGCCGCGATCGGCGGCGAGTTCGCCCCAGGTTTCGTAGGCCAGACGCGCGCCGACCAGTTGGCCGCCGCGGCGCAGGACGTAGGGCGAGGGCAGATCGATGGTGCGGGTAGCGCTCATGCGAGTCGGGGCGACGAAAGGTGTCGCAGCTTAGCCGCAGCGCGCGCCGCGGCCAATGCAGTCAAAATCGCGCGATGGACGGCAATTCACCCGAGATCGTCAGCCGGCAGCACGCGCCGCACGCGCGCCTCGAACAGGTCGTGCAGCGCCATCGCGACCACGTCTGGCGGGCGCCTCTGCACGCCCCGACCGAGTCGCAGTTCGCGCGTTGGCACAAGGGTGTTGATGTTGCCCGGCCGCTGGTCGTGGATCTCGGTTGCGGTCATGGCGACAGCACGCTGTTGCTGGCCGAACACCACGTCGAGGCGACCGTATTGGGCGTCGACCAGTCCGCGCATCGTCTGGCGCGGCTGGCGCCGACCGGTTACGCGATGCACGGTCGCGCAACCCTGATGCGCGCCGAGGCCGCCACCGTGCTGCGATTGCTGGCCGCCGCGCAGACGCCGATCGATGTCCTCTACCTGTTGTATCCGAACCCCTGGCCGAAGCCCGAACACCTGCAGCGACGCTGGCACGGGCATCCGGTGTTCCCGCTGCTGCTCGCGAACGCCCGCCGGATCGTGTTGCGGACGAACTGGCGCCTCTACGCGGACGAGTTCGCGCAGGCGGCGCGCCTGCTCGGCCGAGTTGCGGAGGTTCGGGCATTGGCGGACGAGGTCGAGGTGCTGACGCCGTTTGAACGCAAGTACCGAGCCTCCGGCCATGTCTGCCACGAGCTGCTCGTCGCCGGAGCCTGACAGCTGTCAGGGCTTGCCATGACGCATGGCACGGCGCATTTTCCCGGTCCACCGCTAGGCTCTCGTCACGCTGCGCAGACGGCGGACTTTCCCCGGGGACCTGGACCATGACGCAAGAATTGAACGCGGCGACCGATGACGCGAGTGATCAGGCCGTGCCTGTCGCTGCAGTGGAACTGGCACCAGTCGCCGAATCGCAGCGCATCGACGTGCTGGACGTGCTGCGCGGCTTCGCGCTGATCGGCATCCTGATGATGAACATCGAGTGGTTCAACCGCTCGATCGCGGTGCTCACCGCGCCCGACCTCGGGTTGCGCGACTTCGACCATGCCGCCGGATTCCTGGTCAAGGTGTTCGTCGAAGGCAAGTTCTACAAGCTGTTCTCGCTGCTGTTCGGCATGGGCTTCGCGGTGATGCTGCTGCGCGCCGAGGAAGCCGGACGGCCGTTCATCGCCTGGTTCGCTCGGCGTGCCGGCGTGCTGCTGTTGATCGGTCTGGCGCACAGCGTGTTCCTGTGGACCGGCGACATCCTGCATGACTATGCGATCGGCGCCTTCCTGTTGCTTGCCGTGGTCTGGCTGCGGCGCGGCGGCGTGGCCAGCGCGAAGCTGCCGGTCTCGATCATCGCCATTGCCGGCAGCGTGCATGCCCTCGTCGCGATGGATAACCATGTGCTCATCGGCTACGCCGTGCTGGCGGCGGTCGTCGCGTTCGCGTTGTGGCTGCGCGGCAAGGACCGCTGGCGTTTCCTGCGCAATCCGCAATGGTTGCTGCGCATCGCCATCGGCATGTCGCTGTTCCCGATCCTGATGATGTCGGCCGCCGGCATTGTCGAAGGCGTTCGCCGCGATCCGGTCGACATGCAGGAACGCTTCGACAAGAGCGAGGCCAAGCGTGCCGAGCTGACCAAGGCCTGGCCGAAACGCGAAGCCGAGGCAATGGTCGAGGCGCGCAAGATCGCGCCCGGTGATTTCGGCGACCTGGACGATGGCGAGGACGACAAGGCCGAGAAGGCCGACAAAGCCAAGAAGACCGAGAAGGGCGACAAGGTCGAGAAGCAGGCCAAGGCGAAAGCCGAGAAGGACGACGAAGACAAGTTGCCCGCGGAAAACTGGTTCGCGCGACGCGAGAACAGGGTCAAAGCCGAGTTCTGGGAGCAGCAGGCGATGACCAGCAAGAGCTATTGGGTCGCGACCAAGTTCCGCGCCGGCGAGACCCTGAACGGCATGGGCGGTGCGCCGTTCTTCGCGCTGTTCCTGCTGTTGCCGATCTTCATGCTCGGCTGGTGGCTGGTCGAGACCGGCAAAATGCGCAATCCGGAGCAGCATCTGCTGTTGTTCCGGACCATGGCCTGGGTCGGCTGGCCGTTCGGTCTGGCGTTCGCAATGACCTCGAGCATCCTGCTGTATCACCCGGCCTGGATCGAGGCGCGCGGGCCGGACATGGTGACGGGTCTGCTGGGCTGGTGCGGCCAGGTGCTGCTCTGTGCGGCCTATGTCGCGAGCTTTGTGCTGCTGCTGCGCAAGCGCTTGTTCAAGCGGATGCTGGGTTGGCTGGCGCCGCTCGGCCGCATGGCGCTGACCAACTACCTGACCCATTCGCTGGTGTTCTCGACCCTGTTCTATGGTTATGGCGCCGGCTGGTTCGGGCATGTGCCGCGCTTCCAGCAAATGGGTCTGGTGGCCGCGATGATCATCTCGCAGGCGATTTTCTCGCGGATCTGGCTCGCGTACTTCAACTACGGCCCGATGGAATGGCTATGGCGTTCCGCGACCTACCTGAAGTGGCAGCCGTTGCGTCGCGCAGCGACCTGAATCAGCGCGTCGCCTCGAAGCGGACGTGGAAGCGGGCGCCGCCGAGCTCCGGCGAGCGCTCGACCGCAAGGTGACCGCGGTAGCTCTTGACGATGTCCTGCACGATCGACAGGCCGATGCCATGGCCCTGGACGCGTTCGTCGCCGCGTACGCCGCGCTTCAACAGGGTTTCGACCTTGTCATCGGGGATGCCGGGGCCGTCGTCGTCGACGCAGATGTCGAGACCGGGACGGCGCGTGCCGGCCGGGTTCAGGCGCACGACCTGCAAGACCACGCGCCCCTTCGCCCACTTGAACGCATTTTCGAGCAGGTTGCCGAGCAACTCCAGCAGGTCCCCGGTTTCGCCGTAGAAGCGGGCTTGTGCATCGATCTCGAATTCGCACAGGATCCCGCGCGCCGCGTAGACCTTCTCCAGTCCGGTGACGATCGCCTCGGCATGTTTCTCGATTTCGATCGGGGCCGAAAATGTCGCATGGCCCGAGGCTGCGGCGCGGGCCAGCTGATAGGCCACCAGATCATCCATGCGCTGCACCTGCTCGGCGATGGTCGTGCGCGTGTCGTCGCCGGCGCTGGTCGCGTCGAGCTGCCCGCGGATCACCGCCAGCGGCGTCTTCAAGCTGTGCGCAAGATCGCCCAGCGTATTGCGGTAGCGCGTGCGTTGCTCGCGTTCGTTGTTGATCACGTCATTGATGCTGGACGTCAGCGGCGACAGTTCGCGCGGGTAACGGTCCGGCAGGCTGTCGCGTTCGCCGCGCTCAACGCGGCCGAGATCATTGGCGACCTGGCGCAGCGGACGCAGGCTCCAGCGCAGCATCAACACCTGGACCAGCAGCAGCACCGCCGCGGCGCTGCCGAGGTGGAAGAACAGCGTGCGCCGGAAGACGTTGACCTGGCGCTTCAGCGCCGTTTCCGACTGCGCCACGAAGAAGGTCATCTTGACCTCCTTGCCGCCACCGATCTCCCAGGCCACGCCTTGCGCATAGCGATAGACGCCGCCGATATTGGTCTCGATCGGGCCATCGAACTGGGTGCGTCCGGGTTCGAGCTGGATATCGAACGGGATCTGCCGGCCCAGCGTCGAGGTCGATCGCCAGTCGTAGTCCGGCCCGGTGACCCCGGCATACAAACCGGACTGGGGGCGTTCGAATTCGGGGTCCGGCGGCACTTCCGGCAAGATCAGCGTGCCCCGCACATTCATGTCGGAGCCGGCGATGTAGGACAGCACGTAGCTGCGCAGTCGTTCGCGGGTCGACTGCAAGGCACTTTTCGTGAACGCCTGTTCCAGCGCGTAGCCGGTCACGCCGAGGAAGGCGGCGAGCGCGAGGCTCGCCGCCCACAGCAGTCGCGTCTGCAAGGACAGGGCGCGACGCATCGGTCGTGATCAGTTCGTGCGCGGAATCGCGAAACGGTAGCCGCGGCCGCGAACGGTTTCGATCGGCTTCAGGCTGTTGTCGGGATCGAGCTTGCGGCGCAGGCGACCGATGAACACTTCCAGCACGTTCGAATCGCGGTCGAAATCCTGCTGGTAGATGTGCTCGGTCAGATCGGCCTTCGACACCAGTTCGCCGGCATGCAGCATCAGGTATTCGAGCACCTTGTATTCATAGGTCGTCAGTTCGACGCCGCTGCCGGCCACCGTCACCGTCTGGGCCGTGGTGTCGAGCACGACCGGGCCGCATTCGAGCTGCGGCTTGCTCCAGCCGGTCGCGCGACGCATCAGGGCGTTGATGCGTGCCAGCAATTCCTCGACGTGGAAGGGCTTGACCAGATAATCGTCGGCGCCAGTCTTCAGGCCCTCGACCTTGTCCTGCCAACTCGAGCGTGCGGTCAGGATCAGGATCGGATATTTCTGGCCGAGGCCGCGCAGCTTCTGGATCAGCTCCAGGCCGGTCATCCGCGGCAAGCCGAGGTCGATGATGGCGACGTCGAAGGGCACTTCCTTGCCGAGGAACATCGCTTCCTCGCCATCGCAGGCGGTGTCGACCGCATAACCTTCGCGCTTGAGACGGGCGGCCAGGGTTTCGCGCAGGGGCGCTTCATCTTCGACCAGCAGGATCCGCATTCACTGTTCTCCTTGTTGTTCGCGCGATTCGGGCGCGGCCGTGGGCTCGATGGGGGTCAATTGCACCACGCGCACGCGACCGCCCGGTGTGAGCAGCTTGACGCGGTAGACGTCGCGGCCTTCGTTGCGCAGGCGGTCGGCCGACAGCACCTTGCCGCCATGCGTGCGTTGCGCCTGCTCGATGGCCTGGTGCATGTCCCGACTGACTTCACGCGGCATCGGATACCGGTTGCGCAGGGCCTCGACACGCTGTGCGCGGGCATCGTAACGCGCCGGCGTCGCCGGGCGGACGATGACGGGTTCGGAAGGTCGATAGGCTTCGCGGTCGTAGCGTGATCGTGCCGGCCCCGGTGACGTCGCCGCGGGGGCTGGCTCCGATTCCATCGCAGCGGTCGCGCGCGGCGACTGGTCCGCTTCCGCACGCGCCGCCATGACCGCGAATGCGGCCAGGCACACGAACAGAAGGGAACGGATGGCAGTCATGGCTCGATCATAGCCCCGGGCAAGGTGCCGGGAAACGCGGCCACGATGGTGCAGCGGCATTGAATCTCGGCTGAAGCGGATCAGCCGGCACGCAGCGCGGTCGCCAGCGCCTCGGGGGCCGCCGCCATCGGCAGGGCCCTCGCCGGTACGGACAGCCAGCGTGCCAGTACCTCGGGCACCGGCACCGGGCGTCCGATCAGGGGCTCGACCACGGACTCGAACTTGGCCGGGTGGGCCGTCGCGACCACGGCCCAGTCGCGCAGGTCGCCCGCGGCACGGCGACCGGCCACGAACTCGGCGGCGGTCGCCGTATGCGGGCAGATGACCGTACCGAATTCGGCGAGGAAGGCGGGGACGCGCCGGCGGATGGTGTCGTCGTCGACCGACAGGGTGTGCAGACCACCGGTCTCGGCGAAGCCGGCGCGCAGGCGTTCCAGGTTGCTCGGTGCACCGACGTCCATCGCGTTCGCGATCGTTGGTACCGATGGACGCGGGGTGTAGGTGCCGGTCTCGAAGAAGTCCGGCAACACGCGGTTCGCGTTGGTGACGATCGCGATGTCGCCGATTGGCAGGCCCATCGCGCGCACCCAGATCGCCGCCAGCGCATTGCCGAGATTGCCGCTCGGGATCGCGACATTCAGGGCCGTACCGCCGCGACGCACATGGCGCAGCGCGGCCTGAGCGTAATAAGCCATCTGCGGCAGCAGGCGACCGATACTGATGCTGTTGGCGCTGGTCAGCGGCACTGCGGCCATCAGCGTGGCGTTCGCGAACGCGGCCTTCACCATGGCCTGGCAGTCGTCGAAGCTGCCGTCGACCGCGTAGCTCGCAACGTTGTCGCCGAAACAGGACAGCAGGTGCTTCTGGCGCGGCGACACACCGCGATCCGGGAACAGCACCGCGACCTTGAAGCCAGGGCGGCGGTGAAACGCACCGGCCACGGCGGACCCGGTATCGCCGCTGGTCGCGACCAGCACGGTCAGATCCGGCGCATCCGCCTTGCGCAAACGCGAGAGGCAGGCTGCCAATACGCGTGCGCCGACATCCTTGAAGGCACCGGTGGGACCATGGAACAGTTCCAGCAAATGGGTGCGCCCGTCCTTCAGCGCGACCAGGGGCGTGTCGAAATCGAGCGCTTCGGCGCAGATCGCGTCGACCTGGTCGGCCAGCGGCGAATCGGCCAGGAACGGCCGCAACAACACGGCGGCGATATCGGCCAGCGTGTCGCGGCCGGCGAAATCGTCGACCGAGAAACGCAGCCAGTGTTCGGGCACATAGAGGCCGCCGTCGCGGGCGAGGCCGCGGCTCAGGGCTTCGACGACGCTGCAACGGTCGCCGCCGCGGGTGGAGATCACGTGCATGATTCGATCCTTGCGCCGGCTGAGGCGACGGGCGAGACATAGGCGCGGGCTTCGAGCCCCGCGTGGGCGAACGCGCCGAGCGCATCCACTTGCGCCGCTTCGGCGGCTGCGCGCGAGGCGAACCAGCCGAACACGCTGGGGCCGGCACCGGAAATGCTGGCGCCATAGGCATCGTGGTCGAGCATCGCCTGCTTGATCGCCGCGAAACCGGGGATCAGATCGGCGCGGCGCGGTTCGACCAACACGTCCTTCAGCCCGGCGCGGATCAGCGCGTGATCGTTCGTGTACAGGCCCGCGAGGAACAAGGCCAAAGCTTCCGACTGCGGCACGAAATCGCCGATCGCGTAGGGCGCGCGCAGGCGTTCGCGGGCGACGCGGGTTTCGACGACGAGGTCAGGATGCACCAGCAACGTGTGCAATCCCTCCGGCACTGGCAGGCGCACAAGACGATCATGCGCGGCCAGCACCAGGCCGCCGAGCAGGCTCGGCGCGACGTTGTCGCCGTGACGCCCGCCACTCGCGGCAAATTCACCTTCGAGCGCATGCGGATACAACGCTTCGAGCGGCAGCGGCGTGTCGAACAGCGCGTTCGCGGCGACCAGCGCGGCCACGGCCGATGCCGCCGATCCACCCATGCCGGAACCCAGCGCAATACCCTTCTCGATCTCCAGCGCGACGCCGAATTCCGCATCGACGGCGGTCAGCAACGACGCGACGGCGCGCGCCGCCGTGTTCTTCTCGACCTCGCGCGGCAGTTCGATCGGCAGGCCGCGGATGGCATCGACGCGCACGCCGCGATCGGCGCATCGCGTGGCGGTCACCCGATCGCCCGGTCCTTCGAGCGCGTGCCCGATCAAGTCGAAGCCGACCGCGCAGTTGCCGACGCTGGCCGGCGCAAACGCGACGGCACGAGCGCGACTCATACGCGGGCCCCGAGATAGGCCGCGACGCGCAGCAGATCGGCAAACACGCCGGCCGCGGTGACTTCCGGGCCCGCGCCCGGGCCTTGCACGACCAGCGGGTTCTTGTTGTAGCGCGCGGTCGTGAACTGCACGAAATTGTCGGTGAGCTTGCCGTTCGCGAAGGCATGCGAGGCCGGCAGCGCGCGCAGGCCGACTCGGGCCTGCCCGGTGGCATCGAGCGAGGCGACGAAGCGCAGCACTTCGCCGTTCGCGCGCGCGGCCTCGAGCCTGGCCTGCATCGCGGCATCGAGTTCCGGCAGTCGTGCCATGAAGTCATCGATCGATCCGGCGGCCAGTTCGGCCGGCACCAGGCTGTCGACTTCGACGTCGGCCAGTTCGGTGGCGAGTCCGAGTTCGCGCGCGAGGATGACGAGCTTGCGCGCCACGTCACGGCCGTCGAGGTCGTCGCGCGGATCGGGTTCGGTATAGCCCAACTGCTTGGCTTCGCGCACCAGCGCCGAGAATGGCTGGCTGCCGTCGAAGCGGTTGAACAGGAAGGCCAGCGTGCCGGAGAACATGCCCTCGATGCGGTCGATGCGATCGCCGGTATCGATCAGGTCGCGCAGGGTCGAAATGATCGGCAGCCCGGCGCCGACCGTGGCTTCGTAACGAAAGCGCGCGCCGGATTCGCGCGCATTCGCGAGGATGTCGCGATAACGCGCGATCGGCCCGCTGCCGGCCTGCTTGTTCGGCGTGACGATGTGGATGCCTTGCGACAACCACTTCGGATACTGCGCGGCGACCAGTGGCGATGCCGAGCAGTCGGCGATCAGTGCGTGTGGCAGGTGCGAGGCGTGCACATGCTTCGCGAACGCATCGAGGTCGCCGTCGCCGGCCTGGGCATAGGTGTCGCGCCAGTGCGCGAGATCGATGCCGGTCTCGGACGTCGCGAGCCTGCGGCTGCCGGAGATCGCGCGCACGCGCAGGTCGATCCCGAACTGGGCACGCAGGCGCGGCGCGGCTTCGCGCAACTGCTCGATCAGAACCGCACCGACATGGCCGGGGCCGACCACGCCGACCGAGATCGTCTGTGCCGACAGGTAGAAGCCGGCGTGCACCGCCCGCAAGGCGCGTGCCGCGTCCGCCGAGTCGATCGCGACCGAGATGTTGCGTTCGCTGGCGCCCTGCGCGATCGCGCGGACGTTGATGCGACCGCGGCCGAGTTGATCGAACAGGCGCGCCGCGGTGCCGGGATGACCGGCCATGCCGTCGCCGACCACGGCCAGCACGCTGATCCCGCGAGTGACCGCGATGCGCTCGATCATGCCGCGATCAAGTTCGCGCGCGAAGGCTTCGGCGAGCAGGCGCTCGGCCCGATCGACTTCGGCGTCGCGGACGACGCAGCAGATCGAGTGTTCGCTCGAACCCTGCGAAATCATCACCACCGAAATGCTGCCGTGGCGGAGCGCGCCGAACACGCGCTCGGCGGTCCCGGGCACGCCGATCATGCCGGCGCCTTCGACGTTCAGAATCGCCAGACCACCGAAAGCGCTGACGCCCTTCACCGGCGGTTCCAGCGAGCGTTCGGCGCTGATGCGCGAGCCGCGATGCGAGGGATTGAAGCTGTTGCGGATGTAGATCGGGATCTGCCGCTCGATCGCTGGCGCCATCGTCTGCGGATGGATCACCTTGGCGCCGAAGTAGGCGAGTTCGCAGGCCTCGTGATAGCTCAACTCCGGGATCAGCACCGCTTCCGGCACCGCGCGCGGATCAGCGCTGTAGACGCCGTCGACGTCGGTCCAGATGTGGACTTCGGCGGCATCGGCCAGCGCACCGAAGATCGCGCCGGAATAGTCGGAGCCATTGCGCCCGAGCGTGGTGGCGCGGCCTTCGCCGTCGCGGGCGACGAAGCCGGTGACGACATAGCGCGTCGATGGCTGGCGGTCGCGCAAGGTGTCGAACAGCGCCTGCGACTGGGCCCAGTCGACCATCACGCCCAGTTCTTCGGCGCGCACGCGCAGGACCTCGCGCGCATCGCACCAGACTGCGGCGTCGCCGCGCACCTTGAAGTGTTCGGCGAGCAGGCGCGAGGACCAGACTTCGCCCAGCCCCTGGATCAGATCGAGCGCTTCGCGCGACGGCGTGCCGAGCAGTGCCAGCGCGTGCAGGACGTCGGCGAGGTCGGCGAATTCCTGTTCCAGCCACGCCACCGTGGCCTCGGCCTGGGCGCCGAGCAAGGCGAGGGCCGTGGCCTGGTGGCGTTCGCGCAAGCGCCCCAGGGCATCACGCCAGACCTCGCTGCGGGCGGCCGCACTGTGCGCCAGCGCGATCAGCGCGTCGGTGACGCCCTGCATGGCCGAAACCACGACGACTTGCCGCTCGCCCTCGCGAGTCGACAGGATCGCAGCGACCTGGGCGATGCGTTCGGCATCGCGCATCGAGGAACCGCCGAACTTGTGGGCGATGAACGGGAAGGACGGGGTCATCAGAAGATCTCCGCGACGCAGCAGCGCAGGCTGCCGCCGGCTTGTTCGATTTCGGTCAGGTCGACGCTGCGCACCGTGAAACCGGCGTCGCGCAGGATCTGGCGGTTGGATGCGCTCAATGCGGCGTCGGCGCGCGCGCTCATGAACACGGTGTCGTTCGCGAGCGCGATGCAATTGCCGACGAAGTTCGCCTTTTCGTCATCGCTCAACCAGACGACGTGCGGCGCATAGCGGGCGGCAATGACTTCGGGTACGCGTGGATCGGCGAACGATCCGGCGTGCAGGACAAGGGCGCGTCCAGCCAGCACGCTCATGACGACATTGGTGTGGTACTCGCCGGGAGCGAGGTCGAACATCAGGCTGATGCGCAGGCCGAAAGCGCGATGCATCGCCTCGGCACCGGCGCGGTTCAGGCGCTCGGTCAGGCCGAACCAGCCGATGCCGGCGGCGCGGTCCGGCACCAGTGCGCCGGTCAGTTCGGCGACGACGTCCGGGGCGATCAGCGATTCGATCGAATAACCGTGTTGCCTGCGGAACCAGTCGAGGATGTCGTCGCGC
Organism: Lysobacterales bacterium; assembly: GCA_016721845.1. Taxonomy (NCBI): domain Bacteria; kingdom Pseudomonadati; phylum Pseudomonadota; class Gammaproteobacteria; order Lysobacterales; species Lysobacterales bacterium. The sequence continues at coordinate 488,014 of JADKHK010000013.1, forward strand.
ACAGCCTCGCGCTGGCGGACCGGGTGGCGCATCGCACCGATCATCAGCTTGCCGGGCACGGTCGCGAAGACGTTGTTCGGAAACACCGCATCGGGCGCATCCGGCAGGCCGGGAAATACCTGCGTCGCGATCACGCGACCGATCGATTCGACCAGCCCGGCATGTTCGCGCAGCGCGCGTGCCCGGTCGACCGCACCGGTGGCCATGTAGCGGTTGTCGGTCGCCGATTCCTCGGCCAGGGCGAAATGATCGGGCTGCACGAAGAATGCCCCACGGGCCGTGGCCGGCCGGTCCAGCGCCGGCGCAAGCCGCTGCAACGCCTCGCGAAAGGCGACAGGGTCGGCATACAGGCCGCGGGTCGCGGCCTGATCGGGAACAGGGGAGGACATCGGATCAACCCGGCCGCGGGGAGGGACGCGACCTGCGCCCGATTGTGCGCGAACGCTACCGAGTCGCCAAGTCTCAGGCCGCGGCCCGAATCCCGGCGATTTCGACCAGCGCCTGTTCGATCAGTCCGAAATCGGTGCCGGGTCGGTGCGCGTTTTCGCTGAGTACGCGACGGAAGCGGCGGGCGCCGGGCAGGCCTTGATACAGGCCAAGCAGGTGGCGGGTGAAATGGGCGATCGATTCGCCGCGGGCGAGGCGGGCGTCAATGTAGGGGCGCAGGCCGTGCAGGACGTCGGCGCGATCGGGCAGGGCACAAGTCGGGTCGAACAGGTCGCGCTCGAGTTCCGCGAGCAGGTAGGGCTCATGGTATGCGGCGCGGCCGAGCATCACGCCGTCGAAGTCGCCGATCACGTCGGCGACCGCCGCGCGCGAGGCGAGCCCGCCGTTCAGCACGATCGTCAGTTGCGGGAATTCGGCGCGCAGTCGGCGCACACGGTCGTAGTTCAGCGGCGGAATCTCGCGGTTTTCCTTCGGGCTCAGGCCTTTCAGCCAGGCCTTGCGCGCGTGCACGACGAACACGTCGCAACCGGCGCGGTGCACGGTGTCGACGAAGCGGAACAGGTCGGTGTCATCGTCCTGTCCGTCGACGCCGATGCGGCATTTCACCGTGACCGGGATCTTCACAGTCGCGCGCATCGCGGCGACGCAATCGCCAACGAGTTCCGGTTCGCGCATCAGGCAAGCGCCGAACGCGCCGGACTGCACGCGTTCGCTCGGGCAGCCGCAGTTGAGATTGATTTCGTCGTAACCGACGTCTTCGCCGATGCGGGCCGCTTGCGCGAGCAGTTCAGGCTCCGAGCCGCCGAGTTGCAGCGCGACCGGATGTTCCATCGCCTCGAAGCCGAGCAGGCGCGCGCGATCACCATGGATGGCCGCGTTCGCATGCACCATCTCGGTGTACAGGCGCGCATGCGGCGACAGCAGGCGATGGAAGATGCGGCAAGGACTCGTCGTCCATTCCATCATTGGGGCGACGCACAGGCGCCAGGGTGAAACATTCGTCATCGCGGCAAAAAGAAACGCCCGGTGAGCCCGGGCGTCGTCATTGTAGCGGCGTACTTACTTGCTCGCTTTCTTGGCCGCTTTGGCCGCTTTCTTTTCCTTGGCGGTCTTCTGCGGTGCCTTCTTGGCTTGCTTCTTCTGTTCCATGCCTTTGGCCATCGTGCGCTCTCCGCTGGGTGCTGCAGCAGGCGACCATCGCCCGCCGTGACCGCGATCCTAAACTTCCGTGCGGCGAATGCAATGGCTCGATGATCCCGACATACTCCGACCCGGGTCTCAGGGGGCAATCATGATCCTTCGTCGTGTGATCGAGCATGTCCGTCATCAGGAATGGACCGCGATCGGCATCGACTTCGTCATCGTGGTGTTCGGCGTCTTCTTCGGCATCCAGGTCGCGAACTGGAACGAAGACCGGTTGACCCGCGCCAAGGCCGAGGTGTTCACGGCGCGACTGAAGGAGGACTTGAAGGCGGAAGCCTGGCGCTACCAGTTCCTGCTTGAGTATTACCGCGATGTCCGTGATGCCACCGAAGCCGCCGCCGATGCGCTCAGTGGCAAGGCGCCGCTGTCGAACGAGGTCTTTCTCGTCCACGCCTATCGCGCCACCCAGTACAAGCAGGGCGCGAGCCGACGCGCGACCTACGACGAACTGATATCCACCGGCAACGTCGGCTTGATCGAGGATCGCAAGCTGCTCAATCTCGCGGTGCGCGCCTACAGCGTCGTCACGATCGACGCCACGGTGAAGGAGGGCGTCGAGTCGCCCTACCGTGCGCTGTTCCGGATGAGTGTCTCGAACGACACGCAACGAGCGTTGGCGAAGCAGTGCGGCGATCGCTACATCCTGCCCGGCGACTACACCGACTTCGACCACGTCATCGACTATGCCTGCGAATCCGGCCTGCCCGACGCCGAAGTCGACGCCGCTGCCGAGGCACTACGCGCTGATCCGCAGACGCTGCGTTTCCTGCGCTTGCGCGTCGCAGATCTGGAAACGCGGCTGGCCGACCTGACCGGCAACAATCGCGATGTATTCGAAGGCTTCGTCGGTATCGCGAAGGAGACGCCATGAACGAGGCCCCGGAAGCAGCGCAGCCAACAACATCCGCGCCGCAACCCGCGCGCCGCTCGCGCTGGCAGCGGTTCTCGCCGTCGATGGGCTGGCCGGCGTTCTGGAGCGAGATCCTGATCGTCGTGCTCGGCGTCGTGATCGCGCTCGCGGCAAGCGAGGCGGTGCAGGACTTCAGTTGGCGCAACAAGGTGCGCGATGGCGAAGTTCGGCTTCGCGCCGATACGCTCCGGCTGTTCGTCTGGAGCGCCGAGCAATTCGCCACCTATCCCTGCGTCGACGCGCAACTGGATCGCCTTGCCGCCAATGTGATGGCGAGTGACGCCGTCCTAAACCCCGCACCTGTATTTTCGGACGCTTCGATCCCGCAAAACCCCAAATTCGTCCTGCGCCTGGCCACCCGTCCTTGGCGATTTACGGCGTGGGATGCGTTGGTGAGCGACGGCACCGCGACCCATTTCAGCCAGCAGTCGCAGGATCTCTACGGTGCGACCAGTGAAAGCGCTGCGAGGATGCGTGCCGTCAGGCTCGAATTCGACGAATTGATCGGGCGCCAGATGGCGATGTCCTACCCGATTGCGCTGGATGCCGGGGTGCGCATGTCATTGCTGGCGGATATCGAATTGTTGCGCCGACTGAGTCTTGCGAATTCGATCACCAGCCGACAAATGATGTCGAGTTTGCTCGCTGGGGGCAGCGCGCCGGATGTTGAATCACGTGGCGATCCGAACTGCAAGGCCTCCGGTACGGTGAAGTTCTGCAAGGAACACGAACTGCCAATGGCGGATTGGCGCGACATTCGCGAGACCGTCGTGAGCAGCATCTCGCCCGCTCCGGTGAAGTCCCCATGACCGCACCCAGTAGCCCCGGCGAAGAGACGACTTCGTCTGAACCAACGATCCGCCGCTCGCGTTGGCAGCGCTTCTCGCCGTCGATGGGCTGGCCGGCGTTCTGGAGCGAGATCCTGATCGTGGTGCTGGGTGTCGTGATCGCTCTGGCTGCGAACGAAGCCGTGGAAGACTGGAACTGGCGCCACAAGGTGGAAGATGCGGAGGCACGCTTGCAGGGCGACATCGCCTGGGTGTTCCTGTGGTCGGCGGAGAAATCGGTCACCCAGCCCTGCGTGGACGCACAACTGGCGGCGATGAGCCGCAACGTGCTGGATAGCGGGGACACGCTGCAGCCCCTGCCGGTCGGCACCGCGCTGGACCGGCAATGGGTGGTGCGCATGCCCACGCGCCCCTACCGATTCCCGACCTGGGAGGCACTGCTCGCCGACGGCACCGCGAGCCATTTCCCGCCGCAGCGGCAAGCGATCCTGGGGCGCATCAGCCATGACATGGTGCAGGCGCGTGCCTACGAAGCGGAGTCCCGGGGCCTGGATGGGGCCCTGCTGGTGATGCGCGATCCGATCGCGCTCGATCCGGTGGTCCGCGCCGACCTGCTGACCAATATCAATCGCCTGCGATCCTTGTGGGGCAACGAAAGGCTTTACGCGCGGCAGCGGATGCGCCTGATTGCCGACGCCGGCAGTGCGCCTTCGGAAGAAGTGGTCGAACTCTTCCTCAATGCCGAAGGGAAGCATCCTTCCGGCAGCGACTTCTCCGGTGCGGTGCCCGACTGCAAGAAACAAGGGCTGCCGCTTGCAGACTGGCGCGACTACCGGGACGTCGTCTTCACGGTGGGCGCTCCCCGAGCAGGAGAGGGCAAATGACCCCAACCAGTGTTTCCGGCGAGAAAACGACTTCGCCTGAAACTCCGCCGCGCCGCTCGCGCTGGCAGCGCTTCTCGCCATCGATGGGCTGGCCGGCGTTCTGGAGCGAAATCCTGATCGTGGTGCTGGGCGTTGCGATCGCGCTCGCGGCCACCGAGGCGGTGGAGGAATGGAACTGGCGCAACAAGGTGAAAGACGCCGAAGCCCGCTTGCAGGGCGATGTCGCCTGGGCGTTCTTGTGGTCGGCGGAGAAGGCGGCCGGACAGCCCTGCGTCGATGCCCAGTTGGCGGCGATGGCCAGGGCCGTCATCGAAAGCGGGGAGACCTTGCCGCCGATGCCGGTGGCGACGGTGCTGGACCTTCAACGGGTGGTGTACATGCCCAACCGTCCCTGGCGCTTCCCGGTCTGGGGTGCGCTGCTGGCCGATGGCACCGCGTCGCATTTCGATACGCAGCGACAGGCGGTGTTCGGACGCATCAGTGACGGTCTGGTGTTGTCGCGTGAATCCCAGTCGGATGAGCGACGTCTGGGCGGGCGCTTGCTGCTGATGCGAGACGCGATCCCGCTGGATCCCGGGGTACGCACCAGCCTGCTCGCCGACATCAACAACTTGCGATCCATCGCGGCGTACGATGCCCTGAATGCGCGTCAGCGGATGCGGCTGATCGCCGATGCCGGGCTCGCTCCGCCGGAAGCCATGGTGGAGCGCTTCATGAACGCCTCCGGCGAGCAACCGGTCGGGGTCGATTTCTCCGGCATTGCGCACTTCTGTACGTTGCACGACCTGCCGTTTGCAGACTGGCGCGAGTACCGCAAGCTGCCCGCCACCAACATCCTCTATCCCAATGCGGGTGTCGCCAAATGATCCTGCGCCGCCTCGCACAACATCTGAAAGAGCAGAACTGGACCTCGATCACGATCGAATTCGTATTGCTGGTGCGTGGCGTGTTTCTAGGTATCCAGGCCGCGAACTGGAACGAGGAACGAAACGAGCGGATCGCGGAAATCGGCTATCTGGGCGGATTGCAGAAGGACGTCGACTATTCGATCGGTTCGCTGCAGCACATGATCCAGCGGATGGAGGAGCAGCAGGCCGCAAGGGAGAAGCTGCATGCGTTCGCCACCGACCCGGAGGCGACGTTGCCTCCGGCAGAACGCGAACAGCTCGTGCTGTCCGGCCTGTTTTACCTGGCGCAAGTCGACATCAACGCGGTGACGTTCGAGACCTTGAAGAGCTCGGGCCGGATGTCGGTCATCCACAGCCCGTCGCTGGAGACCGAGTTGCAATCGCTGAGCGCGAACGTCGCCACCGCGCTGCGCGATCAGGCCGACGAAGTGCAGACCACGTATCTGTTTTCCGATCCGCTTCTGATCAGGAATATCGACATGGCCGGCGTGTTCCGGCAGCCGAACCGGGCTGGCAGGCCGAACATCCCCTGGCTGAAGGAGGGCGCTTCCGACCCCGTGACGCCGCACATCATGAAGTCGCAGGAATTCGCCAATGTGCTGCTCTACCGATCCTTCTTCACCGACTCGCGCTTGCGCGGTGCGCGCAGCATGCTCGAACAGCATCAGCGTATCGCCACCTTGATCAAGGCGCGCCAGTCCGAATTGGGAGCCGCGCCATGATCCTGCGCCGCTTCGCGCAAGCATTGAAGGAACAGAACTGGACGTCGATCACCATCGAGTTCGCACTGCTGGTGCTCGGCGTGTTTCTCGGCATCCAGGCGGCGAACTGGAACGAGGCGCGCCAGACCGGCGAGAAATCCGGTGTGTTCTCCGAGCGGCTGAAGGACGATTTGCGCCGCGAAGCCCAGCGTTACCTGTTCCTGCAGGAGTATTACCGGGACGTGCAAGCGGCCACCGAGGCAAGTGCGAACGCGCTGACCGGCAAGCTCCCGCTCTCGAATGAGGCTTTGCTGATCAATGCCTATCGTGCCACCCAGTACCGGGCAGCACCCAGCTTCCGCACCACGTACGACGAACTGATCGCCACTGGCAACCTCGGCCTGATCGAGGATCGAACCATGCTGAACCTGGCGCTCGCGGTGTATCGCCTGAACTCGCTGGAACTGCTGGAGCGGGACAGCATCGCATCGCGCTATCGGGTCCTGTTCCGGGAGGGCATTCCCCACGACGTGCAACGCACATTGGCAAGCCGGTGCGGCGACCGCTTCATCGAGATCGACGGCAAGATCGACCGCGATCACGTGATCGACTATCCCTGCACCACCGAACTGCCTGCGGACGATATCGATGCGGCGGCCAACGCACTGCGCGCGGACCCGAAAATTCTGCGTCAACTCAGCAAGCGGGTCGTCGATCTGGATTCGCACCTGGCCAATTTGGCCGCAAACATGCGCAGTACGTTCGAGCGCAAAGCCGAAATCTTCGGGGAAGCGCCATGATCCTGCGCCGCCTCGCCCAATCCCTGAAGGAACAGAACTGGACCGCAATCACGATCGAGTTCGTGTTGTTGGTGCTGGGTGTGTTTCTCGGCATCCAGGCCGCGAACTGGAACGAAGCGCGCGGTGACCGTTCGCGCGAAGCCGTGTATCTCGCCAGTCTGATGCAGGACCTTCGGAGCGACATCGACGAGATCGACGAGGTCAAGCGCGTGTCGACCTTGCGCTTGTCGGCGATGGGCTACTTGCTGACACAGGCGACCGGCGCGCCGTTGCCCTCGGGATTCGACTCGGCGCGCGGGCGCATCGAGATCGAGCCGACGCCGGCGTTTGCGGCCGACGATCCGAACAGCATCGGCATCGCGATGTTCATCCTGACGACGCTCGACGGAAACCGCCTCGCCTACGACACCATGATCAACACCGGCGGCATCGGCGTCATCCGCGACGACGCGCTCCTGCGCGCGATCCAGTCCTACTACAGCAGCGTCGACAAGGTGCGCACCTTCGAGGCAGCGCTGGAGATCAATCGCGTCAAACTGGTCGACGCCCAGCAGCAAGCGGGCCTGTCGCCGGTGGACGCGATGACGTCTCCGCAGATGATCGCCGCGTTCGCGGATCACCCCGCCTTGCTCGCCGCAGCGAAGAACTACTGGCTCTACACCAATCGCCACTTGAAGCTGATGAATGACCTGCGCGCGGCCGCCGAACACGTCGTCGACGACATAGGGCAAAGGACGAAGCCATGATCATGCGCCGTCTCGCGCAATCGTTGAAGGAACAGAACTGGACCGCGATCAGTGTCGAGTTCGTGCTGCTCGTGCTCGGCGTGTTCCTCGGCATCCAGGCGGCGAACTGGAACAGCTCGATGATCGAGCGCGGCGAATCGCGCGATTCGATGCAACGTCTGGAAGAAGACCTGCGCTTGTCGATCAAGCTCACGCAGTCCAATGCCGAGTTCATGACGGAAGGCGCCCGTAACGCCGACCTGGTGCTCGACCGTCTGCGCGCCTGCAAGCTGCCCGAGGCGGATCGGAATCAATTCGCGAACGGCCTGTACCGCCTGGGGAAGACCATGCCCGCAAGGCTGGTGCGCACGACCTTCGACGAGCTGCGCGACAGCGGCGGCTGCGGTTGATTGGCAATGCCGAATTGCGGCGGGCGCTCAGCGAAACCGTGCGTAGGCAGGATTCGCACGAGGGGGTGTCCAAGCTGATCTCGGTGCGCATGGATCCGCACATCGCGTACGTGGACAGTAATGTGATCTTCGCCGTCGATGCCACGATCGGAGACGCGCAGCGCCTCGAATGGGACCAGCTGGATATCGACTTCGACGTCGCATGCAAGGATCGGCGCTTCCACACAGCCGTCGGCGCGGTGCGCAACTACACTTACGACGCCCTGTCCGACTCGGGCCGGATGCAGAAACGCTACAGGGAACTCCTCGACATGATCGAGAAAGAGAACGCGCCATGATCCTGCGCCGTCTCGCGCAATCGTTGAAGGAACAGAACTGGACCGCGATCTGCATCGAGTTCGTGTTGCTCGTGCTCGGTGTGGCCCTCGGCATCGAGGCGCAGCAATGGGTGAATGAACGCGCCGAGCGCCAACTGGAGCGGGTTTATCTCGAGCGCATCCTGACCGACATCCGCATCTCGATCGATACCGACCAATTGAACGCAACGCGGCTGACCGTGCGAGGACGGCTATCAGCATGGTGTTGAATCGGTTGCGGCGCAGGGAACTGGCTGATTCCGAGAAGGATGCCCGCTCTCGACGCGCTGCTGACGTCCGGCGCGTCGCGCCGTCGGTGTTCGTGTTGAACACGATGGACGAGATGCTCTCGTCCGGAAAGTTTTCCATCATTCGAAATTCGAAAATCCGCGACATCTTGAATGGCTTGGCGCGCGATTCGGATTATCAGGACAAGGTCTATGCCGCCAAGATCGCCCAGGTCGCCACTGCATCCGTGGCCGCGAATCCAACTTGATCGCACATGCCCGAGCGACACAAGACGCCTCTCCTGCACCGTGCGTTGAGGAATGGAACTCGATTTCAGCGCCAACGCCTTCCGGGCGGAGCTTTTCAGGGCGCTTTGGCGAGCACGCAAAGACATCGCCGATCTGGCATCAGTCGAACAATCGCCCGACACTTGCGCATCGCTCAATCCGAATTGGAGCGCGAGCTTGGCACCATCGCGCATTCCCAAGGGGCTGCGCCATGATCATGCGCCGTCTCGCGCAATCGCTGAAGGAACAGAACTGGACCGCGATCTGCATCGAGTTCGTGTTGCTCGTGCTCGGCGTGTTTCTTGGCATCCAGGCGGCGAACTGGAACGAGGCGCGGGCGCTCGATGCGCTCGAACGTGATCATCTGCGCAACCTGAAAGCAGAGATCGAGAAGGACATCGAAGTCACCCACTCCCGGAGGGTGTTCTACAGCGATGTGAACGCCGCCGGCGAGCGTGCGTTGGCATTCCTGGAAGCCGATCGACCCTGCGCCGAGGACCAGTGCTGGCGACTGCTCGTCGATTTCTTTCACGCATCGCAATGGATCGATGTCGGCGTCACGCAGACGACGTATGCCGAGATGCGCCGCATCGGATTGCCGCGCACACGCGCGGTGGCCCTCGTGCTTGAGCGCTATTACGCGCAGTTCGCCAGCATCAACAGCATTTCCAATGAACGGCCGGCGTATCGACTGCTGGCGCGGGGGCTGATCCCGGCGCATGCGCAACAGGCGATGTGGGCCGACTGTCATGAAGGCGTTGGCGGTGAAGAGACCTTCAACAACCGCTGCCCGGCCGGCATTCCGCAGGAACAGGCGGCGCGTGCGGTGGAGGCGCTCCGCGCGCACGTCGACATCAAGCCGACCCTCACGCAATGGACGTCCACGATCGTGCCAATCGTGAAATACCTTGGCGATCCGAATGGCGAGGCCAGCAAGGCGATTGCTGCCATCGATCGGGAATTGGGAGCGGCGCCATGATCCTGCGCCGCTTCGCGCAAGCATTGAAAGAGCAGAACTGGACCAGCATCGCGATCGAGTTCGTGTTGCTCGTGCTGGGTGTTTTTCTCGGCATCCAGGTGGCGAACTGGAACGAGGCGCGGGTCGAGGATGCGAAGGCGCGGGCCTACCTGGCGCGTGTGCATGGCAACTTCGCGTCGGACCTGCAGTCGATCGAGCGTCGCGAGATTTTCTGGCGGCAGGTGATCGATCACGGCAAGCACGCCATCCGCTACGCCGAAACCGGCGAGTTGGTCGACGGTTCCGCGTGGAAAACGGTGCTGGCGTTCTATCAGGCCAGCCAGCTCTGGCAATGGGTCACCGCGGATTCGACCTACCAGGAAATGCGCAGCGGCGGCGAACTGGGCCTGATCCGCGACCAGCGCCTGCGCGATGCCATGTCGAGTTATTACCTCGAGAACGGTTCGGGCACCGCCTACCTGTTCGCCATGCAACCGGAATACCGCAAGATCGTGCGCGGACTGACCCCACAGATCGTCGCCGACCACATCTGGACACAGTGCTGGCTGCAGCCGAGCCCGACCGAACAGCAACTGCCTGATTGCGATTCGCCGATCTCCGAAGCCGAAGCGCAAGCCGTGCTCGACGGCTACCTGAAAGACGCGACACTCTTGCCGGAACTGCGTTTCTGGGTGGCCAACCAGGGCGTGGCCCTGAACGTGATCGGCAACTACAAACCGATCTTGCAGAGCATGATGGCGCGCGAGCAATCGGAGACGGCACGATGAACTTCCTCGCCGAACTGCGCCGCCGCAACGTCATCCGCATGGCCGGGCTGTATCTGGTCGGTGCGTGGCTGGTCACGCAAGTCGCGGCGACCCTGCTGCCGGTGTTCGAGGCACCGGGCTGGGTGATGAAGGCGCTGGTTGCGTTGCTGGCGATCGGCTTCGTCGCGGCGCTGGTGTTCGCCTGGGTGTTCGAGATGACGCCGGAAGGCTTGAAGCGCGATACCGAAGTCCCCGCCGCCGAATCGATCGCGCCGCAGACGGCGCGGCGCATGGATCGCATGCTGTTGCTGGTGATGGGATTGGCGCTCGGCTACTTCGCGTTCGACAAGTTCGTGCTCGCGCCGAAGCGTGAGGCGGCGTCAATCGTCAGTGCCACCGAACAGGCGAAGGCCGAAGCGCCCGTGGCGGCACCGGCCGTCATCGGCCACAAATCGATCGCGGTGCTGCCGTTCGTCAGCATGTCGAGCGCGGTGGACGACGAGTTCTTCGCCGACGGTCTTTCCGAGGAAATCCTGAATTCGCTGGCACGCATCGATGGCATGCAGGTAGTCGGGCGTACGTCCTCGTTCCAGTTCAAGGGCAAGAATGAAGACCTGCGCAGCATCGGCGGAAAACTCGGCGTCGCCAGCGTGCTCGAGGGCAGCGTTCGCCGCGGCGGCGAACGCGCGCGCATCACCGCGCAGCTGATCCGCACCAGCGACGGCATCCATCTGTGGTCGCAAACCTACGACCGCACGCTTCAGGACACGCTGGCGGTGCAACTCGACATCGCCGAGAACGTGGCCGCCACGCTCAATGTGCTGCTCGACGACGAGCAGCGCGAGACCATGCGCAAGGCCGGCGTCGGCAATGTCGATGCCTTCATCCACTATCAGAAAGGATGGAAGGTCTATCTCGAAGCGCACCGTGACACGAAGATCGGCTTGCTCGAAAGCCTGCGCCTGGCGAACGCGGAGTTCGACCAGGCCATCGCGCTGGAACCGAATTACGCGATGGCGCATTACGCCAAGGCCGACCTTTACGAACACACGCTGATCGACGACAACACCAGCGTCGCCGAACGGAAGGACGCCCAACGCGCCGTCCTGCAAACGCTGGAGCGTGCCGCTGCCACCGGCCCCGATGCGCAGAGCCGCGAGTTCGCGTTGGCCGAGCGACAGATGCTCAGCGACGATTGGCGCGGCATCGCCGACCGGCTGTCGAATGCGCTGACGCAGCCGGGCTGCAGTGCGCCGAACTGGATGCCGGTATTCGCCAGCGCATTCGGGTATGGCGAAGCACTCGAGCCCGTGTTGCAGCGCGCGACGGTCTGCGATCCCCTGAACTCGATCAACTGGAACACGCGTGGATGGGTAGCACGTGCCATCGGCAAACCCGAGCGCATCCAGATCGTCCATGCACAGTGGCGCACTTACGCGCCGACGACGGCGCGCAGGGCACAGGAATTCCTCGCTCTGGCCATGCTGGGTCGTCTGGATGAGGTGGCGAAACTGCCAGCATCACTGAACGGCCTGAGTGCGAGTGACTATGGCACGGCGATGCAGGTGGCCAGGCTGCGCGGTCTCGATCGTGCACAGGCGCGTGCATGGATCGGCCCGGGCAACCGCAATGACGACAAGAACCGGCAGTGGCAGATCGTGGAACTGGTCGAAGCAGCGCTGTACGGCGACCGTGCGGCGGCCAATCGCTACGCGACGCTGCTCGATGCGCGCCCGGCCGGCGGCTTGCTGCTCGCCATCGCAGTGACGTATTGCGGCTGCGGCGCGCCGTTCGATCTGGAAGCGACACCCAACTTCAAGGCGCGACTGGCCGAGTCCGGGCTGTCCTGGCCGCCGCCAGTGGCGATTCGGTATCCGCCGCTGAGGGAAGCCGCGCCATGAGCTCCCTCGCCGAACTGCGCCGCCGCAATGTCATCCGCAATGCTGGGGTGCTTCGAATCGTGTCGCGACGGGTGGTGCTGCAACGCCCGACGCCAGCGTTGACGCTATTCCGTACAGTCCGTACAGTACTGGCATGAAAGCGCGCCGCAAGACTGATTCGAAGGGGGCCGAGGAAGCGCGGCAGCAACTGCCGGCGATCCTCGCTGCGGCCGCCGCAGGGCACAGCACCATCATCACGCGTCACGGTCGCGCCGTCGCCGCGGTGGTGCCCGCGATCGCGTTGCAGCAACGCAAGCCGGCGTCCTTGCTGGTGCTGGCCGGCAGCGGTCGCGGTTTGTGGGGCAAGGACAGCGGAAAGACGGTTGCGAAGCTGCGCGACGAATGGAATCGCTAGACGCGAGCGCACTTCCCGAGGGCGCACTGTTGCTGGTCGACAGCGCGCCGATCATCTACACGCTCGAGGGCCACGGCAAATTCGCTGCGCGTTTCGCGCCGCTGTTCGCGCGCCACGCAAATGGCGAGATCCAGCTCGCGGTCACCACCGTCACGATCGCCGAGGTCTTGACCGGTCCGCTCAAGGCAGGCGAAGAAGCACTGGCCAGACGCTACCGCGCGGTCATGGAAGCGTGGCACGTCGTCGAACTCGGCGTCGACATCGCCGAGAGCGCCGCACGCCTGCGCGGCAGCTATGGCCTCAAGCTGCCGGATGCGATCCAGCTCGCCAGCGCGCTGGCCATCAATGCCGATGCACTGGTGACCCATGACCGCGACTTCGCGAACGTCAGCGGGTTGCGAGTCCTCGCATGAGTTTCCTCGCCGAACTCAGACGCCGCAACGTCATTCGCATGGCCGGGTTGTACCTGGTCGGGGCGTGGCTGATCACGCAGGTTGCGGCGACCCTGCTGCCGGTGTTCGACGCGCCGACGTGGGTCATGAAGGCGCTGGTTGCGTTGCTGGCGATCGGATTCTTCGCGGCGCTCGTATTCGCTTGGGTGTTCGAATGGACGCCGCAAGGCTTGAAGCGCGATGGCGAGGTCGCGCCTGATCCATCCATCGCGCCGCAGACGGCGCGGCGGATGGATCGCACGATCATCATGGTGCTGGCTTTGGCGCTGGCCTATTTCGGTTTCGACAAGTTCGTGATGGCGCCTCAGCGCAACGCTGCGTCGGCCGAAACGACGGCGGTCGCGCCGACTGCGAGCGAGCACTCCATCGCCGTGCTGCCGTTCGCGAACATGAGCGGCAAGGCCGACGAGGAGTATTTTTCCGACGGCATGACCGAAGAGCTGTTGAACGTGCTCGCGAAGGTCCCGCGATTGCAGGTGGTCGCGCGCACCTCGGTGTTCCAGTTCAAGGGCAAGTCGGGCGACGTGCGCGAGATCGGTCGCGCACTCGGCGTCGGCCATATCATCGAAGGCAGCGTCCGGCGCGATGGCGATCAGGTGCGTATCACCGCACAGTTGATCCGCGTGGCCGACGGCTTCCATGTCTGGTCGGAATCCTACGATCGCAAGCTCGACAGCGTGTTCGCGCTGCAGGACGAGATCGCGGCGCGCATCGGCGCAGCGCTGAAGGTGTCGTTGGGCGTCGATGCACCGGGCGCGGGGCGTGCCGCAATCGATCCGGCCGCCTACGACGAATATCTGAAGGGCCGCGCGCTGCTGCGCGCACGCACGGACGTGCCTGCGGCGATCGCGTACTTCCAGGCGGCGACGCAGAAGGCACCGGGACTCGCAGCCGCCTGGTCGTCGTTGTCGCTGGCCTGTGAGGCCTGGCACGCGAACAATAAACTGACGCCGGCGCAACTGCAGCAGAGCCTCGCGTGCGAAGCAGACGCAGCGCAGCGCGCGGTCGAACTGGAGCCGAATGCCGCAGCCAGCGAACATGCGCTGGCCAACATGGCGCGGGCACGCCTGAAGTTCTCGGACGCCGAACGTCACTACTTGCGCGCCATCGAGCTTGATCCAGGCTACCCGGACGCGCTCGAGGACTATGCCGAATTGCTGTTCATGGTCGGCCGAGTGGAAGAGTCCAGCCGCGAGACCGACAAGCTCGTGAAACTCGATCCGCTCTTCATCATCGCTTGGGTACGGATGCGCGATGTGGTGATCGCCCAGGACCGCCGTGCCGACATCGCCAAGCTCACGCCAATGTTGCGCAGCAAGTTTCCCGACAGCACGCTCGGCTGGTACTTGCCCTATTCGTCCGCGCTGGCGCACGGTCGTGTGGGAGAAGCGCGCGCCGCATTGGCCGAACTGAAACCCATCAAACCCGAGCAGATCCAGGCGCACGAGCTCCTGCTCGCCTGGGCGCTGCGCGAGCCTGGCGTCGATGAAGCCGGGGTCGCGACCGTGCTTGGCGGAGAAACCCTCGTCGGGCAGACGTTCTATTACATCCTGCGCGGGGACGTTGCTGCTCACGGGCGCTTTGTCGAGGAGATCGGCGTCTCAGGGAAGCAGTACTACTTTGCCCGGCTTCATATGAGCATGCCGGCGGGTCACGCCATGCTGCGCGATCCGCTGGTGAAGGCGAAGCTGGTCGAATACGGCTTCGTCGCGTACTGGCGCGAAAAGGGCTGGCCACCGATCTGCAGGTCGTTGGGCGACAGCGATTTCGAATGCGGCGTCGATGCGCAAGGAACTGGCCATCCATGAGCTTTCTCGCCGAACTGCGCCGCCCGCACGTCATCCGCAGGGCCGGGTTGTACCTGGTCGGGGCGTGGTTGGTCACCCAGGTCGCGGCCACGGTGTTGCCGCTGTTCGACGCACCGGAATGGATGGCGCGCAGTGTGGTCGTGTTGCTCGCGATCGGGTTCGTGCCGGCGCTGGTCATCGCCTGGGTGTTCGAGTTGACGCCGGAAGGTTTGAAGCGCGATGCGGAAGTTGCACCTGGGCAGTCGATCGCACCACAGACCGCGCGCCGCATGGATCGCATGCTGCTGTTGGTGATGGCCTTGGCGCTCGGCTATTTCGCTTTTGACAAGTTCGTACTGTCCGCGCGTCCGCAAGCACCCGTCGCTGCGGCGGATAGCCCCGCCCTGCCAGCCGCGACGACCACAACCGGCAAGGACATCGTCCGCGGCGTCGCAGTCTTGCCGTTCGACAACTTGAGTCCGGACCCTGACAACGCCTTCTTCGCCGGTGGAATCCACGAAGAAGTGTTGACCAAGCTCTCGCGCATCGGCGAGCTGCGCGTGATTTCGCGCACCTCGATGGAACGCATCGCGAAGGAAGGGCTCGAAGTCAGCGCGATCAGCCAGCGACTCGGCGTCAGCCATGTGCTCGAAGGCAGCGTGCGCCGCGCCGGGGATCAGGTCCGGGTCACCGTGCAGCTGATCGATGCGGCGACCGACAATCATGTCTGGGCAGAGAATTACGACCGCAAGCTCGACGATGTGTTCGCGATCCAGAGCGAGATCGCCATCGCGATTGCCGGGCAACTCGAAATCTCGCTGAGCCCGAAGGTGCAAGCAAACCTGGGCGACCGGCCGACGAAAAACCAGGTGGCCTATGATTTGTACTTGCGCGCGATTGAAGAACGCCGGGTATGGCGCGGCGCGGCCACTTTCCCGGTGATGATTGCCTTGCTCGAACCCGCAGTCGCGGCGGATCCCGATTTCCTTCAGGCGCGCATGCGGCTGGCCGATGCCTATGGACGCATGTATTGGTTCGGCGAAGACCCGGACAACCGCTTCGTCGACCTGGCCCGCAACCTGGTCGCCGACATCGAGCAGCGCTGGCCAGGCCGCCCCGACAGTCTGCTCGCGCAAGCGCAACTGCTGTACAACGTGGACCGGAACTACGCGGCGGCGCTGGAGAAGTTCCGCGCGGCCGAAATGGAGTTGCCTGGCAACACAGAGGTGCTCCGAGGCATTTCCAGCAGCTTGAAGCGACTCGGTCGCAACGAGGAATTCCTGGTGGCTACCCGCCGCTTGCATGCGCTGGATCCGGAAGTCCCGGTGACCTACACCGAGACCATGTTCGCGCTGCATGCGCTGGGTCGCTATGACGAGGAGATCGCCCTGGGTGAACAGGCAGTACGCAAGTTTCCCGAAGACGAGTCCAATGCGTACTGGCTCGCAGCGGCGAAGTTGAACCAGCGCGGCGACATCAACGCGATGCTGGATTACGGACGTCGCTTCAGCTCGCACTCCGAGCCCAATGCACCCGGCATGGTCGCCATGGCCCGATTCGTCACCGGCGACATCGAAGGCGCGCTCGCCGTGCGTGCCGAGCGTCGCGGCGCCAATCCGATCACGAATGCCAGACTCGATGCCGAACAAGCCGACTTGTTGCAACTGGTCGGACGAAGCAGCGAGGCGCAGGCACTCGCAGCGCGCGCCTTTGACGTGGTCAAGGCCGCGATCGCCGAGGGCCGACCGGCACCACGCGGACAGGTGGCAGCGTGGTATGCGGACGCAGGCGCCATTGCCGCGCTCGCAGGCGATCGCGAAATGGCCGCCGGCTGGGCGCGCGAGGCCAACGCCGCACCGGTTGCCAGTCTAGAAGAGCAAACCAGGTTGGCCGAATACCTGGCCGACCTGTGGCGGTTCCTGGGCGACCCCGAAGCCGCCTGGCGCAGCAAGGCAACGACCATCGATGCGCTCAACGGTACCCCTCGAGGCACACTGCGCGCCTTCAAGTCCTACTACGACAAGCTCTACGGCCAGTCGCCGAGCTATCGCGCATACATGGCCAGCCTCGTTGCGGAGAAGCAATGAGCTTCCTCGCCGAACTGCGCCGCCGCAACGTGATCCGCATGGCCGGGCTGTACCTGGTCGGGGCGTGGTTGGTCACCCAGGTCGCGGCCACGGTGTTGCCGCTGTTCGACGCACCGGAATGGATGGCGCGCAGTGTGGTCGTGTTGCTCGCGATCGGGTTCGTGCCGGCACTGGTCATCGCCTGGGTGTTCGAATTGACGCCGGAAGGTTTGAAGCGCGACGCCGACGTCGATCCTGCGGTGTCGATCGCGCCGCAGACCGGCAAGCGCATGGACCGGATGATCGTCGCTGGCCTCGTCGCGGTGATCGCGTTGATGGCGATCGAGCGGATCTGGTTCGCACAGCCGGATGCCGCTGCGGCAGCGACATCGACGGTCGCTGCGCCGGCGCAGGTCGAAGCGACCGTGAACCCGAAATCGATCGCCGTGCTCGCGTTCGCGAACATGAGCGCCGACAAGGAAAACGAGTATTTCTCCGATGGTGTCGCGGAGGAGATCCTGAATGCGCTGGCGCAGGTGCGCGACCTCAAGGTGGCCGGGCGCACGTCGTCGTTCTACTTCAAGGGCCGCAACGAACCGCTGTCGACGATCGGAACTGCGCTCGGTGTCGCGCACGTGCTCGAAGGCTCGGTGCGCAAACAGGGCCAGCGCCTGCGCATCACCGCGCAGTTGATCCGCGTCAGCGACGGCTTCCACCTGTGGTCGGAGACGTTCGATGGCAACGACGCCGACATCTTCGCGTTGCAGGAAAGCATCGCGCGGCGCGTCACCAGCGAATTGAAGGTGGCATTGAACGCAGGACCGCAGGTTCGCCTGGTCAATGTCGGCACTGACAACGCGGATGCGTATGCGCTGTATCTGCAAGCCAGCGCCACGTTCAACCGGCGCGATTCGGCGCGCTTCCCCGAGGCCATGGCGCAACTCGAACAAGCCACCACGCTCGACCCGGACTTCGCCCGCGCCTACGCTCGCCTGGCGTCCTTGTACGGGGTGGCGCTGAATTCCGACACCGTGGCGTTCGAAGCGGCCCTCGACGCTGTCGAGGAATTCGCCGGGCGCGCGTCGCAACTCGACCCGTCGCTTGGCGAACCGCACGCGGCGCTCGGTCTGAAGTATCGGTACCAGCGCAAGCTTCGCGAAGGCGGCGCCGCCTTCAAGCGCGCACTGGCACTGGAGCCGGACGACGTGACCGCGAATTTCTGGTGGGCGATCACGCTGACGCAATCCGGTTATCGGACGCAGGGCATTGCCGCGCTCGACCGCACCTTGCAGCTCGACCCGCTGCTGCCCAATGCGTTGTTTTGGCGTGCAAGAGAGCATCTGGCCGACGGCGAACTCGCGCAGGCCGAACGTCTGTTGCGCCGCGCGGCCGAAGGCGGACATTCATTTGTCGGCATGGCCCAGTGGCAACTCGAGCGCGCGCGCGGCAATACCGCGGCGGCCATCGCCGCCATGGCGGACGGCCTCGAATACTTTTCGAGTGCGTATCCGGCCGGGACAACACAGTTGTTCGCGCGCGCCTGCTTCGGCGACGCCGAGGCCAAGTCCCAGGCGCTTGCCCGGATCGATGCCCATCTCGCGACCCGACCGTCGCACATCAGCGGTGTCTCGGCGTACTTCCTGATCCATGCGGGCGAACCCGCGCGCGCCCTTGCGCTGCTGCAGGATCGACCGACCACCAACGACGGCCTGGTCATGGGTGAATTGTTCGGTGCACCGTTGGCGGAGGTCCGGCGACTGCCCGAATTCGCCGAGTTCTTGCGCCGGTTTGGCCTAGCCTCGTATTGGGACGAGGTCGGCCCGCCGGATCAATGCCACAAGGATGCACGGGGCGACTATGTCTGCGAGTGACGCCAATTTGAGCGACTCGTCCTGCAACGTCGATACCGCGCTGATTGAAGCCATGCGCGCGACGCCGGACGCCCCGAAGGGCGATGCCGGCGGCATCGGCCTGCCGGCACTCGCCTATGCCAATGCCGGCGAGAAGGACGAAGCGCGCGAACTGCTGGAGGAGTTGCTCGATCGCGATGCGCGTGGCGAGCATGTCGTCGAGTACCGCATCGCCGCCGTCTACGAAGTCCTCGGCGAGCGCGACCTCGCGCTGCATGGGTTGGAAACGTCCGTCGACGACCGCGGCGGCATCAATGAATGGTTGCGCTGGCTGAATCGCGACCCGGTCTGGACGGCGATGCTCGGGGATCGCCGTTTCAAGGACATCCAACGACGTGCAGGCTGGTAAAAGATGACACCCGGATTGATCGCCATCTGCGAGACCTTCACCCGATGAGTCTTTTCGCCGAACTCAAGCGTCGCAACGTCATCCGCATGGCCGGGCTGTATCTGGTCGGGGCGTGGCTGATCGTGCAGGTGGCGGCGACGTTGCTGCCGGTGTTCGAGGCGCCGGGCTGGGTGATGAAGTCGCTGGTCGCGTTGCTGGCGATCGGCTTCGTCGCGGCGCTGGTGTTCGCTTGGGTGTTCGAACTCACGCCGGACGGCTTGAAGCGCGACGCCGAGGTCGCGCCGGAGCAATCCATCGCGCCACAAACCGCACGGCGAATGGATCGCATGCTGTTGCTGGTGATGACGCTGGCGCTCGGCTACTTCGCATTCGACAAGTTCGTGCTTGCGCCGCAGCGCGAACCGGCGAGTGGGACCGCGGCCGCGCAGGGGGGCGACACGAAATCGGCGGCGGCCGACGAGAAATCGATCGCGGTGCTGCCCTTCGACGATCTCAGCCCGGAGAAGAATCAAGGCTACTTCTCCGACGGCATTGCCGAGGAACTGCTGAATGCGTTGGCACAAGTGCAGGGACTGAAGGTCGCAGGGCGTGCGTCGTCGTCGTATTACAAGGACCGCAGCACGTCGTTGGCCGACATCGGACAGGCACTCGCGGTCGCAACGGTGCTCGAAGGTGCGGTGCGCAAGCAGGGAGACCGCGTCCGCATCAGCGCGCGCCTGACCCGGATCCGTGACAGCCAGCTGCTGTGGTCCGAGAACTACGATGGCGACCTGCAGGATGTCTTTGCGCTGCAGGAGCGTATCGCCCGCAGCATCGCCGAGCGCATGCGGCTGTTGCTCAGCGATCGCCAGAACACGCAACTGGTCGACGCCGGCACCACGAATCCCGAGGCCTACCAGCTGTACCTGCAGGCGAGTTCGATTTTCAATCGGCGCGACCGCACCCGCTTCGTCGATGCCATAGCCGCCCTGAAGCGCGCGGTGGAACTCGATCCGAAGTACGCGCGTGCATTCGCGCGGCTGGCGTCGATGCACGTAGTCCTCGCGTCCTACACCGACGCGGATCTGAACGAAGCACATGCCCAGGTCATGCGTTATGCCGCCGAGGCGCTGGCACTCGATGCGGCGATGGCGGAGGCATGGGCCGCGCGCGGCGCGACGCTGGACAAGTTTTCCGACACGCTGGTGGAGAGCCGCGACGCCTTCGAGCAGGCGATGCGGATCAACCCGAACGACCCCACGGCCAGCTTCTGGTACGGGCTCAACTTGCTGACCAAGGGCTATCGCCGCCAAGGCACGGCGCAGGTCGAGCATGCGCTGGCGCTCGATCCGATGATGCCCAATGTCCTGCGCTGGCGCGGCATGTTGTATCTGCAGGACGGGGACATCGCGCTCGCCGAACCGCTGTTGCAGCGCGCCTACGACCTCGGCCTCGCGAATACCGCGAACGCGCTGTCGGAAATCGCGATGCTGCACGGCGATGCCGCGACCTCCGAGCGCCTGTGGGTCGCCGGCAGCATGGGGCTCGATTACGGCATGAGCTCGGAGGAATTGCTGGCCGTGCACCGCGGCGTGTTCGGCGATGCCGCGGCCAGGCAAGCCGGCGTCGAGGCGCTGCAGCCCGTGCTTGCACGGATGGGATCGAAGAAAGCACTGCCGACCCTGCCGCTGTACCTGTTTCGACTGGGTGCACCGGCCCAGGGACTCGACGTCATCCGTCATCGCGAAATGGGCGAGCGCATCGACTCGATGATCTGGATCTGGACGCGCCAGGGCGCGCCGATCCGCGCCTTGCCCGAATTCGCCGATTTCCTGAGAGCCTTCCACCTGCCTGAACTCTGGGACAAATATGGGACGCCCGACCTGTGCCGGAAAGCAGCGAACGGCGAATGGTCCTGCGAATGAATCGACGAACCGAAAATGACGAACCCGGCGCAGGGCCGGGTTCGTGACTGCGGAGCATTGCACCGGGATCAGCTGTCGAAACCGCCGCCGAACAGTTCGTCGCTGTCGTCGTTGTGGGCGACCGAATCATCGAAGTCGCCACCGAACACCACGTCGTCGGTCGCTAGTTGCGGCATCGGCACCATGTGCGGCGCGAGCGCGGGTTCGCTGATGCGCCAGGCGGCCACGGCCAGCAGCGAGATCGCGCAGGCTGCGAAGACCGGCGGCAAGGTCGCGACCTTGAACCATTCGGCGAGACGCTCACCCAGACTCGGGCGGCGCAGCACCGACAGATCATCAGCCAGGGCCTGTGACCAGTCCGACGTCGCCATGGCGACACGCGCTGCGATCGCCTGTTCCGACGACGCGGCCAGGCCGGTGACAACCGCTTCCTGGCGCGCACCCAAGGACTCGCCGTTGGCCAAGGCCAGCAGTTCGTCGGTGCTCACCCGCAAGTCGGCGTCCGGGGCAGGGCGCGGGTCGCATCGCGGTACAGGGTCTTCAGATTGAGCTTGTTCATCGTCAGTCCTCGATCACGTCCGCGCCGAGTTCGCGCAGTCGGGTTTTCAGTTCCTCGATGCCGCGGTAGCACAATTGCTGTGCCGCCGTGACACTGGCGCCGGTCATCCGGGCCACTTCGTCTGCGGTGAAGCCCTGCAGGGCCAGCTGGACCGGGAGCCGCCGGCGTTCCGGCAATTCCGCGATGCAGCGCAGCAGCAGGTCCGACCATTGGCCCCGACCGGCCTGCGCTTCCGGCCGCAAGGGACTGGAAACGCTGGGATCGAAGCCGGCCTCGTCCTTGTCCTCGATCGATTCGGCGTGCCGGACCTGGGCCCGGCGTACCGCATCGACCACGGTCGTGACGACCACCTTCTGGATATAAGACGCAGCGGCGACCAGATTCTTGTCACTCTCCAGCGCTTTCCACAGTTTGATACGGACTTCCTGCTCGATATCGTCCGGGTCCAGGCCCTGGTCGCGGCTGCAATGCACCTCGATCAGCACGCGCAGGCGCTTGCCGTGTTTCTCCAGCAGGGCCTTGAGGGCATCACTCATGCCAGGGCGGCGGCCAGCAGGGCGCGCAGGACCGGCTGGACCTGTCCGGCTAGATCGTTCCGATAGGCGAAGCTGTCCTCGTCCATGTAGCAACTTTGCGCCATTTCGAGTTGCACGGCTTCGATGCCGCGCGCCGGATCGGCGTAATGACGGGTGATGTAGCCGCCCTTGAAGCGGCCGTTGATCACGTGCGTGTGGCGTGACTGGCCATCGAGCACCGTGCGCAGGCGCGCGGTCAGGGCAGGGCTGGCGGACGCGCCATCGGCGGTTCCGATGTTGAGATCCGACAGACGGCCATCAAAGAACATCGGCACGACGGATCGGATCGAATGCGCCTCCCACAGGATGACGCGGCCGTGTTTGGCATGGACGCGTGCGATCTCGGCCGTCAGTGCGTCGTGGTAGGGACGCCAATAGGTCTCGACACGCGCCTGGATCTCGTCCGCATCGGGTTCGAGGCCCGCGCGATAGACCGGTTCGCCGTCAAACCGGAGCGTCGGCACCAGGCCGGTTTCGCGCCGACCGGGATACAGCGCGATGCCATCCGGCGGTCGATTCAGATCGACGACGTAGCGCGAATGCGAGGGCACCAGCATCGATGCACCGAGCTCATCGCGCGCGAATTCGTACAGTTGGCTGATATGCCAGTCGGTATCCGGCGCGACTCGCGCGCGTGCCGTCATGCGCGCAGCCATCGCGTCCGGGATGAAGCTGCCGTCATGCGGGCAACTGATGATCAGCGGCGAGTGGCCGCGATGCAGGGTGACGATCTCCATGCCGGACATTGTCGCAACCACTCAGCCGGCGCGCACCATGATCGTCAATCCCTTGAGGAAATTGCGCAGGATCTGGTCGCCGCAGGCGCGATAGTTGCGGTGGTCGGCTTGACGGAAGAAGGCCGATAGTTCGGGCTTCGACACCGGGAAGCCGACCTCCTCGAAGGCCTGGTGCATGTCCGCGTCCTGCAGTTCGAATGCGACCCGGAGCTTCTTCAGCACGATGTTGTTGGTGATGCGCTTCTCGACCGGACGCGGTGCTTGGCCGGGCGCTGGACCGCGGCGATGGATGACCAGTCCATCGAGGAAATGGGCGAGCACGGCATCGCTGCATTCGACAAAGCCGGGCTCGTCTTCCTTGCTCAGGAATGCTTGCACCTCGGTCTTGTCGAGGGCGAGATCGGGCTTGGACAGCCGGGCGATGTCGATCACGTGCTGGTCGCTCAGGTCGAGCATGTAGCGGATGCTGCGCAGTACGTCGTTGTGGATCATGCGGATTCCGGAAGGGTCAATGCGTCATCGTAGCGGATGCGTTGCGCATCGCTCCGGCCGGCTCAGAGGGCGAGGCGCGCAGGCCGGTAGGGGCGCGCATCGATCGCGGTCTCGTTGCCGAGCATCTGCGCCGCCAGCAGTTCGGCGGTGGCGTTGGACATGCTCATCCCGAGCATGCCGTGGCCGGTGGCGAGCCAGAGACCTTGCACGCGGGTCGACGCGCCGATGATCGGCAGGTCGTCGGTGGTCATCGGGCGCCAGCCCCACCATTCCTCCACACATTCAGATCCGATCGGTTGATGCAGGAACTCGCTCGCGCCGCGCACCAGCGCATCGAGGCGCACGCGGTTCAGCGTGTCGTCGTAGCCGGCGAATTCCATCGTGCTGCCGAGGCGGAAACCGGAGTCCCAGGTCGTCACGCAGACACGCGGCTCGGCCAGCATCAGGGGTCGCTGCGGGGCGCGCTGCGGACGCGAGTAGGTGATCGAATAGCCTTTGCCGGGCTGGATCGGGAGGCGTAGACCGAGATCTCGCGCGATCAGTGGCGACCACGCACCGCCGGCCAACACCACCTCGCGCGCGGCGATGCGTTCGCCAGTCGCGTGCACGGCATCGATGCGATCGCCGCTGCGATCAAAGCCGGTGACTGCCGTCTGTTCGCGTATCGTCACGCCGGCCGCGCGCGTGCGCGCCGCGAGTTCGGCGACGTAGCGGTCGGGGCGGATGTGGGCGTCATTCGGCCAATACAGGCCACCGGCGACGCCCGGCTTCAACGCCGGTTCCTCGCGCTCGACGCGCGTGCCGGCCCAGTGTTCGACCTGCACGCCGTGTGCGCGCAGGACATCGAGTTCGACACTCGCGGCATCGAGCGCGCGCTGCGTGCGAAACACCTGCAGCTCGCCGGCATGGCCGAATTCGCAGGCGATGCCTTCGTCGCGGATGAAAGCTTCGATCAGGTCGCGCGAGCGATTCAGCAGTGCCGCCTTGGCCGGTGCGACGCGGGCGACCTGGGCATGCGTGCAATTCAGCGCGAAGCGGGCGATCCAGGCGATCCGGGCCGGGTCCAGCGTCGGCGCGATGCGCAGCGGCGCGTCGGGTCTCAGCAACCAGCGCAGGCCCTGCGCGATCACGCCGGGTTGCGCCAGCGGCAGCGCGTGCGAAGGCGTGATCGTGCCGCAATTGCCATGCGAGGCGCCGGCACCGACCGCGCCGCGTTCGAGCACGGTCACGCTGCGACCGCCGCGGGCCAATGCGAGCGCGCAACTCAGCCCGATGACGCCGCCGCCGATGACCAGCACATCGGGCGCCGATGCCGTCACAGCAGGAACACCGTGCCGAGGCCGAGGAAGGCGAGGAAGCCCATGACGTCGGTGACCGTGGTCAGGATCACGCCGCCGGCCAGTGCCGGATCGAAGCCCAGTCGTTTCAGCGTCATCGGTACCACGACACCGGCGCTCGCTGCCGACAGCAGGTTGATCGTCAAGGCGCTGGCGATGACCAGAGACAGGGCCGGATCGCGGAACCACAGCCAGACGATGACCCCGAGCAACAGCCCGAGGACGATGCCGTTCATCAAGGCCACGCGCAATTCCTTCCACAGCAGGGCCGCGACGTTCGACGCGCTGACCTGGCCGAGTGCGAGGCCGCGGATCATCAGGGCCAGCACCTGGGTGCCGGCATTGCCGCCCATGCCCGCCACGATCGGCATCAGGATCGCGAGTGCGACGATCTTTTCGATCGTGCCCTCGAAACGTCCGACCACGCTGGCGGCAAGGAATGCAGTGGCGAGGTTGATGCCAAGCCAGACCAGACGCCGGCGCACCGCGCGCGGCACCGGGCTGAACAAGTCTTCTTCTTCGTCGAGGCCGGCGGCGCTCATCACCTGGTGTTCGGCCTGATAACGAATGATGTCGACGACATCGTCGATGGTGATGCGCCCGAGCAGGACATTGTTCTCGTCGACCACCGGCGCGGTGATCCAGTCGTGGTCGGCGAAGATGCGTGCGACCGCCTCGCTCGACGTGTCGACGGTCACCGCCGACTGGGTGTCGTCGAGCAATTCGTTGATCGGCGTTTCCGGTTGTGCGGTGATCAGCCGCGACAGCGCAACCCGGCCGAGATACTGGTTGCGGCGGCTGGTGACGTAGAGGTGATCGGTGTGGTCCGGCAGTTCGCCGCGCAGGCGCAGGTAGCGCAGCACCACATCGACGCTGACGTCCGGTCGGACGGTCACGGCGTCCGGGTTCATCAGGCGGCCGGCGCTGTCCTCGGGGTAGGAGAGCGCCTGCTCCAGTCGGTCGCGGTCGCTGCGATCGAGCGACCGCAGCACGGTATCGGTGACCGTGTCCGGCAGGTCGTCGAACAGATCGGCGAGGTCGTCGATGTCCAGCGATTCCGCGGCGGCGACGATCTCGTCCTCGTCCATGTCCCTGAGCAAGCTGCCGCGCACTTCCTCGCCGACGTGGACCAGCACCTCGCCATCGTCTTCGGCATCGACCAGACCCCAGACCATCAGGCGCTTGGCGGGCGGCAGCGATTCCAGCAAGTTGCCGATTTCGGCGGGCGTCAGCGCATTGACCAGACGCCGCACCGGTCCGAGGCGGCCCGAATCCAGCGCCTGCGACAGCGTCTTCATCTGGCGCGCCGCCTTGTCGATTTGAGCGAGTTCAGCCATGGCGCGCTCCGGGCGGGGTTCGAAACCGCCTCAACATTCGAGAAAAAGTCCCGTGATTATCGCGGCTTGGCGCAAATATGTCTTGTGCCGGTTGAAGTCGGAATCAGGGCGCTATCGCAGCCATGTTACGCGGTGTCACAATGTCCGGATGCATGGGGCCCAGACTTCGGTTGAGGACGGCAACGAATCCGCCACACGCGAGCGTGCGCTGGAACAGGCGGTGTTGCGCGAATGTCTGGACACGATCGCGCGCGCGAATCAGCGCGGCGTCGCCCTGACCCTGGTGTTGGCACCGATCGCGGCATGGCGTCTGAGCGACCATGCGCCGGCGCGACAATTCTGGATCTGGGCGGCGGTCATGGTGGCGCTTGCGCTGCTCCGCGCCTTGATCGGGCGCTGGTACTTGCGGCATCCGCCGGTGGCCGATCGCCTGGCGGCCTGGCAAGCACGGTTCATGATCGTGGCTGGCAGTGTCGGTCTGGGCTGGAGCGCACTGGCCTGGCCGGTCTTCGGCATGGGCGACGACGTGCGCTTGCTGGTGTTCTGCGTGCTGACGGCGATTGCCGCGATCGGCTTGTTCAGCTACCACGCGATGGCCGAGGCCTTCGCGGCTTTCCTGCTGCCGATCGTCGGCTCGATGCTGGTGGCGGTGGCCGCAGGGCGGGTCGCGCTGGCACAAGAGGTCGCGATCATGGTGCCGCTGTTCGGCGTCATCATGGTGGTCGGTTCGCGTCTGCTCAGCGCCAATGTCGCCGACGTGATCCGCGCCCGCTGGCGCGCTGACGAGCTCAGTCGCGCGGCGCGTTCGGCCAGCGAATCGAAGTCGCGCTTCCTGGCCAGCATGAGCCACGAAATCCGGACGCCGATCAACGGCATGATGGGCATGGCCGAGTTGCTGGCGAACGCGAATCTGCAGGCGCCCCACGATCATTACGCCCGTTCGGTGCTGGGTGCCGGCGCCAGTCTGCTCGCCGTGGTCGACGACGTGCTCGACTTCGCCAAGATCCAGGCTAGCCAACTGACGCTTCGGGCTGCGCCCTGCGACGTGCCGACGTGGATCGAGCGCGTGGTGCAACCGTATTCAACCCTGGCGGCGCAGCGCGGGCTCGAGTTCGTCACGTCGATCGATCCGACCCTGCCGCGGCGACTGGTCGTGGACGAGCACCGGCTGGCACAGGCGCTCGGCAACCTGTTGTCGAATGCGCTGAAGTTCACCGAACACGGCCATCTCGCGGTGACCTTGGCCCGCCAGGATGATGCGCACTGGGCGCTGCGCATTTCCGATTCCGGCATCGGCATCGGCGCCGGCGATCTGCGGCGCATCTTCGAGCCATTCACGCAAGTCGACGAGTCCTCGGGACGGCGCTACGGCGGTACCGGTCTCGGGTTGTCGATCGTCAGGCAGTTGATCGATCTGATGGGCGGCCAGATTCGCTGCGAGAGTCGACCCAATGCCGGCAGCAGCTTCATCATCACCCTGCCGATGGTCGTGGCCGACGCTGGCGACGCGGTCGAGGCTGTCGACGAACAGGTCGGCCACTTGCGCGGTCGCGTGCTGGTTGCGGAGGACAACGCGCTGAACCTGGAAATCACGCGCCTGTTTCTGGAGTCGATGGGACTGGAAGTCGTGAGCGCCGGCGACGGTGCCGAAGCGATCATGCGCTATCAATCGACGCAGCCGGACCTGATCCTGATGGACTGCGAGATGCCAGGCATCGACGGCCTGGAAGCGACCCGCCGCATTCGCGCCGACGCGCATCTCAAGCGCGTGCCGATCATCGCGCTCACCGCCCACGCCCTGCCCGAAGACCGCCAGGCCTGCCTCGATGCCGGCATGGACGACTACCTTTCCAAACCGGTCGACCGTTTGCGCCTGTACCGGGCGCTGCGACCGTGGTTGGGGGGGCAGCGCTAGAACACGACCGACTCGCCCGGCCGCGCCAAGTTCACGCTGGCGCCGAAGTCCTGGCGGAGTTTTTCGGCGAACACGGTGCGGGCCTTGTCTTCGCCGTGTACCAGCCAGACCGGCGGATGGTTCTTGATCGCGCCGTACCATTCGGCGAGGCCGGCCTGATCGGCGTGCGCGGAAAGTCCACCGACGGTATGCAGGGTGGCGTTGACCTTGATCTGTTCGCCGAAGATCTTGACGAACTTGGCGCCGTCGACGAGTTGCCGGCCAAGTGTGCCGGCGGCCTGATAGCCGGCGAAGATCACGTGGGTGGAGTTGCGCCAGAGCTGGTGTTTGAGGTGATGGCGGATGCGGCCGCCATTGCACATGCCGGAACCGGCGATGATGATCAGGCCGCTGCCGACGCGATTGAGCGCCATCGATTCCTGCAGGTTCGCGACCAATTGCAGGTTCGGCAAGCGGAACGGATGCACGCGGCCTTTCCAGACCCGCTTCGCTTCCTCATCGAACAGTTCCTGGTGGTCGTCATAGACCTTCACCACCTTGGTCGCCATCGGGCTGTCGAGCACGATGCGGAAGCGGTCCAGTCCCCATTCGTCGAAATGGCGCGCGAACTGATACAGGATTTCCTGGGTGCGCCCCACCGCGAAGGCCGGAATCAGGATATTGCCGCCCCGTTGGCCGACATCGCGGAAGATCTCGCCGAGTTCGGTCAGGGTGTTTGCGCGGTCGCGATGCAGGCGGTCGCCGTAGGTGCTTTCCAGCATCACCAGATCGGCGTCCTCGATCGTGCTCGGGTCGCGCAGGATCGGCGTGCCCTTGGGGCCGATGTCGCCGGAGAACACCAGCTTGCGGGTGCCATCGTCCTCGTCGGCCCACAGCTCGACGATCGCGGCGCCGATGATGTGGCCGGCATCGCGCAGGCGAAAGCGCAGGCCGGGAAACAGTTCGATGGTCTTGTCGTAGTCGACCGCCTTGAGCTGGTGCAGCACGTCCTCGACATCGCCTTCGTCGTAGAGCGGTTCCAGTGCCTTCAAGCCGCGACGCGCGCGGCGGCGGTTCTCGTACTCGACATCGGCACCGGCCAGACGCGCCGAGTCTTCGAGCATGATCTTCGACAAGTCCTTCGTCGCCCGCTGCGTGTACACCGGGCCGCGATAGCCGCGTTTGCGCAGCAGCGGCAAGCGCCCGACGTGGTCGATGTGCGCATGCGACAGGATCATCGCGTCGAGGGTGTTCAGATCGAAATCGAAACGGGCGGCGTTGCGCTTGTCCTCATCGCGACCCGACTGGATCATGCCGCAGTCGAGCAGGATGCGTCGACCCGCGGCCTCGACCAGGTGACAGGAACCGGTGACTTCGCCCGCAGCGCCGAAAAACGTCAGCTTCATGCCGTGCTCCTTGCGTTATGGCGGCAATGGGTTGAACCGTGTCCGCGCCGCAGTGTCGCGTGACCTTGGTCACTTTGGCAACGCGTCGGCTGCCGCTAACGTGGCGGTTCACCTGACCGGACCCTGCCATGACTTCCCGATTCCGACCGCTCGCCGCAGCGATCACGCTTGCACTGTCGTTCACCGTCACCGCCAAGTCGAACGAGCGCGGCCTCGACAAGGCCAATTTCGACCCATCGGTGGCGGCCTGCACCGATTTCTACCAGTTCGCGAACGGGAACTGGGAGAAGAACAATCCGATCCCCGATGCCTATTCGTCCTGGGGCATGATGAACGAGCTGTCGGAACGCAATCTTGCGGTCCTGCACCAGATTCTCGATGACGCCGCGAACGCGAAGGCCAAGCCGGGCTCGACCCAGCAGAAGATCGGCGACTTCTATGCCGCCGCGATGGACGAGGCGGGCATCGAGAAGGCCGGTTTCGATCCGCTCAAGCCCGACCTGGCGGAGATCGATGCGCTGAAGGACAGCGCCGGCCTGGTCGCACTGATCAACCGCTGGCATGCGAATGGCCTGAGTGTGCTGTTCGGCTTCGGCAAGGAAGCCGACCTGAAGAACTCGGCGATGAACATCGCCTACGCGACCCAGGGCGGACTCGGCATGCCGGATCGCGACTACTACACCAAGGACGACCCCGATTCGAAAGCGTTGCGCGACAAGTACGTGGCCCACGTCGAACGCATGCTGACGATGCTCGGCACCGATGCAACGCAGGCCAAGCGCGATGCAGACGCGATCATGGCGCTGGAAACGCGATTGGCGAAGGCGTCGCTCACCCAGCTTGAGCTGCGCGATCCGAACAAGAGCTACAACCTCGTTGCGCTCGATGTCGCGAACAAGGCGATGCCGCACTACGACTGGAACGCGCTGGTGGCTGCGATCGGCCGCAAGGACATTGCCACGTTCTCGTTCTCGCATCCGGCCTTCTTCGCCGAGATGGACAAGGCCCTGGCCGACACGCCAATCGCGACCTGGCAGGCGTACCTGCGCTGGCATCTGATCGATACCGCGGCGCCCTACCTGTCCAAGTCCTTCGTCGATGCCGATTTCGACTTCTCCGGCCGCACCCTGCGCGGCGCCAAGGAACTGCGCCCGCGCTGGAAGCGCGCGGTCGATGCGGTCAACGCGAACCTTGGCGAAGCGCTCGGCGAGCTGTTCGTCGCGAAGACCTTCCCGCCGGAAGCCAAGGCCGAGATGCTGACGCTGGTGCAGAACCTGCTGAAGGCACTGAAGCATCGCCTGCAGAACCTGGATTGGATGAGCGAAGCGACCAAGCAGGAAGCGATGGCCAAGTTCGCGACCTTCACCCCCAAGATCGGCTACCCGGCCCAGTGGCGCGACTACGCGAAGCTGGAGATCGGGAAGCAGCACTACTGGCGCAACGTGCGTGCCGGCATCACCTTCGAGACGAAGCGCCAGTTCGCGCAGATCGGCCAGCCGGTCGACAAGGCCGAGTGGGGCATGCTGCCGCAGACGGTGAATGCGTATTACAACCCGCTCGCCAACGAGATCGTGTTCCCGGCCGCGATCCTGCAGCCGCCGTTCTTCGACCTGAAGGCCGACGCGGCGCTGAACTACGGCGCCATCGGCGGCGTCATCGGCCACGAGATCATGCACGGCTTCGACGACCAGGGCAGCCAGTTCGACGCCAAGGGCAACTTGCGCATGTGGTGGACGGACGAAGACCGCGCCAAATTCAATGAGCGCACCGCGAAGCTGGTGAAGCAGTTCGACGGCTTCGTCGCGATCGACGATCTGCACGTCAATGGCAAACTGACGCTGGGCGAGAACATCGGCGACCTCGGCGGCCTCCTGATCGCTTACGACGCATGGCGCGCCGCCACCGAGAACCAGCGCCTGATGCCGATCGACGGTCTCACCCCGGACCAGCGCTTCTTCCACGGCTGGGCGCAGGGCTGGCGCCGCATGCACACCGAACAGGACCTCAAGCTGCGTCTGAACACCGACGTGCACGCCCCGGCCAAGTTCCGCGTGCTCGGCCCTTACGCCAACATCGATGCCTTCGCCACCGCATTCGACTGCAAGGCCGGCGACAAGATGGTCGCCAGGCCCGACGAGAAGGTCGTCATCTGGTAATCATCCAGGCCCACAGCGGCAGCGTGACGAGGGAAAGCACGCTGCCGTAGCCGACGATCGCTGCGGCGAGGCTCGGTGCAAGGCGGTGGGAGATGGCGAGTGCGCCGGCGGTGATCATCGGGGGCATGGCGGTTTCCAGCACCGACACGTCGGCGGCAAGGTCGTGGTGGCGCGTCAGCGCCATCAGGGCGAAGACGCAGCCGGGCAAGACGATCAGCTTGAGCAGCAGGCCGAACCCGAGCGGTGCCAGTTCGTCGCGCGGCAGGCGCAGTTTCAGGCTGAGGCCGACCGCGAGCACGGCGATCGGCAACAGGGTGTCGGACAGTTTCGCCAGCACATTCGCGAGCAGCGCCGGCGGTGCGGCCGGCATCAGCGTCAATGCGAAGGCGAGGGCGATGAAGGGCGGAAAGCGCAACAGCTTGCGCAACATCATCGTCGGCGTCGGGCGAGCATCGCCGCCGTAACGCGCGAGGATCCACAGGCCCCAGATGGTGAGAATCAGGAACGATCCGAACTGGTCGTAGATCACCGCGTAAGGCAGGGCATCGCGCCCAAGCAGCGCTTCGGTCAGCGGATAGCCGAGAAAGGACGTGTTGCCGAGCGGCACGCACAGCAGCAGCACGGCGCGCTCATCTTCGCGCAGCTGCAGTGCCCGGGCGATCGGCACGATCAGCGCCAGACTGAGACCGAGCACCAGCCACGGCACCAGCGCAACGCCGGCGATGGCCATGCCCAACTGCAGTTTCGGCACATGCTGAAGGATCGCCGCCGGCAGGCACAGGTAGAGCGCGAACTGGTTCAGGACCTCGGCGCTGTTGTCCGGGAACAGGCGCATGCGCGCGCAGCCGTAGCCGAGCGCGAGCATCAGCAGCACGAATAGCAGGGCGTCGACGCTCATCCGTGCCGACGCCCCCGTCCGCGTTCTGGCCGAATCAGCCGATCCAGCCCAGTGAGCGACCGATCAGCACCATGCCGTAGGCCAGTCCGCCGGCTGCGGGGATGGTCAGGATCCAGGCCCAGACGATGCGTTCGATGATGGTCCACTTCAATGCCTTCGGATTCTTCGCGAAGCCGACACCCATGATCGCGGTCGAGATGCTGTGCGTGGTCGAGACCGGCATGCCGAAATGCGCCGCGACGGTGAGGATGGTTGCAGAACTGGTTTCGGCGGCGAAACCGTCGATCGGATGCAGTTTCACCATCTTGTGCCCGAGCGTCTTGATGATGCGCCAGCCGCCGGCGGCGGTGCCGAGGGCCATCACGATGGCACAGGCGAACACGATCCAGGTGTCGATGTCGCCTTCCTGG
This sequence comes from Lysobacterales bacterium, assembly GCA_016721845.1. NCBI lineage: Bacteria > Pseudomonadati > Pseudomonadota > Gammaproteobacteria > Lysobacterales > Lysobacterales bacterium. Next base: position 520,950 of record JADKHK010000013.1, read on the forward strand.
CCATTCGGGTGCAGGAAGGACAGCCACGTCGGCAGATCGTTCAACGTACCCGAGGCTTCGGCGCCGAAAATCGCCAGCGCGATGATGCCCATGGTCTTCTGCGCATCATTGGTGCCGTGAGCGAAGCCCATGTAGGCGGCGCTCGCGATCTGCGCCTTGCCGAAGATCGCATTGACCCAGCGCGGACGCGAAACCCGGGCCATCCAGCCGCCGGCGCCGTTCATCGTGCTGATCACCGCCATGAACGTGCCCATGATCAGGATGCCGAGCGTGAATCCGGCGACCGGCGACGAGATCATCGGCATCACGACTTTCCACAGGATGCCCTTGTTCTGGGTCCAGTCGCCTGCGGTCTGCGACCAGATCAGCGCACCGAAATCGCCGTGCGCGGCCGCAACCGCGGCACCGCAGAGGCCGCCGACCAGCGCGTGGCTGGACGAGGACGGCAGGCCCAGCCACCAGGTGATCAGGTTCCAGATGATGCCGCCGGTGAGCGCGCAGATCAGCACGCCCGAGCCGACCGCCACCACATTGGTGTCGATCAGTCCGGACGAAATCGTCTTGGCCACGGCGGTTCCGGCAAGGGCGCCCAGCAGGTTCATGCCGGCCGCGAGGACGACCGCCTGGCGCGGCGTCAGCACCTTGGTCGCGACGACGGTCGCGATCGAATTCGCGGTGTCGTGGAAACCGTTGATGTATTCGAAGATCAGGGCGACCGCGATGACGGCCAGCAAGATCAGGAGGGCAGTGGTCACGCGCGACCTCAGCTGTTCTTGAGGACGATGTGATAGACCACGTTGCCGGCGTCACGGCAGCGGTCGATCGCCTTCTCGATGATCTCGAACAGGTCCTTGCGGATCAGGTAGCGCACCGGATCGGCCTCGTCCTTGTACAACTCGCGGTACAGGTCGAGGATCAGGCGGTCGGCTTCCGACTCGATCGCCTGCAGCTCGTCGTACATCGCCTTGTAGGTCTCGATGGCCATGCCGCGACGCAGTTCGCGGACCATGCGCACGACCACGCCGGCGGCCTTTTCCAGCATCGCCGCGCGCGGCGCGAAATCGACCTGGCCGACGCGGTCGGTGGTCAGCGCGTAGCGTTCGGCGAACTTCTCGACGGCCTTCGGGATCTTGTACAGCGCGGCGCCGAGCGCCTCGATGTCTTCGCGTTCGATCGCAGTGACGAAGGTATTGACCAGTTCGTGGCTGATCTGGGCGGCCAGCTCCTTCTCGCGGTTGCGGGTGCGGGTGAATTCCGCCAGCGAACCGCTCTTGCCCTGATGGCCGAGCAGGGCGGTCAGGGCCTTGGTCGATTCGTGTGCGGCTTCCGCGGATTGCTCCAGCAGGCTGAAGAAGCGGTCGCCTTTTCCGAAGATGGTCTGCAGTGAAAACATGGTCTGGACTCGTGTCGTGGTTTGGAAAGCGGGTGCGCCAGCGGGCGCGATACGGGCATAGGTTATGACCGATAGGTTACAGTCTGGTGACTCGGGTCGGGCTGTCGGGCGACAACCTGTCACTTCGGACCGCTAAGCTCCCGGACTCATGGACCTCAATGAATTCCTGACCTTTGCGGCGATCGGATTCGCCGCTCAGATTGTCGACGGCGCGCTCGGCATGGGCTTCGGGCTGGTGTCGAACGCGGTGCTGCTGGCGATCGGCATACCGCCGGCAGCCTCCAGCGCCGCGATCCACGCCGCCAAGGTCTTCACCGGCGGCGCGTCGGCCTTGTCGCATGCCTGGTTCCGCAATATCGACCGGCGCGTGTTCCTGCATCTGGTGGTACCGGGCATGGTCGGTGGCCTGATCGGTGCCCTGGTTCTGCAGCGGGCGCCGCCCGCCGTGCTGCGTATCGCGATCAGCGCCTATCTGGCCTTGATGGGGCTTTGGCTGCTGCTGCGGGCGATCCGAAACCACGTGGCGCGCAAACGCGTGCATGCCCTCGGCGCGCATGGCACCGGCCTGGTCGCCGGCACGCTGGACGCGATCGGAGGCGGCGGCTGGGGCACGGTCGTGACCTCGTCGCTGATCGCCCAGGGGGCCGAGGCGCGTTACGCCGTTGGCACCACCAATGCCGCCGAATTCTTCGTCGCCATCGCGATCAGCGTGGCCTTGACCGCCAGCCTGGGCGTCGTGCCCTGGGTGTGGCTCGCCGGACTGATCGCCGGCGGCATCCTCGCCGCACCGTTTGCCGCCTGGATGACTCGCCACCTGCCGATGCGCCTGTTGACCGGCATGGTAGGCTTCGCCGTCATTGCGTTGAGCGTGCACTCGCTGTGGCGCCTGCTGCGCTGAACCCATGTCGCTTGAACTGACCATCGTCCTCCTGCTGATCCTCCTGAACGGTTTCTTCGCCTTGTCGGAGATGGCCGTCATGACGGCGCGCAAGACGCGCCTGCGCCAGCGCGCGGGCGACAGCCGTGGCGCCCGCATTGCGCTGGAATTGGCCGAGAAGCCGGAGCGCTTCCTGTCCTCGGTGCAGGTCTGGATCACCCTGATCGGCATCCTCACCGGCTTCTTCGGCGGCGAGTCGATCGCGATGGCGCTGCGCGACGAACTGGCGCTGATTCCGTGGATCGCCCGCCATGCGCAGCCGGTCAGCGTCGGTATCAGCGTCGGCATCATCCTGTTCGTGTCGGTCGTGGTCGGCGAGCTGGTGCCGAAGCGGCTGGCCATCGTGCGCCCGGAGAAGATCGCCACCGCGGTCGCGATCCCGATGCGCATCCTCGCCACGGCTGCGGCTCCTGCGGTCAGCCTGTTGAGCGTGACCACCGAGGCGCTGTTCCGGCTGTTCCCGGTCAAGCACGGCAACGACAGCGACGTGACCGAAGAAGAGATCAAGATGCTGGTCGCGGAAAGCCACGAGCAGGGCGTCATCGACATCGATGAACGCAACATGGTCAATCGCGTGCTGAATCTCGGCGACCGCACCGTCGACAGCCTGATGACACCGCGCACGCGCATCGCCTGGCTGGATGCCGCCGCGTCGCTCGACGACAATCTTTCGGTGCTGCGTGAATCCCGGCATTCGCGCTATCCGGTATTTCGTGGCAGCGATCAGGACGTGCTCGGCGTGGTCGAGACCAAGATGATGGTCGCCGAACTGGCCTCCGGAAAGACGCCGGAGCTGTTCCGCGAGCTGCAGCCGCCGCTGTTCGTGCCGGAGGCGGCCAAGGCCATGCAGTTGCTCGACCAGATGCGCGAGAGCGAAGCCGCGCTGGCCTTTGTCGTCGATGAATACGGCGACATCCAGGGTATGGTCACGATGGGCGACCTGATGGGCGCGGTGTTCGGTCGCCTCGCGCATGCGATCGAGGCCAACGAACAGCCGATCGTCCAGCGCAGCGACGGGTCCTGGTTGATCGACGGCAGTCTGCCGGTGCAGGACCTGCGCGAACTGCTGGGCCTCGACGAATTGCCGCACGAGTCCGATCAGGAATATCGCACCCTGGCCGGCATGTTCATGGCGCAGTTTGGACGCATTCCCGCGGTCGGCGAGCATTTCGCATTCGGCGGTTTCCGCTTCGAGGTCATCGACCTCGATGGCGCGCGCATCGACAAGGCCCTGGTCTCGTCCCTGCCGCCGACGGAAACCGGCTGATGGGCCTGCGCAAGCGCACGCCACGGCCCAAGCCGCCGCGAGTGTCGGATCTGCTCGGGGCGACGCTGGCGGCCTGGGACCAGGAACGCATCGACTTCGGGCAGCTGGTCGATGCGATTCACGAACGTGGCTTCGGCGCGCTGATCCTGCTCGCAGCACTGCCTTGCCTGATTCCGGTGCCGGTGGGTTTCATGGGCGGCATCTTCGGTACCTTGCTCAGCCTGGTCGGACTGCAGATGCTGGCGGGCTTCGACCACCCGTGGTTGCCGGGATTCGTGCGCCGCTTGCAGATTCCGAAGACCTCGGTGGCGAAGTTCGTGCAGGTGCTGGATCCGTGGCTGTCGCGCATCGAGAAGCTGTGCAAGCCGAGCTGGACCTTCTTCCTCAATCGTCACGCACATCGTTTCACCGGCCTGTTGCTGGTCTTCCTCGGCATCGAGTTGGCGTTGCCGGTGCCGATGACGAACATGCCGTTCGCAATCGCGATGATCGGCTATGCCATGGCCTTGCTCGAACGGGATGGTCGCTGGCTGGCTGCACTCTGGGCAGTGACCCTGATCCAGATCGGCGCCGCGTTCTGGTTCGGCGACTGGGTGGTGATGCACCTCGGCGGCTTCATCGAGAGCGTGCGCAGCCTGTTCAGCTGATCGGAACGACGTTGGCCTGGCTGCGATCGCCATACCGCTGGGCGATGATGTGTTCGACCAGCTTCTCGCTGTGCGCGGGTTCGCCGAACCAGTAACCCTGTCCGTACGGGCAATCCAGTTGCCCGAGCACTTCGGCCAAGGCCGCGGACTCGACACCTTCCGCAACCACCGTGATGTCCAGCGAACGCGCCATCGCGATGATGGCGCTGGTCAGCGCCACGTCGTGGCGGTCGGTGAGCAGGTCGGCGACGAAGCTGCGATCGATCTTGACGCCCGATACCGGCACGCGCCGCAAATGGTTGAGACCGGAGAAGCCGGTGCCGAAATCGTCCAGCCACAATTTCACGCCGATCTCGTGCAGGGATTCGAGTGCCGCGATGGCGGCGGATTCGCCATCCAGCAGCGAACTCTCGGTGAGCTCCAGGTGCAGCAGCTCTGCCGCCAGACCGGTGTCGGCCAGCACCTGGGCGACACGGGCCGGGAAGCGGTGGTCGCGCAGTTGCTTCACCGAGACGTTGACGGCGACGAAGGGTGCCCGTCCTGCGCTGCGTGGCCAACGAACGGCGGTGTCGCAGGCGGTGCGCAGGGCGAAGTCGCCGAGCGCATCGATCAGGCCGACGTCTTCGGCGATGCCGACGAACAATGCCGTCGAGACCAGGCCTCGACTCGGGTGATGCCAGCGCAGCAGCGCTTCGGCGCCGTGGATGTGGCCGCTGTCGAAATCGATGATCGGCTGGTAGTGCAATTTCAGTTCATCGCGATCCAGCGCGGCACGCAGGTCCTGTTCGATCGCGAGCCGGTCTTCGGCGAGCCGCGTCAGGTAGTTGGTGAAGTAGCGCGCGCAATTGCGGCCCTGGACCTTGGCCAGGTACATCGCGATGTCGCCGTTCTTGATCAGGCGCGAGGCATCGGCCGCGTCGTCCGGGAACGAGGTGATGCCGATGCTGGCGCTGACATGCAGGAGCTGGTCGGCGACGTTCAATGGAATTCGCAACGACGAGAGCAGCAGCTCGGCGATTTCTCCGGCGCGGCGGCGGGCATCGCGGCCGGACAGCAGCATCACGAATTCGTCGCCGCCGAAACGGGCGATGAAACCCTGTTCCTGCGGGTGTTCGCTGTGCAAGATGTCGCTGAAACGGCGTGCCACGGCCGCGAGGATTTCGTCGCCGACATCGTGCCCGAGGGTGTCATTGATGCGCTTGAAGTCGTCGAGATCGATGAACAGCAAGGCCAGTTCGCCGTCACCTGAGCGCTGCGCGTGCTGGATCGCGTCACCGATGCGCAGTCGCAACGCGATCCGGTTCGGCAAGCCGGTCAAGGCGTCGATGCGGCCAAGCTGTTGCAGTTCGCCCTCGAATCCGGCGAGGCGCTGCTCGACATGGTCGAGCGCGGCCCGCGGGTCGACATCGTTCGCAGCGCCGGCGTGCACGCGTGCGAGCTGTTGCAGTCGCGCGTCGGTACGCAGTCGTGGCACCACGAATCGACGATCGCCGAACGCGAGCAGCCCGACGAAGCTCGTGGCCAGGCCCGCCAACAGCAGCGGGTCGAGCCAGGCCGGCAGTGCTTTCACCGGCAATGGCGCGACTCGGGTATCGCCGCGCTTCAGGGCCAGGCGCAGGGTCGCCAGGCGCTGATCGCCCAGCGTGATCGGGTGTGCGACTTCGATGAAGCGTTCGGCCACGAAGACCTCGGGCCGGGTCGTCGCGGCGGCTTCGGCGGCAAGGGGGTCGTCGGGCTGTTGCCCGAATCGCGCGATGTTGTCGCTGCCGTCATGCAGGATGCGGCCGTCACGATCGAGCAGCAGCACGTAGCCGATGTCGCCGCGATTCAGGGCGCCGCCGAGCACTTCGCCGATGCGTTGCAGGTCGAAGAAATAGGTCGGGTTGACCAGCGATTCCGCGAGCAGGTCGGCGGCGACACGGCCGCGTTCCGCCAAGGCTTCCTCGGCCAGCGCAAACTCGCGTTGTGCCGCAGCATTTGCGACGCGATGCGCCTGCACACGATGCTGCTGCAATGCGACGGCGGCCAGCACCACGACGCACATCGCAACCAGGCTGCCGAGCAGCCACCAGCGCTGCCGCAGGCTCATCGTTCCAGCTCCCGGCGCAGCGGCAGGATGCGTGCGTTCAGTGCCGTCAGCGCACGCCGGGTTTCCGCGTCGATGGCTTCGAAGCGCGCCGTGGCGAAATAGCCGCGCAAGGCGTCGCCGGCGGCAGGGTCTTGATCGATCGCCAGCAAGACATCGCGCAGCGCATCGGCCACCGTGTTTGGCAGGTCCGCACGGACCAGTTCGATCGCACGTGGCACGCTGTCACTCTCGGCGATCACGCGGAAGTCCGCGCGGAAACTCGGCGGCATGCGTCGCGGGTTGTCCCAGTCGAGATTGCTGAAGGCGCCGGCATCGGCGAGGCCCTTGTGGACCCAGGTCGCGATATTGAGTTCCGATCGCGCCAGCAGGAAGCCGACTTCATCCGCCGCGGGACGATCGTCCGGTGTGCCGAGTTCGGTCAGCGGCAGACCCGCACCCAGAAGGGTGATCAGGGGCAGGTAGAAGGCGCTGGTCGACGAGCGTGTCTGCAGCGCAAGGCGTTTGCCGCGCAGATCGGCCAGCGTCTGGATGCCGCTGTCGCGACGCACGAAGACGAGGCTGCGATAGACATTCCGGTCTTCGCGCAGCGCACGCAGGAAAGGTTGGGCGCCCGAGCGGTTTTCGAGTTCGGCAGCCATGGCCGGCGTCTCTGTCACCCAGTCGACACGGCCTCGGCGCAGATAGCCGGCCATCTGCTGCGGGTCGCGGGCGAGTAGTACGGCGCCATCGCGTATGCCCTGTTCGGCCAGCTTCGGAATGACCCGGTCGAGCAGGCCCTTCAGCCGGACATAGTCGGTGCGCGGGTTGTCGGTGATCCGCCCGATGACGATGCGGTCGGGATGTTGCACATCCGCCAGCGACGGCAATGCGATGAAAGCCGCCAGCGCGGCGAGCGCCCATCGCAGTAAAGGTCGCACCTGCAGGAGGCGCCGGCCGTGGGGTTCATTCATCGCGCGGATTCTGGTCGGACCCGGTGTGTGGCCGGGGTTCATCGGGCCCGGACCTTAGCATGCTCGCTCGCAGCTTCGAGGACGCAGCAGTTCCGCATTTTTCACTTGTTGACCACAGATTGTGCCAGTCGCGCCATGCGCTGCGCATCGGCCAGAATGCCCCGCAGGATCATGACTTCGCGGTGGTCGAGATCGGCCCGGTGCAGCATGCGCCGAATGCGCTGCATCAGATGGCCATAGGGCCGCCCCTTGAAGAAGTCGATCTCGGTCAGGGCCTGTTCGAAATGCTCGAACATACGCTCCATCTGCTCGATGCTGGCCGGCGGATGTTCACGCGCCGTCGCCGGCAGTGCCGGAATCGATTGCGCCGCCAAGGCCGCATGGCGCACGCAGAACGAGAGCACTTGCACCGCCTGGGCCAGGTTCAGCGAACTGAATTCGGCCTCGGTGGGAATATGCACGGCCGCATCACATCGGCTCAAGTCCTCATTGGTCAGGCCGGTGCGCTCGGCACCGAACACCAGTGCGACCGGACCTTGCCTTGCCTCGGCCAGCAGCGACTCGGCCGCCGTAGCCGGTTCCAGCAAGGGCAGGCTGATATCGCGCAGGCGTGCCGTGCAGCCGGCGGCAAAGACACAGTCAGCGATCGCTTCGGTGAGCGAGTCACAGACACGCGCGCTGGCCAGGACATCATCGGCGCCCGAGGCGAGTGCGGTGGCGCGCTGGTCCGGAAACAGCTTCGGGCGCACCAGGGCAAGATCGGACAGGCCCATGGTCTTCATCGCGCGCGCGGCGGCGCCGATGTTTTCGGGCAGGGCGGTCTCGATCAGGACGATGCGGATCGGTCGCAGGAATTCGCGCAGGGACATCGGGCTAGTCTAGCCCGCGCCTGAAGCCCGCGTCAGCGCTGGCTTTCAAGCACGCGGCCGGTTTGTTACCCTGCCGCCACTTCGCCCGGCTCCGCGCCGGGCTGTTCTTTCCCGGAGATACCATGCGAAACGGCGCCCTTCACATCGCCATCAAGGCCGCGCGCGCGGCTGGCAACGTCATCACGCGCGCACTGCCCAAACGCGACAGCCTCGTGATCCACGAGAAGGCGCATCTCGATTTCGTCACCGAGGTCGATCGTCTCGCCGAAGCCGAGATCATCAAGGAACTGCGACGATCGTTCCCGACCCATGGGTTTCTCGGCGAAGAGACCGGGCAGGTCGGACCGACCAAGCAGCAATGGGTCATCGATCCGCTCGACGGGACCAGCAACTTCCTGCGCGGCTTCCCGCATTTCTCGGTCTCGATTGCCCTGGTCGAAAAGGGCGAGCCGGTGCTGGGCGTGGTCTTCGATCCGCTGCGCGACGAACTGTTCACGGCGGAAAAGGGTCGCGGCGCACTGCTCAACGATCGGCGCTTGCGCGTGACGCCGCGCAAGGGCATCGAAGGCGCGCTGATCGCGACCGGTTTCCCGTTCCGCCAGCGCAAGCTGTTCGACGATCACCTCGACATGGTCAAGGCCCTGCTCAAGACCGGTGAAGACCTGCGTCGCACCGGTTCGGCCGCGCTGGACCTGGCCTATGTCGCCTGCGGCCGCTTCGATGCCTATTTCGAGATGGGCCTGCAGCCCTGGGACATGGCGGCCGGCGTGCTGCTGGTCCGTGAAGCCGGCGGTCAGGTCACCGATATGCGCGGTGGCGACGGCTTCCTTGCCAAGGGCCATATTGTCGCGGCGAATCTCAACGTCGGCGGCGAACTGCGCAGCGCGATCGAGCCCTTTGTCGGTGGCTTGAACTGACCCTCATCTCGTGGATGCGAGCGGGATTCTCACCCACGACAGACAAAAAGAAAGGCCGGGAGCGATCCCGGCCTTTTGCGTTCTGCACGACGGCTTCCGGTTAAGGACGGCGTGCCAGATCCGACTCGTCCTTGGCACGCGGCAGCAGGTCGATGCGATTGGTGCCGAGCATCAACAGCAGCGGGCAGGCGACGAAGATCGATGACAGCGTACCGATCACGATGCCGATGATCTGCGACTCGGCCATGCCCTTCAGTGCGGAACCGCCGAAGAAGTAGAGCGCCAGCACGGTCAGCAAGGCCACGAACGAGGTGATGATGGTACGCGACAGCGTCTGGTTGACCGATCGGTTCAGCACTTCGTAGGCCTCGACGCGGTGCAGGCTGCGGAAGTTCTCGCGAACGCGATCGAAAACCACGATCGTGTCGTTGATCGAGTAGCCCATCACCGACAGGATGCCGGCGAGCACGTTCAGGTCGAACTCCTTGCCGGTCACCGCGAAGTAGCCGGTACAGATGAGCACGTCGTGCATGGTCGCAAGAATGGCCGCGACCGCAAATTTCCATTCGAAGCGCAGCGAGATGTAAAGCAGGAATCCGAACGCGACGAAGATCACCGCGATCACGCCCTGGCTCGCCAGTTCCTTGCCGACCTGCGGGCCGACGAAGTCGGAGCGGGTGAGCTTGGCCGGGTTGTCGCTGCTTTGAACCGCGGCCAGCACCGAGTCGCCGGTCTTGGTCGCATTCGCCTGGCCGTCTTCGGGCTGCAGTCGCACCACGATGTCGTTGGAGGCACCGAACGTCTGCACCACGGCGTCGGCATAACCCGCCTTGGTCAGGCGTTCGCGCAGGAGCCCGACATCGGCTTCCTTGTCGAACTTCAGTTCGACCACGGTGCCGCCGGTGAAGTCGAGCGCGAAATTGAGGCCACGGGTTGCCAAGGCGCCGATCGCGATCACGAACAGGGCGACCGCGAGGCCGATCGACACCTTGCGCAGGCGCATGAAGTCGAACTTGCTGTCATACGGGAACAGATTCACGTGCGGATCTCCGGATCAGATCGACAGGCGCGCAAGTTTCTTGCGGCCGCTGTAGAAGAGCGAGGCGATGCCGCGCGATACCGAGACCGCGGTGTACATCGAAGTCAGGATGCCGACGCACAGGGACAGTGCGAAGCCGCGGATCGGGCCGGAGCCGAACGAGAACAATGCGACGCCACCGAGCAAGGCGGTAATGTTCGCGTCGAGAATCGTGCCCGAGGCCTTTTCATAGCCGATCGCGATGCTGGCCAAGGGCGATGTGCCGCCGCGTAGTTCCTCGCGGATACGTTCGTTGATCAGGACGTTGGCGTCCACCGACATGCCGACGGTCAGGGCGATGCCGGCCAGGCCGGGCAAGGTGAGGGTGGCGCCGAACAGCGACATCACCGCGACCACCAGCAGCAGGTTGAGCAGCACCGACAGATTGGTGACGACGCCGAACATCTTGTAGTAGATGACAAAGAACGCCATCACGAAACCGAACGAGAACAGTACGGCGCGAACGCCGGCCTTGATGTTGTCGGCGCCGAGGCTGGGTCCGATGATGCGTTCCTCGACGATGTCGATCGGCGCCGAGAGCGAGCCGGCACGCAGCAGCAGCGCCAGTTCGTCGGCTTCACCCTTTTCCAGGCCGGTGGTCTGGAAGTGCTTGCCGAACGGTTCGCGGATGTTGGCGACGCTGATCACTTCTTCCTTCATGCGCGCCGTGCGGATTTCCTTGCCGTCGACGATCTTGGTCTCCGGAATGCGCTCGATGAAGACGACGGCGAGCGGGCGTCCGACGTTTTCTTCGGTGGCGCGCAGCATCTTCTGGCCGCCGGCATCATTGAGGCGGATCGATACCGCCGGCGTGCCGCTGTCCGGGTCGATGGTGCTGGTCGCGGTGACGATTTCATCGCCCTGCGCGATCACGCGGCGACTCAGCAATACCGGCAGGCCGTCGCGCGTGAAGTAGAGCTTGGAGCCGGCCGGGGCGCGCCCGGTCTGCAGCACGTCCTGGATGCGTCCGGCGTTCTCGACATCGGACAAACGATATTCCAGGGTCGCCGTCGCACCGAGGATCTTCTTCGCCGCCGCGGTGTCTTGCACGCCCGGCAACTGCACGGCGATGCGCGAGGCGCCCTGGCGCTGGATCACCGGTTCGGCAACGCCGAGCGCGTTGATGCGATTGCGCAGGGTCGACAGATTCTGTTCGATCACCTGGTCCATCGAGGCGATGCGGGCTTCCTGCGGCACTTTCACCGTCATCGGGAATGAATCGACTGTTCCGGGGAGGTCCAGCAACTGCACCCCGGCGGCCAACGTGGCGATTTCACCCGCGGCCTTCTTGCGGTCGTCGGCGTTGCGCAGCGTGACCAGCACGCCGTCGGCCGCACGCACGGCAGTGCCGCGAATGTCCTTGTCGCGCAACATCGTCTTGATGTCGTCAACCAGGCGCTCGTCGGCTGCTTCGATCACCGCTTTCGAGTCCACTTCCATCAGGAAGTGCACGCCGCCCTGCAGGTCGAGGCCGAGCGTCATCGGATGCGCGCCGAGACTGGACAGCCAGCCCGGAACGGTCGATGCAAGGTTCAATGCCACCGAATAATTCTCGCCGAGCGAGGTGCGCAACATCTCCGATGCACGCAACTGCGTCTCGCCGTCGACCAGGCGCACCAGCAATCGCTTGTCGCTCAATTCGATCGACTTGAATGCGATCTTGGCGCGCTCCAGATCGCCCTGGACCTTTTCCTTGGTCGCGTCATCGAGTACGGCATTGCGACTGGCCGAGATCTGCACCGCAGGGTCCTGCGGGTAGATGTTCGGCAGCGAATAGAGCAAACCGAAGGCCAGCACCACGAAGATGATGGCCTTCTTCCACAGCGGATATTCGAGGGTCATTGCGGGGTTCCCGTTGAGGGAGGCGGCTTACGCCGCCTTGATCGTGCCTTTCGGCAATACGGCGGAGATGGCCTGCTTCTGCACCTTGATCTCGAGCTTGTCGGAAATCTCGACGGTGATGAAGGCATCGCTCATGTCGGTGACGCGGCCGAGGATGCCGCCGGAAGTGACGACTTCATCGCCCTTGCCGAGTCCGTCCAGCATCGAACGGTGTTCCTTCGCACGCTTCATCTGCGGGCGGATGGCGATGAAATAGAAGATCGCGAAGAACACGACCATCATGATCAGGGGCGAAATCGGGTCGGCAGCGGCACTGCCCGCCGCCTGTGCGTGGGCGTCGGAAATCAGGAAGTTCATGGGTCTCGTCTCGTTGTGAGCACCGGACGTGGGGACATTCCGGCACAAAAAAAGGCGGCGGATTATGCCACAGGGGTCAAACCGCGTCCGCGCCCAGATTGATCAGCCGCTCCAGGTTGTCGGCGAGGCGGCCGATCTCGTCGACCAGCAGGTCGATTTCTTCGCTGGTCAGACCGTCGTAGGGGCGGTTCTCGCACAGATGCAGATAGGGCACACCATCGAGATCGCTGACGGCGAGGTAGCCGACGCGCTGTTCCCAGTTGAATCGCAGCGAGCGCTTCGCATCCGACTTCGACAGCGGCGCGATCGGCGTCGAAATGCGCAGATAACGGCGGCCGCCTTCGGTTTCCAGGTCGCCGAGGAAGATGCCCTGGCGGCGTTCGTCGTCAATGTCGAGGTCGAAGCCGATCTGGTAGGGCTCGCTCGCCGTCAGTGCAAAGCGTGCACCGAGATGGGCACGGACGTCTTCGAAACTGCGCATGGTCGTTCTCCAATCCAATACGCTTATGCTAACCGCGTGGACACCGCAGCCGCCATCGCCCGTATTCTCGACACCGTGCGCAGCATTCCTGCGGGCCGCGTCACCAGCTATGGCGAGGTGGCCGCACGCGCAGGACTCAAGGGCCGCGCGCGCATGGTCGGCCGCGTGCTCGGCCTGGCGCCCGAGGACGACCCGGTCCCCTGGTTCCGCGTACTCAAGTCCGACGGTCGCATCGCCTTTCCGGTCGGCAGCGACGCCTACAAGCAGCAGGTGAAGCACCTGCGCAAGGAGGGGGTCGGCGTTTCCAGGACCGGGCGTGTCGACCTCGCTGAGCACGGCTGGTCCAGCGACCTATCGCTGGACGCACTGCTCTGGGGATGAGACCCGAGCGTCAACGGTGAGCGCCGGTTGAGCCGGCATTACGCCGCGCGACTGGTCGCCTGGGCGTCGACCAAGCGACGTTTGACGGCCACCAGCGCCCGCTCGAACAGCGGACCCTGATCGACCGTCTTGATGTGGCCGATCATGATGTCGGTCGCCACGCGGTGCCAGGCGAGGTCGGCGACGAGTTGGCCGTTGCGGTTCACGAACAGGCTGCGCTGGGTCGTCGCACTGTTCCAGATCAGCTTGGCGCGCTGGGATTCGCCCTTCTGGGGATCGCTGATCTCGACCCATTGGCCATTGGCCATGGTCCGCACCCGATTCAGCGCATCGGAATAGGTGATGCCCGCATCTGCGGCTTTCTCGACCACGTCTTGCGGTGGCGCTTCGGCTTCGGCTTCGACCTGTGGCGGCGGTGCATCCGGCAGGTGCTCGGCGTCGATGCGTTCGAACGATTCCGGCGAACTGCCGGGTTTGGCCTCGATTGCGCCCAACAGATCCTTGTAGCGGTTGCGGAATTCCTGCACCACGCCATCGATGTCGTTGTCGTGCATGCCCACCGACGACAACGCTCCGCGCATCGCGCTCACGATCGTCGGCAGCATCGCCTGCCAGTGCGAGCGCTCCACCTCGATGGTGACCGGATCGAAACTCCAGACGAGATCGCGGACCAGCTTGCGGGCCGATTTCCAGTCTTTCGAATCTTCGCCACGGCGGGTCAGGATGAGTTCGAGATGGCGACGCAGCGGGCCGTTCAGCAGCGTGCCGACGACTGGCGGAACGGGCGTGTGTTCGACGACTTCGGCGATCACTTGCTGGCTGGTGCGCTGTGCACTCAGCCGGCGCTCCTGCGCTTGCGCTGCCTCGGCCGAGCGCTTTTCCAGCAGTTGGGCACGCTTCTGCTCGTTGGCCATGAAGGCGCGCAGGTCCTGATGCACGCGATCGACACCGGTGTCGGCGGTGGTGCCGCTGTCGCTCTCGGACACCGCTGCAGCCACGGCAGACTTGATCTGTTCGAGCACGCGGCCGTCGCGGTCACTGTTCGGGCTCCATGACCGACCGACTTCGGCGGCGCTCTCCATCAGTGCACGCAGCGGATGATCGCTGCGGTCGAACACGTGCCCGCCACGCAAGGCAGTTCGCAACAGGGGCACGCGCAATGGCGTGAGCGCCTGCTGCACCTCCTTGGGCAGGGATTCGTCGCGGGCGACGAAATCGAACATCAGCGACACCAGATCGATCGCGTTCTCGACTTGTTCGCTGAGCACGCCATTGCCCGGCTTGCCATTCGCATCGGTCGTCAGCATGCGCCGCAAGTCGGCGCCGAACTGCTCGCTTTCGACCGTGCCGGGATCTGAAATCTGGCCGAGCCGGCGTTCGACCGCAGCGGCATCCAGTTCGACTGCGCCGCCGCCTTCCGCGATGGCCGAGCGCGGGCGTGAAGCGGTGAGCAGCTTGGTAATTTCGTTCGCGAGTGCGCCCAGATCGATCTGCGGCGCTATGGCGGAAGCCATGGCATTGTTTGGATCGCCAGTCGCCGGCGCAACCGGGGCGGGCGCCGGATCGGCACCTGCCCGGCGGACGTGGGTCAACTTCAGTTCCGGCAGGACGCCAGCCTCGAAAAGCAGCTTGTTGCCGTCCTGGATGGCATCGGCGGTGGCGTCGGCGATGTGGCGTTCGATGCGCTTGAGCAGCACCAGTCGCGATTCCAGCCCGATCGGCAGACTCGACAAGGCGGCACGGAGCGCTTCGGCGAGGACACTGCCCGACAGCGGTATCAGGGTGTCGGACTCCGCACGTTGCAGCAGGTGTTGCAGACGGCGTGTCAGTTCCAGTCGCGGACGACCGACGCCATCGTCGCAGCGTGTCGCGATTCGGGTAATGGCCAGCCCGAGTTCCAGTTCGCTTTCGTCGACCAGGCTGAGTTCGTCGGCGGTGCTGTCGACTCGCGACGCATCCTTGTGCATGCTGCGACCGTGCAGGAAAAGCGAGAATGCGCCACGCACTGCCGCATCGAAACGGTCGGTCGCGCCATCGCGCGTGCGGCGCAGCGATCGCAAGTCATCGAAATACAACTGCTTCAGGGTGCCGTCGTTGGTCTTCTCCGACATTTCGAACAAGGTGTCGTCGACCTCGGTGAAGGCCTGCTGCAACGCCGTCTTGAGTCCATTGGCCGCGACATCGCGAACGCCTGCGACGAGTCGTTGCGCCAAGTCGCCGGGTTCGGGGGAGGTACGTCGGGCTTGGAGGTCGACGATGTTGCCGTTGCTCATTGCGAGTTCCCCGAGGATGTTGCGACTCTAGCCGCCGTGCTGCCGCAAAGTGTGCCGACGTTCACATTTGCGGCATTCTTTGACGCCGTTGGGCAATGTGACAAACGGTAGCATTGATGCGGGTTTGCGACGAATTTTTGCATGCCTTGACGTGCATCCTCAGCAGGCGCTTTCAAACGATTGTTTCTCTGGTTCTTGCGGGATACCCCCCGGTATCCTTCGCGCCCCGTTTCAGGTCCTTGGTTGCCGCCGTCATGCCGAACAAGAATGCACTCGTCGAGGCGGTCCTCGCCCAGTTGAAACCCGGATTCAGCGCCGCCCGGCTGGGCATTGCCCAGACCTTTGTCGGGCTGTTCTTCCGGCGAGTGCCGGACGAGGACATGGCCGGCCGCGAGCTGACCGACTGGGCCGGCCTGGCGCGCGATGCGCTCGACTTCCTGCAGGTTCGCACCGGGGACAGCGCTCTGGTCCGCGTTTACAACCCGAATCACGCCGAGCATGGCTGGGAATCGTCCCACACCGTCGTGCAGGTGCTGACCGACGACATGCCCTTTCTCGTCGATTCGGTGACCCTGGCCATTTCCAATTGCGACAACTTCGTCCATGCGGTGGTGCATCCGGTCGTGCAGGTGGACCGCGACGCAGGCGGCCACGTGCTGGGCATGCACGAGGAGTCGGCGACGGGTGGTCGCGGCAAGGCCGAGTCGTTCATGCATTTCGAGATCGATCGCCGCGCTGATCCCGAAGAAATGTCGCGTTTGGCCGAAGCCGTGCAGCGCGCGCTCCATGACGTTCGCGCCTGCGTCCGTGACTGGGCGGGCATGCGCGCGAAGATGCACGAGATCGCCGAAGACCTGGCGGCGCGTCCGCTGCCGGTCGATGCCAGTGCGCGCGTCGAGTTGCAGGAATTCCTGCGCTGGGCCGCCAACGACCACTTCACCTTCCTCGGTTATCGCGAATACACGACGGCGAAGCAGGGTAGCGAAGACGTGCTGCTGGCGGTCGACGGCTCCGGGCTTGGCATCCTGCGCGGCCAGGAAGCGCGGCCGCGACCGCTGAAGTCGCTGGCGGCGCGCGATGTGCCGGACAGCGAAGGCGGCAAGGTCGTCATCATCACCAAGACCAATGCCCGCTCGAACGTGCACCGTCCGGGCTACATGGACTACATCGGCATCCTGCGTTTCGACGCGAATGGCAAGCCGGTCGCCGAAGAACGCTTTCTCGGGTTGTTCACGTCCTCGGCCTACACCGCGCGGCCCTGGGACATACCGCTGGTGCGCAAGAAGTACGAGTCGGTGATGCGCGACTCCGGCTTGAAGCCGGCCGGTCACAGTGGCAAGGCGCTGCGCCACATCCTCGAAACCATGCCGCGTGACGAAATGCTGCAGGCGGCGACCGGCGAGATCCACGACACCGCGATGTCGGTGCTGGCGCTGCAGGAACGTGCCCGCACGCGCCTGTTCCTGCGCCGCGACATCTATGGCCGCTTTTACTCCTGCCTGGTGTTCCTGCCGCGCGACCGATTCACGCAGGCGGTGCGCGAGCGCATCGAGATCCTGCTGCGCGAGACCCTGGAGGGCGAGCGGGTCGATTCCACCGTGCATGTCGGCGACGAACCGCTGGCGCGTCTGCATCTGACGATTCGCCCCAAGGCCGGTGCGCGCGTCGATGTCGATGTGTCGGCACTGGAAATGCGCATCGCCCAGATCGTGCGCAATTGGTACGACGAACTGCGCGATCTGCTGGTCGCCAAGCACGGCGAGGAACGTGGCCTCAAGCTTGCGACGCGCTACGGCAAGGCCCTGCCGATGGGTTATGTCGAATCGAGTTCGACGGAACTCGCCGCCGCCGACGTCGAAACCTGTGCGGCCCTGAAGAGCGCTGACGACTTGCGTCTGGCGCTGTACCGCGCGCCGGGGGACAGCGTGCGCCTGCGCCTCAAGCTGTTCCGATTCGGTGCGCCGATTGCATTGTCGGAAGCGTTGCCGATGATGGAGAACATGGGTCTGCGCGTGTTGTCCGAGCATCCGTTCGAGATGACGCTCGGCGCGGGTTCGCGCATCTTCATCCAGGACTTCGAAGTGCAGCCGCAGGCAGGCATCGAGGTCGATCCGGAACAGGTACGCGACAGCTTCCAGGCTGCGTTCGAACGCACCTGGCGTGGCGATGTCGAGAGCGACGGCTTCAATCGCCTGATTCTCTCCGCGCGGCTGAACTGGCGCCAGGTCGCGATGCTGCGTGGCTACTGCAAGTACCTGCTGCAGATCGGCGTGCCGTTCTCGCAGGCCTACATGGAAGAGGCGCTGAATCGCTACCCGCAGATCGCGCGCCAGCTTGCGGAATTGTTCGAAGCCAAATTCGATCCGGCGCGCAGCGACCATGCCGCCAAGCTCGATATCGCATCGAAGGCCTTGAAGCCCATGCTTGACGGCGTCTCGAGTCTCGACGACGACCGCATCCTGCGCAGTTTCATCACGGTGATCCACGCGACGCTGCGTACCAACTACTACCAGCTCAAGCACGACAAGCCGCGCGATTATCTCTGCTTCAAGTTTGATCCGGCCAAGATCCCGGACCTGCCGAAGCCGCGGCCCTATCGCGAGATCTTCGTCTACTCGGCGCGGGTTGAAGGCGTGCACCTGCGCTTCGGGCCCGTCGCGCGCGGCGGATTGCGCTGGTCCGATCGTCGCGAGGATTTCCGGACCGAAGTGCTCGGCCTCGTCAAGGCGCAGATGGTCAAGAACACCGTCATCGTGCCGGTCGGTGCGAAAGGCGGATTCTTCGTGAAGAAGCCGCCGATCGCTGGCGACCGTGATGCACAGTTGGCGGAAGGGATCGCCTGCTATCGCATCTTCATCAATGCGCTGCTCGACATCACCGACAACTTCGTCGGCGATGCGCTCGTGCATCCGCAGCAGGTCGTCCGCCATGACGCCGACGACCCGTATCTCGTGGTGGCTGCAGACAAAGGCACCGCGACCTTCTCCGACATCGCCAACTCGATTTCTCTGGAGCACGATTTCTGGCTCGGCGATGCGTTCGCCTCCGGTGGCTCGGTCGGTTATGACCACAAGGGCATGGGCATCACCGCGAAAGGTGGCTGGGAGTCCGTCAAGCGTCACTTCCGCTCGCTCGGTCGCGACTCGCAGGCGCAGGAGTTCAGCTGCGTCGGTGTCGGCGACATGTCCGGTGACGTGTTCGGCAATGGCATGCTGCTGTCCGAGCACATTCGCCTGCTCGCGGCATTCGACCACCGCCACATTTTCCTGGACCCGAATCCGGATGCTGCGGTGTCGTTCAAGGAGCGCAGCCGCCTGTTCCACGTGCCGCGATCGAGTTGGGACGACTACGACAAGACACTGATATCGGCTGGCGGCGGGGTGTTCCCGCGCTCGGCCAAGACCATCGCGATCACGCCGCAGGTATGCGTGGCACTCGGCATCGCCGAGGGCACCGAGTCGATGACGCCGAACGAGTTGATGACCGCGATCCTGAAGGCGCCGGTCGATCTGCTCTGGAATGGCGGCATCGGCACCTACGTGAAATCGTCGGCGGAAACGCATGCCGATTGCGGTGATCGTGCCAACAACGCGATCCGCATCAATGGTCGCGACCTGCGCGCGAAGATTATCGGTGAGGGCGGCAACCTGGGCATGACCCAGCGCGGCCGTATCGAGGCGGCCCTCAACAGGGTGTTGCTGAACACCGATTTCATCGACAACTCGGCCGGCGTGGACACGTCCGACCACGAGGTCAACATCAAGATCCTGCTCAACGACATCGTGGCGCGCGGTGCATTGACGATGGCGGCGCGCAACGAATTGCTGGCCGAGATGACCGACGAGGTCGGCACCCTGGTGCTGCGCGACAACTATCTGCAGAACCAGGCGATCAGCGTGATGGAACGCATGAGCGTGTCGCGTCTCGGGTCGAAGCAGCATTTCATCCGCACGCTCGAATCCAAGGGGCTGCTTGATCGCCAGCTCGAATTCCTGCCGAGCGATGCCGAGTTCAGCGAGCGCAAGGCGCGCGGCCTCGGGTTGACGCGCCCGGAACTCTCGGTGCTGCTGTCGTATTCGAAGATCGTGCTGTTCAATCAGTTGCTTGAATCCGACGTGCCCGAAGATCCGTTCCTGTCGGCCGAGCTGGTGCGGTATTTCCCGAAGCCGCTGCAAGGGCGTTATGCCAGCGAGATGCAGGGTCATCGCCTGAAGCGGGAAATCATCGCGACCGCGGTGACGAACTCGATCGTCAACCGCATGGGCGCGACCTTCGTGATGCGCATGCAGGAGGACACCGGCGAATCGCCGGCGCAGATCGCGAAGGCGTATGCCATCGCGCGTGAACTGCTCGATGCACGCAGCATCTGGGCTGCGATCGAGGCACTGGACGGCAAGGTGCACGGCGATGCCCAGATCGACGCGATGCTGCAGGTCTGGCATTTGATCCGCAACTTGACGCGCTGGTTGCTGAACCTGCCGGGCGGGCGCCTCGATATCGCCGGCGCGGTGACGCGTTATGGCGCCAGTTTCAAGGAATTGCGTGATGGTCTTGCCGGCGTGTTCGCCGAGACCGATCGGCAGATCGCGCGCCAGTCGCGCGAGCGCTGGGTCAAGGCTGGTTTCGATGAGGCCCTGGCGGATCGATTGTCCGGGCTGCCGGCATTGGCCTCGGGCCTGGATGTGGTCGAGGTCGCGCTGGAGCGCAAGCTGCCGCTGAAGCAGGTCGCCAAGGTGTATTTCAACCTCGGCGAAGCCCTGCACCTGAAGTGGCTGATGACAAAGATCGACGAGTTGCCGGTCGAGGGGCGCTGGCATGCGCATGCGCGTGGCGTGTCGCGCGACGAATTGTTCGCGCAACAGCGCGCACTGGCCGCGCAGGTACTTGAACGCGGTGACGGCAAGGCCGATGGTGCGGCCCTGGTCGATGCCTGGATCAAGCGCGACGATGCCCCGCTCAAGTTCACGCTGGCGATGTTTGCCGACATGCGCTCGCAGGTGAACATGGACTACCCGACCGTGTCGGTGGCGGTACGTCGTTTGGCGCAGCTGGTGCAGGCCGGTTCGCGCGGCTGATTTGGCGCCTGAAGAGCATTCGGGCCACAAGTGGCCCTCTTACAAGAAGCCTGATCGCGCTCTGTAGGAGGCCCACTTGTGGCCCGATGCTTTTTGACGCCATTCAAAGCCCGATTCGCTGTTCCAATTGCGCCAGGAACTCTCGAGCCGTCTCGACCGCGATCTGGAAGTCGTCGGCGAGCAGCAGCAGGTTCGGGTGTTCGAGGACGTGCATCGCCATCAGCACCTGGTGCGGCTGCGCTTGCAGGCCCGAGAAAAACACCTTGATGCCGAGCCGGTCGGAGCGGTCGAGGAATTGGCGGATCGCCTGTGCGCCCGACGCGTCGATCAGCGGCACGCGACGCAGGCGCAGGATGAAGAGTTTGGGCCGCACTGCGAACTGATCGAGCACGTCGTCGAGCCGGTTCGCGACGGCAAAGAACAGCGGTCCGGAGATCTGGAAGGCCTCGACGCCGTCGGGGAGTTGCGATCGCTGGTCCGGCTGCGTGCGTGCGGTGATGTCTTCCTCGTCGTCCTCGATCAGCTTGCGCCCGGATTCGATCTCGACGACTTCGCTCATGCGGTGCATGAACAGGAAGGCGGCCAGCACGACACCCACTTCGATCGCGATGGTCAGGTCGGCGACGACGGTCAGCGTGAACGTCACGAGCAGGACCACGCGGTCGCCGACCGGCCCGCGCAGCAGGTGCTTGACGTGTTCGATTTCAGCCATGTTCCAGGCCACGACGAGCAGCACCGAGGCCAGGATCGCCAGTGGCACGTCGGTCATCGTCGGCGCCGCAACCAGCATGAAAACGAGCACGAACGCCGCATGCAGGATGCCGGCGAGCGGCGAGCGCGCGCCGGCACGCACGTTGGTCGCGGTGCGTGCGATCGCGCCGGTCGCCGGCAATCCGCCGAACAGGGCCGAGCCGCAGTTCGCGATGCCTTGCGCGACCAGTTCCGCATTCGAGCGATGGCGGCCGCCGATCATGCCGTCCGCCACGACCGCCGAAAGCAAGGATTCGACGCCGGCGAGGAACGCGATCGTGAAGCTCGCCGGCAGCATCTCGAAAGTGCGTTCGAAGGGGATATGCGGGAACGCGAACGCCGGCAGCGTCGCCGGAATGCCGCCAAAGCGCGTGCCGATCGTGTCCACCGGCAGCGCCGTGACATGGACCAGCAAGGCCGCGAGCGCGACCACGATCAGGAATCCGGGCCAGCGCGGACGCCATCGTCGCAGCACCACGATCGCCGCGAGGCCGCCGAGGCACAACAGCGTGGTGGCGAGGTCGGCACTGTCGAAGGCCGCGACGTAGGCGCGCCAGCGCGGCAGGAACTCGGGCGGCACCTTCGCGATGTCGAGGCCGAGCGCATCCTTGATCTGGCTGGAAAAGATGCTGACCGCGATGCCGGCCGTGAAGCCGACGATCACCGGCTGCGGCATGTACTTCATCAGGGTGCCGAGGCGCAGCAAGCCGGCGGCGATCAGCATCAGGCCGGCGAGCAAGGTGCACAGGATCAGGCCGCCGTAGCCGAAGCGCTCGATCACGACGAAGACCACCGGAATGAAAGCCGCCGTCGGTCCGCCCACCTGGACGCGCGATCCGCCGAAGAACGAAATCAGGAACCCGGCGATGATGGCCGTGTGCAGTCCCTTTTCCGGGGTCGTGCCTGAAGCGATGGCCAGCGCCATCGCCAGCGGCAGGGCGACCACCGCAACCGTGAGCCCGGCGACGAGATCGTGGCGGAAATCGGCGACGCCATAACCGCGGCGCAGCACGCTGACGAGCTTCGGCACGTACAAATGCCAGAGCGCGCGCGGAGCATTGCGGGGCAGGGCGACCATGTGTGCTGATTAGATCGCAGCGGCGGCCTCTGGGTAAAGGTGCACCTCGCGCTCGATGTCGAACAGCCAGGCATCGAGCGCGTCGAGGAGTTCCTGGTCGCGTGTCGTCGTCGTGGTCGCACGCAGATCGGCAATGCGCAATTGTCGAGCGGCAAGACTGCGAGAGGCATCGTCGCGGCCGTCGATCAGGCGGGCGCGCACCCAGGACTGGAAGCGCGTGGTCTCGTCCGCATCGAGCGTGTCCGGGTGATGGCGGGCGCGATACCGAAACAGCAGTTCGCGATAGCGCGGATCGCGCAGCCGGGCGTCGAAGCCGGCGAGTTCCGCGGGGGCCGCGCGACGGATCTTCGGCAGCAGCGCCAGGTCGGATTCGGGCGGAAGTCCGCCGTAAAGATCGGCTTCGGCGTCGTTGCCGGCGAAGTCGCGCTCGTTCGCAAACACCAGGGCGAGTTTGGCCGAGAGCAAGCCGCGGTATTCGCCCAGTTGCTCGACATGGCGCTGGCAACGCACCGGATCGAGCGCAATGCGATCGAGATCGACACCGGCCAAGGCACTCGCCGGTGCCAGCACCGGGCAGCGATTCAGGTGCACGGTCTTCAGCGGAATGCGTTCGATGTCGTCAGGCAAATCGGCGCGTGGCACGAAGACGCGATCGCGAATGTCGTCGACGTCAAGGTCCAGCAAACTGGACGGATCCGACATCAGATCGAACACGATCACGCCCTGCGGACTGGATGGATGCGCGGCCAGCGGAATGACCAGGGTGGTGCAGCCGCGCTGCGCCGGGAAGCGCGTCGAGGTGTGCAAGATCATGGCCGGCTTCGCCAGGTCGAGCAGGCGCCCGGCCGAACGCTTGTCGCGATGCGTGAGCAGGAACTGCCAGAGTTTCGGTTGCGCGCCGCGCATCCGTCGCGCCAATGCAAGGGTCGCACGCACGTCCACCAGCGCATCGTGCGCGCCCGCGTGGTCGATGCCGTTTGCGGCGGTCAGGTGTTCGAGCCGGAACGAGGGCGCGCCGTCGTCTCGGGCCGGCCAGTCCATGCCTTGCGGCCGCAGCGCGTAGGCGGCCCGCAGCGGGTCGATCAGATCCCAGCGTGAGCAGCGGTTGCGCCATTCACGGTCGTAAGGCGGAAAGAAGTTGCGCCACAGCCCATGCCGGGTCAGTTCGTCGTCGAAGCGGATCGAGTTGTAGCCGAGCGCGCAACTGCCGGGCACGGTCATGGCCTCGTGCACGCGCGCGAAAAATTCCGGTTCCGGAACACCGTCGCGTTGTGCGATCTGCGGCGTGATGCCGGTGATCAGGCAGGCATCGGGATCGGGCAGGACATCGCGCGTCGGCTGGCAATGGAATGCGATCGGCTCGTCGATCTCGTTCAATTCGGCATCGGTGCGGACCGCCGCGAACTGCGAGGGCCGATCGACACGCGGACGCGCACCGAAACTCTCGTAGTCGTGGAACAGGAAACTTGCGGGTCCGTCCGCCATGACGCGGCCTCAGCTCGCCTCGCGCATCGGTGTGCCTTCCTGGTGGCCGACCTGCGCAAAGGGCAGGGCGCGTTCCAGACCGACTTGCGGTTCGCCGATGAAGTAACCCTGGATGTAGTCGACGGCGCAGTCGCGCAGCAGCGGTAGGATCTGCGGACGATCGACGAATTCTGCGACCGTGAGCTTGCCCACCGAATGCGCGATGCCGGTGATGGCCTTGACCACCGCCTGGTCGACCTTGTCGTCGACGAGCCCTTGAATGAACGATCCGTCGATCTTCAGGAAGTCGACGTCGAGGTGCTTGAGGTGCGAGAAGGTCGAAAAGCCGACGCCGAAATCGTCCAGCGCGAACTGGCAGCCGAGCGCGCGCAAGTGGCCGATCAGGGCCCGCGCCGATTCGAGGTTGCTGACCGCGCGCGACTCGGTGATCTCGAACACCAGTTGCCTGGCTTCGACATCGAATTCCACCAGCTTGTCGGTGACGAAGCTGGCGGTGGCGGGATTGATCAGCGACTGCGCCGACAGGTTCAGCGACAGCTTCACGCGCCGACCCTGACGCGCGGTTTCGCGCAGTGCGCGCAACGCGTTGTGGATCACCCAGCGATCGATGTCGAGCATCATGCCGAAGCGCTCCGCGGTCGGCAGGAAGGCGTCGGGGGCGAGCAGGCGCCCCTGACTGTCGCGCAGGCGCAGCAGCACTTCGAAATAGGGTTCGAGCTTGACACCGCTGTTCGAGGGGGTGTCGCCGAAATCGGCCAGTGGCACGATCGGCTGATAGCTCAGCACGAAGCCGTCGCTGCGCAGTGCTTCCTCGAGTCGCGTCGACCAGCCGAGCTCCATGTCCATGCTGGCGCGCTGGTCGGAGTCCTGCGAAAACACATGGGTCTGGTTGCGCCCGCCGTTCTTCGCCAGATGACAGGCGATGTCGGCATTCGCCATCGCTTCCGCAGACGACTCGGTGTGCTTGTCCATTTTCGCGACGCCGATCGACACGGTGATGCGATAGGTCTTGCCGGCGTAGACGAATGGGTGCGAGGTCAGCGCACGGCGGAATTCGTCGGAGACCGAGTCGATATCCATGCTGGTGACGTTGCGCAGGATGATCGCGTACTCGTCGCCGCCCATGCGCGCCAGATGATCGGACTGGCGCAGTCGTGATTTCAGCCGCGCGCTCACTTCGACCAGCAGCTGGTCGCCGGCGCTGTGGCCGGCCGTGTCGTTGATGTACTTGAAGCGGTCGACGTCGATGAACAGCAGCAGCGAGGTTTGTTCCGAACGTTTCAGGCGCGACACTTCCTGTTCAAGCTGGCTCTCGAAGAAGGCGCGATTGTGCAGCTTGGTCAGGGAGTCGTGACTGGCCTGCCAGCGCAGCTCTTCTTCCAGCACGCGGCGCTGCGACACGTCGCGGAAGGCCACCACCGAGCCTTCGCGGACGCCGTCCACGTTCATCGGGAAGACCGTGCATTCGACCGGAATCGGCCGTCGGGCCGCGCTGATGAAGACCGTTTGCCAATTCGGGACCTGCGAACCTTGCGTGTAGCACTGGCTGAGAAAACAGGCCGAGCGCGGCATCGGCGCGCCGTTCTCGAAGGCATGGTGGAACTTCTCGTAGGCCGACTGTCCGACCAGATCCGACACGTCGGCGTATCCGAGCAGGTCGACCGCGGCGGGGTTCACGAACTGGATGACGCCGCTGCGATCGACTCCATACACGCCGTCGCCGACTGACGACAGGATGCCCTGCAGGCGACGACGCTCCGCATCGACCATCTTGCGATCGCTGACCATTCTCGCCAACGAATGCAGACGCGCCAGGAACAGCTCCTTGGCTTCGCTCTTGAACATGCATTCGATCGCGCCCGAGGCCAGCGAATCGTTGATCACCTGGTCCGAATAGGTGCCGGTGATGACTGCGCAGATCGCACTGCTGCTGCTCGAGTCGGCTTTCAGCGCGCGGATCAGCTCGGTCCCGTTTTCGCCGGGCATGAAGTAGTCGGTGACGACGATGTCGGATGGATTCGCCGCGAACTTGGCCTTGCCCTCGACCACGCTGGACGCCACCTCGACCTGATAACCCTGCTTCGCCAGCAATTTCTGGAACGCCAGACGCACCGTGGCGGAGTCGTCGACCAGCAGCACGCGCATGTTCGCGTGCGTGGTGGCATCGAGCGAAATCGCACTGGGCTGGGTCGGGCGCATCAGCTTCTGCAGTGCCTCGCCGGCCTCGTTGTAGTCGCCCCAGTTCAGCAATGCCGAGCGCGGGCGCTTC
Organism: Lysobacterales bacterium; assembly: GCA_016721845.1. NCBI lineage: Bacteria > Pseudomonadati > Pseudomonadota > Gammaproteobacteria > Lysobacterales > Lysobacterales bacterium. The sequence continues at coordinate 547,088 of JADKHK010000013.1, forward strand.
ATCATCCAGTTGACCGCGCCGGGGCTGGACGAGTCGGCCAGCACCAGCACCGGAAGATGCTCATACTGGTCGCGGCTGAGCAGGTCGAACACTTCGTCGGCCATCGGTTCGCCGTAATCCGGCCAGCCCACCGCACAGGCGACGATCTCGCTCGACGTCCGCGGCATCCGCTGCAGCAACGCCAGCGTCTCCGAAAAATTCTGCATCGCCTGCACCGTGAATCCGGCACCGACCAGCACCGACGACATCGCGCGACGGCGCGTGGTGGACGTTTCAGCAAGCAAGACAGCAGTCAAGGCGTCGCTCTCGGATCCGGAGGTCAACCGAGACTAAACCCTTCGCAGACGGGATTCCATGCGATGCGGGCTTGCCTGGAGTCTGCAAATTCGACTTCGGTGCAAGGAATCGTCAACACGGGAGAATCGCTCACCGGTGTTCGGCGACGGAGCAGATCGCTGTCCGATTCCGGACAAGCGAACACTTCGCTCGTCGTCGTTGACTCCGATAGTGAATAGAAACAGTGGCTTGCGACCATTTAGTTTTGGCACGCCGATTGCGCCAATGGGGCATGGACATCTCACGCCCCGATCTGAAAGCCAAGAAACGCCGTCGCCAGCTGATCTATGTCGGCGCCGGCATCGCCACCCTCGTTGCACTCGCATTCGGCCTCTCGGCGATCGAGCCGGCGGCGCCGAAAGTCAGTCGATCGCAGGTCTGGATCGATGCCGTGAAGCGCGGCGAGATGAAGCGCGAGGTGCGCGGCCCGGGCACGCTGGTGCCGAAGGAAGTGCGCTGGATCGCGGCCGAGACGGCGGCGCGAGTGGATCGATTCATCGTCAAGCCGGGTGCGACGGTGACCGCCGACACCGTGATCATGGAACTGTCGAATCCGGAAGTGATCGACCAGTTGCTGGCCGCGCGGTCGGCGGTGACGGCCGCCGAAGCGGACCATGCGGCGCTGCGGATGGGCCTGGAATCGCAGGTGCTGGACCAGCGCGCGAACATGGCCGGCATCGAGGCCGACTATGAATCGGCACGCCTGCAGGCCGAAGCCGAGGCCGATCTGAACACGAAGGGCATCATTTCCGACATCAACTTCCGCCGCTCGCAGCTCACGTCGGAGCGCCTGAAGGTGCGCCTCGACATCGAGCAGGAACGCATCGCCAAGTTCAAGGACACGATGCAGTCGCAACTGGCCGCAGGCCGCGCGCGCATCGACCAGTTGCGCAACACGCTGGCCTTGCGTGAACGCCAGGCCGAAGCCCTGAAGCTCAAGGCCGGCATTGACGGCGTGCTGCAGCAGGTGCCGGTCGAGGAGGGCCAGCAAGTGGCGCCGGGCACCAATCTCGCGCGTGTCGCCCGCCCGGACGTGCTGATCGCGGAACTGCGCATCGCCGAAACGCAGGCCAAGGATGTGCTCGTTGGCCAAAAGGTTGCGGTCGACACCCGCAATGGCATCGTCGAAGGCGCCGTGTCGCGCATAGATCCGGCCGTGTTGAACGGCACCGTGCAGGTCGACGTTGACCTGGTCGGTGCACTGCCGGCGGGTGCGCGCCCCGACCTGTCGGTCGACGGCACCATCGAGATCGAGCGCCTGGCGAACGTGCTTTACGTCGGCCGCCCGGCCTACGGCCAGCCGGAATCCGACACCACGCTGTTCCGCATCGATCCGAAGTCCGGCATCGCGACGCGCGTGCCGGTGCGCCTCGGCCGCGCCTCGGTCACCGTCATCGAAGTGGGTCGCGGCCTTGCGGAAGGCGACCAGGTGGTGTTGTCCGATACCGCGCAGTGGGACAAGTACGACCGCTTGAAATTGCAGTAACGGCAACCCCCTCCCAACCTCCCCCTCGCGCTGCGAAGGGGAGGAGACAAGATGAAAGACGCAGTACTCCGAATTCAACTCACGACAAGAGCAAACGCCATGACCGCAGCGACTTCCTCCCTGATCCAGATGCGCGACATCAAGAAGGTGTTCTTCACCGACGAGGTCGAGACGCATGCACTCGCCGGTGTTCACTTCGATTTGGCGCGCGGCGAATACGTGTCGATCTCCGGGCCGTCCGGTTGCGGCAAATCGACCCTGCTGTCGATCCTCGGCCTGCTCGACACGCCGACCGAGGGCAGCTACACGCTCAACAACACGTCGGTCGAGGCGATCAACGCCAACGAGCGCGCGCGCATCCGCAACCGCGAGATCGGTTTCATCTTCCAGGCGTTCAACCTGATCGGTGACCTCAGCGTGTTCGAAAACGTCGAGCTGCCGCTGACCTATCGCGACGGCATGGGCAAGGGCGAACGCAAGGATCGCGTGCAGGAAGCGCTCGAACGCGTCGGCATGGCGCATCGCCTCAAACACTACCCGGCGCAGTTGTCCGGCGGTCAGCAGCAGCGCGTCGCGGTGGCGCGCGCCCTGGTCGGCAAGCCGTCGATCCTGCTTGCCGACGAACCGACCGGCAACCTCGACTCGAAGAACGGCGAGGCGGTGATGGAACTGCTCGACGAACTGCACAAGGGCGGCGCGACCATCTGCATGGTCACCCACGATCCGCGTTATGCAGAGTTCGCCGGCCGCAAGATCTTCATGTTCGACGGCCGGGTTGTCGATGAAGAGACCCTGCACCGGTTGCGCAAGGAAGAAGACGCGCGCCTCTTCAAGCGTGTCGCGACGAACCCGTCGGCCGGTCAGGCCGCGTAACCAGGGAGTGAGGAACATGAGCAGCAACGATCGCAATGAGCGGGTCGAACCGAACGCGGTGGCCGATGCCGCGCTGGTGCGTGACCTGGTGAATGGACTGGTGCACGCCTTGCCGGCGATCGCGCTGGGTTCCCCGCGCCTGCCCGATGCGCGCAGCCGCGCGCACGACTTCGCGCGCGCATTCGCCGCCCGCCGCGCCGCCTGAGGAAGCCGACGATGAACGCATTCCTGCGCAATCTCCGCCTCGCGCTGCGTCAGTTCGGTCTGCGGCCGGGACTGTGGGGTGCGATCGTGGTCACCCTCGCGCTCGGCATTGGCGCCAACGCCGCCGTGTTCCACGTGTTCGAGCGCCTGATGCTGGCGGCCCTGCCGTTCCCGGAAGGCGAGCGCCTGGTCGCGGTGTACAACTCCTATCCCAAGAACAATCTTGAAGTCGCCGGGACATCGGTGCCGGACTACTTCGATCGGGTCGAACAGGCGAAGTCGCTGGAATCGCTGGCGATGTTCAACAATCTCGGCATGAACCTCACCGGTGCGGGCGCGACTGAACGCCTGCGTGCGCTGCGCACCACGCCCTCCTTGTTCGACGTGCTGCGGGTTCGGCCGGCGCTGGGTCGTGGCTTCCATGCCGACGAGGCCGTGGCCGGCGGTCCGAAGGTCGTGATCCTGACGCATGCCCTGTGGCTGTCGCGTTTCAATGGCGCGGCCGACACGATCGGCCGGAACATCGAGGTCGACGGCGAGACGTGGCAGGTGATCGGCGTGATGCCGGCCGGATTCCGCGTCCCGACCCAGGAGGCGGACATCCTCGTGCCCTTCCAGTTGGCGCCCGAGCAGCGTTCCGACAACGAACGCGGCAACGAATATTCGTCGTCGATCGGCCGATTGGCACCGGGCGCGACGCTGGAAGGGCTGAACGCGGAGCTCGATGCGATCGTCAAGCGCACCGCCGATCGTTTGCCGGCGGACTACAAGGCCTTCTACGAACAGAGCGGGTTCACCGGGATCGCGCGCGACCTGCGCGAATTCGTCGTAGGCGACATCGGACAGACCTTGTGGACCTTGCAGCTCGCGACCCTGCTGGTGTTGCTGATCGCCTGCGCGAACGTGGCCAACCTGTTGCTGGCGCAGAACATCGCGCGTTCGCGCGAATTCGCGGTGCGCAGCGCGATCGGCGCGGTGCGGGCGCAGCTGGTCCGGCAGACGCTGACCGAGACCGCGGTGGCTGCCTTGATCGGTGGCGCGCTCGGCCTGATCGTGGCTCACGGGGTGTTGCTGGTGTTGCGCGAATTCGCTGGCAGCGCGCTGCTGCTCGCCAGTGTCGACGCGGTCATGCCGTGGCGAACCCAACTGCTGACGCTCGCCGTCAGCGTCGTACTGGTGCCGCTGATCTCGCTGGTGCCGATGGCGTTGGCGACTCGGGACGGTCAGGTGTCCGCGTTGAAGGACGGCGGTCGCGGCAATACCGGCAGTGCCGCCGCGGTCCGTGCGCGCAGTGGCCTGGTGGTCGCGCAGATCGCGCTGTCCTCGGCCTTGCTGGTGACCTCGGGCTTGCTGGTCCGCAGTTACTGGAAGGTCGCCGGCGAGTCGCCCGGCTTCGATGCGCGCGGCGTCACCAGCGCCTTCGTCGAGTTGCCGCAGAATCGTTACGCCGACGCGGTCGCCCGTGTTGCCTTTTACGAGCGCGCGCTGTCGACCGTGCGGGCGATGCCCGGAGTCGAGGAAGCGGGCTGGGTGACCGGACTGCCGTTCACGCCGTTCGGCTGGGGTCGGTCCTACCGGATTCGCGGCATCACCGACGACAACGAGATGCCGCCGCATACGCAGGTCCGCATCGCTGACGGCGGCTACTTCAAGACCGTCGGTATCCCGCTGCTGAAGGGACGCGTGTTCGGTCCGCAGGATCGTGCCGACAGCGAGCACGTGGTGGTCATCGACGAGTTCCTCGCGCGCGAACGCTTCGGCGACCGCGATCCGATCGGCCAGTACGTCGGCAATCCCGGCGAAAACGGCGAGCCGGGTGATTGGTGGCGCGTAATCGGGGTGGTCGGCACCGTCAAGACCAACCGACTGGATCAGGCGGTCAGTAAAGAAACGATCTATTGGCCGATCACCCAGTCGCCGGTGGAAACCGCGACGATGGTGGTGAAGTCGGCGCGCGATGCGGAATCGATGACGCGCGAGCTGCGCGCCACCTTGCAGTCGGTCGATCCGATGCAGGCCGTGTTCAACGTCGCGACCCTGGATGCGCGCATCAACGATTCGCTCGGCATCCGCCGCGCGCCGCTGGTGCTGGTCGCGGCCTTTGCGGTCATCGCGTTGCTGCTGGCCGCGATCGGCCTGTATGGCGTGCTCGCCTTCGTGGTCGGGCGGCGCAGCGGCGAAATCGGCCTGCGCATCGCGATCGGGGCGCAGCCGCGCGATGTGATGCGCCTGGTGGTCGGGCAGGGCATGCGTCTGCTGGCCTTCGGCCTTGCGCTCGGACTGGGGGTCGCGCTGGTCAGCGGTCGCGTCGTTGCGACCCAGCTGTTCGGCATCAGCAGCATGGATCCGGCGACCTTCATCGTCGTCGCCGCCGCACTCGCGCTGGTGGCATTGGTCGCCTGCCTCGCGCCGGCCGCGCGCGCCGCGCGGGTCGATCCGATCGACGCCTTGAGGAGCGAATGATGGCGGCCTGGATGCGTGGCTTTTCGGTGTGGCGGAACCTGCTGGAAGCGGCACGTGCACTGATGGCGCGCCCGGGTTATCTGTTCGCTTGCGTGTTGACGCTCGGTCTTGGCCTCGGCGCCAACCTCGCGATCCTGACCTTGCTCAACAGCGTGTTGCTGAATCCCTGGCCGACGCCGAATCTTGACCGGATCGTCCAGGTCTGGAGCGAGAACCAGCATCGTCGCGGCGATGGCGGCCTGTCGGTGCTCGAATACACCGAACGCAAGGATGCCGCGTCGGTCGAGGCGATGGCGCTGTCGCACCGGATCGGGTTGAACCTCAATGGCGACGAGCAGGCCGAGCGCATCGAAGCGCGGCGCTCGACCTCGAGCCTGTTTCAGGTACTCGGCGTGCAGCCGATGCTGGGGCGGGCGTGGGCCAGCAGCGAAGAGGTCGCCGGTCGCGATCATCTGCTGGTGATCTCGCATGCCTTGTGGCAATCGCGCTTCGCGGGTGCGGCAGACGTCGTCGGTCGCGATGTACGGATCGACGGCGAGCCATGGCGCATCATCGGCGTGATGCCGGACGGGTTCTACTACCCGAGCCCGAGCACGCAGGCGTACGTGCCCTTCGCGTTCGAAGCGGAAGAGTTGCGCGAGGATTTGCGCGGGCGCGTGTATGCCACGGCAATCGCGCTGCTTAAGCCCGGCCGTACGGCCGAGGATTTGCAACTGGAGCTCGCCGCCGAATTTGCCCAACGTGCCCAGTCGACCCCGTCGATCCAGGACGACATCGCCCGCAACGGCACCCAGGTGCGCGTGCAGGGGGTCTTGAGTTACCAGTTCGACCGGATCGGCCCGATCATGCTGATCGCGCAGTTCGCGGTGCTGATGGTGTTGCTGGTCGCCGTCGCGAATCTGACCGGACTCACCCTGTCGAACTGGCTCGCGCAGCGCCGCGCCTATGCGGTGCGCGCGGCGCTCGGCGCGTCGCGCTTCCGGTTGATGGGCAAGGTGTTCGCGGAAGGATTCTGGCTGGCACTTGGCGGTGTCCTCGCTGCCTTGCTGATCGGCCGCCTGGCGCTGGCCGGACTGGTGGCTGCGATGGGTCCGGTGACGGCACGCATGCCTCTGCTCGACATCGATTCCCGCGTCGTGGTCGTGACCTTGGGGCTGGCCATCGGGGCGGCCTTGCTGGCCACCCTGGCGCCGGCCCTCGCCAGCGGGCGTCTGGTACGCACCGCCGAACTGCGTGCGCAAGGGGCGGGCGGCGACGCACCCGCCGCGGGGCGATTGCGCAACCTGCTGGTCGGTGCCCAGATGGCGTTCGCGATGACCTTGTTGTGCGCGTCGTTGCTGCTGGCGCGCAGCATGCAGGATGTATTCGCGGCGCCGGCGGGGCTCGACAGCGCGCAGGTGCTCAGTGCCCAGATCAGCCTGCCGGAGACGCGTTACGACACGCCAGAAAAGCAGGTCGATGCGCAGTCGCGCATGCTGGCGGCGCTGGCCGCCCAGCCCGGCGTACTGGGCACGGCGCTGAGCGATGTCATGCCCTATTCGAATTCGGATCGCAGTTCGAGTTATGGCGTCGTCGGTCGCTCCGACGACGCTGCAGCGACGCCTGCCGCGCATGTGCGCACGGTCAGCAGCGACTGGTTCTCGACCCTGGCGACGCCCGTGCTGCGCGGGCGCGTCTTTGCCGAGGGCGATCGCCTCGGGGCGACCCCGGTCGCGGTGGTCGACCAGCGGTTCGTCGATCGCGAGTTTCCGGAAGGGAATGCCGTTGGTGCGCAGATCGAGGGATTCACCGCCGAACCGCTGACCATTGTCGGTGTGGTCGCGAACGTGCGCCTGCTTTCGCGTGACCGGGATCTCGCACAGCCGACGATCTATGTCGCGCAGGCGCAGCGACCGTCGGCCAATCTCGGCCTCGTGCTGCGTACCCAAGGCGAGCCCGGACTCGCCACCGCGGCCTTGCGCACTGCGCTGCGCGGCGTCGATCCGGATATCGCGCTGTTCGACGTGATGACGCTCGATGAGCGCATCGATGCCAATCTCGCGGGCCGTCGCGGCATGAGCATCACCTTGGCGACGTTTGCCGTCTGCGCCTTGCTGCTGACGGCCATCGGCCTGTTTGGCAGCCTGGCGCTGAGCGTGTCGCAGCGCACGGCCGAGATCGGTGTGCGCATCGCGCTCGGTGCCGATGTCGGGCAGGTGCGCCGGATGATGATCTGGCGCGGCTTGCGGATCGCGTTGATCGGCATCGCCTTCGGCCTCGCGGCGGCATTGGGACTGATGCAGGCGCTCGCAGCAGCGGTGCAGGACCTGAACGTCTTCGACCTTCCCAGCTATGCCATGGCGGTGGCCGCGCTGGTCGTCACCGCACTCGTCGCAAGCATCGTTCCGGCACGGCGCGCTGCACGGGTCGAACCCATCCAGGCCTTGCGTGGAGATTGAGATGACGTCGTTCTGGAACATGTTGCAACTGGAACTGCGCAATGGCCTGCGCCAGCTGACGCGCCGCACCGCGCACAGCGCGCTGATCGTCGCCGTGCTGGCGACGGGGCTCGGCGCCACCCTGTTCGTGCTGGTCGTGATCGATGCGCTCGTGCTGCGGCCGATGCCGTTCCCGGACGCCGAACGGCTGGTGCAGATCGGCGAGTCCGACCACAACGAGCCGGGTTTCCTCGACGCGATGAATTCGCAGGACCTTCTGGACCTGCGCGCGGCGTTGACGCGGTTCGACGCCGTCGAAAGTTTCTCGGGCGGCACCATGAACCTGTCCGATGGCAAACACGTCGAGCGCTACGACGGTCAGTTCGTCAGCGGCGGATTGTTCAGCCTGATCGATGTCGATGCGCAGATCGGGCGAACCCTGAATGCCGACGACGACCGCCCGGGTGCACCCGCACGCGTGGTCATCAGCGACCGCGTCTGGCGGCAACGATTCGCGGCATCGCCCGACGTGCTCGGCCAGATCGTGCGCATCAACATGGAACCGGCCGAGATCATCGGCGTGATGCCGGCCGGGTTTGCCTTTCCGTTCGTCAGCGATGTCTGGACCGCCGCACGCGATGCGACCGGCCAACCGGAGACGCAGCAGCGCGACGCCGAGGTCATCGCGCGCCTGAAACCGGGTGCATCGCTGGACGAGGCTGCACTCGAACTGCAGACGGTGTGGCCACGTCTGCAACAGCAGTCGCCGGAGACGCGTCGCGACGTGACCCTGGCGGCGCAGCCGGCCAGCTTCCGTTTCATCAACCCGCATACGCGCACCATCGTCGGCATTCTGCTCGCGGCGGCCTTGTCGGTGTTGCTCGTGGCCTGCGCCAATGTCGCGAACTTGCAACTCGCGCTGCTCAGCCAGCGCAGCCGTGAACTGGCGCTGCGTGCGGCCATCGGTGCCGGACGCGCGCGCCTGCTCGCGGCCCTGTTGGCGGAGACTCTGGTGCTCACAGCGGTGGCGACGGCGCTGGCCCTGGCCATTGCGCACTGGGCCGGCGTGTACGCCATGCGGACCTTCGTCGAAGCGGGTGATGGTCCGGCCTATTGGGTCGACTTCACGATGACGCCGCGCGTCGCCCTGTTCGGTATCGGCATCGCGGTCTTGACCACGATCGCGGCCGGACTGGTGCCGGGCTTGCGCGCCTCCGGGTACGAACTGAGTCGCACCATCGTCGACAACGGTCGCGCCGGCAGCGGCGCGTCGCGGGTGGCGCGCGGATTGATCGTGGCCCAGGTGGCGTTCTCGTGCGTGTTGCTGATCGGGGCCGGCATGGCCTGGCGGCAGCTCGAAGCCCGTTCGCGATTCGATCTCGGCATCGACACGCCGGCGACGGCGGTATTGACCGCACGCGTCGGCATTTTCCCGCAACAGTATCCGACCGGTGCGGAACAGGTCGCTTTCTTCGAGCGCATCGCCGAACGCTTGCGCGGCGAAGCCGGCGTGTCGGCCGCGACGGTGGCGGAAACGCTGCCGGGTCTGATGAGTGGTCACGCCGAACTGTGGATCGAGGGGCAGGACCCGAATGCGAAGCGCGATGAAGTGGCGCGTGCCGCGGTCGATGATGGTTTTGCCGCGACCTACGGTTTGCGTGCGCTGTCGGGGCGCTTGCCGGATGCACGCGACACCGCCGACAGTCTGCCGGTGGCTGCGGTCGATCAGCGCTTCGCCGACCGCTACTGGCCGGGGCAGGACCCGCTGCAACGGCGCTTCAAGCTGGGCCAGGACGATGCCTCGCCCTGGATCACCGTAGTCGGCGTGGTGCGCAACCTGACGCTCGAAGATGTCGACGACGAGCCGCAGCCGAGCGTGTTGCTGCCGATGCGGCAATCGCCCGTGCGTTTCGCGACCGTGGCCGTCAAGACCAGTGGTGCCGCCGAGGCCTTCGCGCCACGGCTGGCCGAAATCGTGCGCGAAGTCGATGCCGACACGCCGGTGTACTGGGTGCGTACGCTCGATGCGGCGTTGGCCGCGGATCGTGTCGGCGACCGTTTCCTGACGCGGCTGTTCGGTCTGTTCGGTGCGGTCGGCTTGCTGCTCGCCGGCGCCGGACTGTTCGGCGTGCTGGCGCAGGTCGTGCAGGCGCGCACCCGCGAGATCGGCGTGCGTCGTGCCATCGGCGCGACCGGTCGCCAGGTCGTGACCGCGGTGGCCGGCGACAGCGCCCGCCTGCTGCTGATCGGCCTCGTGCTCGGCATCGGCCTCGGCGTGCCGTGGGCGATGCTGCTGGCGCAGACCTCGCTTGGTCTCGATCCGTTCGACCCCCTGATCTTCGGCAGCGTTGTCGCACTCGTGGCCTTGGCCGGTGCGGTGTCGGTGCTGGTCCCCACCCGGCGTGCGCTCGGCATCGCGCCGAGCGAAGCCCTGCGCAGCGAATGAGGATGCCCATGCAGACGTTCTGGAATGACTTGAAGTCCGGCCTGCGCCAACTGCTCAACCAGCCCTGGTCGAGCGCGTTCGCGATCGGTGCGCTGGCGTTGTCGATCGGCGCGATCACCGCGCTGTTCGCGGCGGCCAATGCCCTGTTGCTGCAGCCGGTGCACGGCATCGATGCGCCGGATCGGCTGATCGAGACCGGGCGTGGCCGCGACGGCAGCCTCGACACGATTTCGGCACCGCTGCTGCGCGAGTTCAACGCGCCGAGCACTGCCATCGAAGGCATGTATGCATGGACCTTGTTGCCGGTGAATCTGGTGGCCGGCAAGGAGCCGACGCGCGCCTTCGGATTCATGGTCAGCGAAAACTACTTCGACTTGCTCGGCGTGCGCGCCGAGCGCGGCCGATTGCTGTCGCCACAGGCCGACGCCAAGCGCGGTGCCAGCCCGCACGCGGTGATCAGTCATGCCGCCTGGCTGAAGTATTTCGACGGCGATGCCGATGTCGTCGGTCGCACCATCACCTTGAACGGCCAGTCGTTCACGGTGATCGGCGTCGCCGCCCGCGACTTTCGCAGCCATGTGTCGCTGTTGTCGCCGGATTTGTACGTGCCGCTGTCGATGCAGCGCCAGGTCCAGCCTTCGAACGGCGATTTGCTCGATGTCGTCGGCGCGAGCTGGCTGCTGAGCGGTGCGCGACTGAAATCCGGCGCGACCATCGAGCAGGCCCGCGCGGAACTGCGTGCGCGCTGGGATGCCTTCAACAAGGCGAATCCGGATCCGGGCGAAGCGCGGCCGGACCAGACCATGAATGCGTTGCCGCTGGGTGCATTGCCGAACGACATCGCGCGCGAGTTCACCCTGTTCAGCGGCGTGATGATGGCGCTGGTCGCATTGGTGCTGCTGATCGCCTGCGTCAACGTCGCCAGCATGATGCTCGCCCGCGGCGAAGCGCGCGCCGGCGAATTGTCGGTGCGCAGCGCGCTCGGTGCCGGTCGCTGGCGGCTGACGCGCATGTTGTTCAACGAGTCGCTGCTGCTGGCGGCGATCTCGACCGTCGTTGGCGTGCTGATCGCGAAACTGCTGCTCGGCGCCGTCGATCTCGGCGCCTTGCCCACGCCATTCCCGATCGAGGTCTCGCTTGACCTCGGCTGGCGGCCGCTGCTGGCTTCGGTGGGTGCGGCGGTGATGGCCGCCCTGGTGTTCGGCATGTGGCCGGCGTGGCGCAGCGTGCAGGCTCGCCTGAGCGAGGCTTCGCGTGGCGTCGTGGTATCGCGCAGTCGCAGTCGCGAGTTCCTGGTCGTCGCCCAGGTCGCGCTGACCCTGGTCTTGCTGGTCGCGTCGGCGCTGTTCCTGCGTGCGCTCGACCGCGCCCATGCGATCGAACTCGGGTTCCGCGTCGATGGCGTCTACACCGCCGACCTCGATCTCGAACCGACCGGCTACGACAATCCGCGCCAGCAGCAAGTCGCGCTCGACGTGGCCGAAGCGATCCGCAACACGCCCGGCATCGAACACGTCGCTTATGCGCGTGCCGTGCCGCTGTCGGGTTCGGAAATGGTGCTGGGGACGGTCGGTGACGAGAATACGCCGGAAGACATCCGTTACGCCGCGACCGACATCGTGTCCGAGGACTATTTCCGCACCCTCGACATCGCCGTCGAAGGCGAGACGTTCAGCCGTGCGCGTCATGCCAGCGGTGATCCGGTCGTGATCGTCAACCGCACCATGGCGACGGCCTTGTTCGGCACGCAATCGGCACTCGGTCGCAGCATCAAGTACGACGGCGTCGAATCCGGGCAGGTGCGCATCGTCGGCATCGCCGCCGACAGTCGTTACGCCCGCCTGTCCGAGGTCGACAAACCCTTCCTCTACGTGCCGACCTGGCAGCGTGATGCCGGCCAATACACGTTGTTCGTGCACAGCCTCCTGCCGCAGAACGAGATCGCGCGCATCGTCCGTGATGCGGTCACGCGCGTCGACGGCAACCTGCCGAAGCCGACCGTGCACGGGTTGTCCGACACGGTCGCGCTGGCCTTGTTGCCGCAGCGCGTGGCCAGCGCGGTCGCGGGCACGCTGGGGGCGCTCGGTTTGCTGCTGGCCGGGATCGGCACCTACGGGCTGATCGCCTATTTCGTGGCCAGCCGCACCCGCGAAATCGGCGTGCGCCTGTCGATGGGCGCGACGCCGGCGCGGATCGAACGCGACGTATTACGGCGCGGGCTGCGTCTGGGCGCGATCGGTCTCGTCGTCGGCCTCGGATTCGCCATCGCGCTGGCGCTGGCTGTGTCCGGCCTGGTGTTCGGCCTGGTTGCCGGCGACGTGATCGCCTTCGCGGCCGCGGCGCTCGTGCTGGCCGTGGCGATCTTCAGTGCCAGCTGGTTTCCCGCGCGCCGCGCTGCGCGCGTTTCGCCGATGACGGCGCTCCGCCACGAATGAGCCTGAGCATGATCGAACTTCGCAATCTCGAACGTTCCTACCCGATCGCCAGCGGCCGCAGCTGGGTGTTGCGCAACATCAAGCTGGACATCGCCGAAGGCGATTTCATCTCGATCACCGGGCCGTCCGGCTCCGGCAAGACCAGCCTGCTGAATGTGCTCGGCATGATGGACCACGACTGGAGCGGCGAATTCGCCTTCGACGGCCACAAGGTGCAGGGCATGAGCGCGAAACAGCGCCAGGCCTTCGCGCGCGACAAGGTCGGATTCATCTTCCAGCACTATCACCTCATCGACGATCTGACCGTGGCCGAGAATCTGGACCTGCCGCTGCAATATCGCGACGTGCCGACGCGGGAACGCACGGCGCGGGTTGCCGATGCGCTGGATCGGTTCCAGATCGTCGGCAAGAAGGACCTGTATCCGAACCAGCTTTCGGGCGGACAGCAGCAGCTGGTCGCGGTCGCGCGCGCGGTGATCGCACGGCCGCGCCTGTTGCTCGCCGACGAACCCACCGGCGCCCTGCATTCCAGCCAGGGCCAGATGATCATGGATCTGTTGCGGCAGTTGAACGGCGAGGGCACCACCATCGTCCAGGTCACCCACAACGAGGCCTACGCGAAAATGGCCAAGCGTGTGGTGTCCCTGTTCGACGGCTGGCTGACCGAAGTCTGATGGCAGCGGCTAACATCGCGTCATGTCCCAACTCCCGATCCTGATCGCCGACGACCAGCGCGATGTGCTCGAAGCACTGCGCATGATGCTCAAGGCCGAAGACATGGCCTGCGTCGTCGTCTCCGATCCCGAGGCGGCAATCGCGGCGGTGAAGCGCCAGCATTTCGCCTGTGCGCTGCTCGATCTGAACTACAGCCGCGATACCACGTCGGGACGCGAGGGCATCGAGTTGATCCAGCAGTTGCGCGCGATCGAGGCACAATTGCCGATCGTGGTGATGACCGCGTGGGGCACGATCGATCTCGCGGTGCAGGCGATGCGCCATGGCGCTGGCGACTTCGTCGAGAAGCCCTGGGACAACCATCGCCTGCTCAGCATCCTGCGCAACCAGATCGCGCTCGGTGCAGCGCAGCGCAGGGTCGAGAAGCTCGATGCCGAGAACGGTTACCTGCGGGGTGACGAGGCCGAGGGTTTCATCGCGCAGTCGCGGGCGATGCAGCCGGTGCTGGAGATGATTCGTCGGGTCGGTCCGTCGGACGCGAACATCCTGATCACCGGCGACAACGGCACCGGCAAGGGCGTGATCGCCAAGCATCTGCACGAAGCCTCGCGGCGCAGCGACCGACCCTTCATCAAGGTCAACATGGGCGGTGTACCCGAGCACCTGTTCGAGGCCGAGATGTTCGGTCACGTCAAGGGGGCATTTACCGATGCCAAGAGCGATCGTGTCGGCCGCTTCGAGGTCGCCGATGGCGGCACCTTGTTTCTCGACGAGATCGGCAACATCCCGCCATCGCAGCAGCCGAAACTGCTCCGCGTGCTGGAAGATCGCGAGCTCGAGCGGGTCGGTTCGTCGCGCACGCTGAAAGTCGACGTGCGCGTGATCTCGGCGACCAATGCCGATCTCGCGGCGCTGGTGAACGCCGGCAGTTTTCGCAAGGACCTGCTGTTCCGGCTGAACACGCTGGAAATCCGTCTGCCGCCGCTGCGCGAACGGCGCGAGGACATCGCCGCCCTGACCGCGCATTATCTGGCGCGGTTCGGCGAACGCTACGGACGTCAGGACCTGCGTGTGGCACCGTCGGCCCTGCGCCAGCTGGAGGCCTACCACTGGCCCGGCAACGTGCGCGAGCTCGGGCACCTGGTCGAGCGCGCGGTGCTGATGACGTCCGGCGACGTGATCGAGGATTTCGCGCTCGACCCGAGCCTGCCGCCCGTTGCCAAGTCGAATGGCGGCGCAGCGCCCGCACCGTCGGCCGATGCCCAAACGATCGAGCAAGCCGAAGAGGCGATGATCCGGAATGCGCTCGATCGCACCGGCGGCAATGTGCTCAAGGCTGCCGGCCTGCTTGGGCTGAGCCGTGGCGCCCTGTATCGGCGCCTCGAAAAATACGGGCTGCGTGGCGACTGAACATGCGTCTCGTGCCCGGCATCCGCAGCGAACACGGGCGCAGGCCCTGGCTCAGCTACGAGGCGACGATCCTGCTGGCTGCGCTCGGCGTGATGGTGCCGATGCTGCTGGTGGCCGTGTCGATGGTGCTCTCGGCCAGTGCCCGCCAACACTGGGTGATGCTGCTGGGCTCGGCCCTGCTGTTGTCGCTGCTGCTGGCGACGCGCCTGCGTGCTCGTGTGGTGTTTCCGCTGTACACGCTGTCGAATCTGCTCGAAGCCCTGCGCGAGGGCGACTATTCGCTGCGCGGATCGCGCGCCCGTCGCGGCGATGCGATCGGCGAGGTGATCTGGGAAGTCAATGCGCTGTCGCAAACGCTGCGCGAGCAGCGGCTGCGGGTCGAAGAGACGATGGCGTTGTTGTCCAAGGTGGTGGCCGAGATCGACATCGCCGTGTTCGCGTTCGACGCAAACCAGAACCTGCGTCTGATCAATCCGGCCGGTGCGCGCCTGCTCGGCCTGCATCCGCGCGACGCCGAGGGCCGCAGTGCCGAGGCATTGGGCCTGCTCGACTGCCTCGCCGTCGAAGGCGCGCGCACGCTGCGCCGCAGTTTCCCCGGGGGCGAGGGGCGTTTCGATGTCCGCCGTTCGACCTTTCGCGAAGGCGGATTGCCGCATGAACTGGTGGTACTGACCGATCTCAGCCGCGCCCTGCGCGAGGAAGAGCGGCAGGCCTGGCAGCGTCTGATCCGCGTGCTCGGACACGAACTCAACAACTCATTGGCGCCGATCCGGTCGATGGCCGGCACCTTGCGCACGATGACCGTGCGCGATCCGTTGCCGGCGGATTGGCGCGACGATCTCGCGACCGGCCTGAACCTCATCGGCGAACGCGCCGAAGCGTTGACGCGCTTCATGCTGGGCTACACGACGCTGGCGCGATTGCCGCCACCGGCGAAGCGTCCCACCGATGTGTCGGCGCTGCTTGCGCGGGTCGCGCAGTTGCAGCAGGGCGTTCGGGTGATCTGCGATTGCGTCGACGTGGATGCTGCGATCGTCGATATCGATCCCGACCAGATCGAGCAAGCACTGATCAACCTGCTCAAGAATGCCGCCGAGGCGATGCATCACGCCGGAGACATCCGGCTCGTCGCGCGCATCGATCACGATGGCGGCAGTGACCGCCAGCTGCTGGTGATCGAGGTCATCGACCACGGCCCCGGCCTGGCCGCGACCGACAATCTCTTCGTGCCGTTCTTCACCACCAAGCCCGGCGGCAGCGGCATCGGCCTCGTCCTCGCCCGCCAGATCGCCGAAGGCCACGGCGGCTCGCTCACCCTGGAAAATCGCCGTGATGCAAACGGGTGCGTGGCGCGGATGCTGTTGGTGGTTTGAAGAATGTGGGTCGGGCCACAAGAGCGGTCGGGCCTACAGAGAGCCGGACCTTCGATGCTGATTGTAGGAGGGCCACTTGTGGCCCGACCTACAGAGAGCCGGACCTTCGATGCTGATTGTAGGAGGGCCACTTGTGGCCCGACCGCTTCAGAAAATTCCCAGTACAGCTTCCGCTATTCGCCGGCGATTGGAAGCCGCTGCAAGCACGACGATTCGCGCATGAACGTCAACCCCGATCGCCGCGGTCATGCCGCATTGCGCCGTGGCCGCATGTCGATGAGCCATTGCTGTTATCTGGTCACCACGGTGACATTGCATCGAACCCCATGGTTGGCCGATCCGCGCGTGGCGGATGCAGTTGCTTCATTGCATCGCGACAGCACCTTGTTTGGCGATGCCGAGATTCGCGCGTGGGTACTGATGCCGGATCACTGGCACGGCATCGTCAGACTTGGCCAAACCGTCTCGTTGCAGCGATTCATGAATCGGTTCAAGTCACGTACGGCTAGGGCTGGAAATGCCGCGCTCGGTCGCGTCGGTGCGTTCTGGGCGCAAGCGTTCCATGATCGCGCCATCAGAAACGAACGGGAGCTTGCGCTGGCGACGGAATACGTGGCACGGAATCCGGTGCGTGCGGGGTTGTGCGATCAGCCCTCGGAATACCGGTGGCTTTGGGTGCACGATGTGTAGCAGTCGGGCCGCGAGGTTGGGGCGCGAGCGGTCGGGTCGCGAACGGTCGGGCCACAAGTGGCCCTCCTACAGAGAGCCGGACCGTCGATGCTGTTTGCAGGAGGGCCACTTGTGGCCCGATTTGTGTTTCGTCCGACCCAATCCGCAATTCAGGAACTGCACGACAACATCGAGCAGCCGGCCTTGTCGCGCGCCCAGTCGGGGCGCTTGCCGGCTTGATGCGCAAATTCGGCGCGATCGGTGTAGGGATCGGCGGTCGCGTCGATCAAACGCTGCAGCGGCGCGAGGTCACCCTGTTCCGCAGCATCGATGGCTTCCTGGCACAGCCAGTTGCGCGGCAGGTACAGCGGGTTTGCCGATGTCATTCGCGCCAAGCGCCATGCCGGATCGATCGTGGCGACGCGCTGCGCGTAGCGAAGCAGCCAGTCCTGCAATTTCGGCAGCGACGCGTGGTAGCGCGCGTCGTCATAGGCATGGGCCAGGAAATCTTCGGGCCGCGTCGACATCGCCAGCGTGCGGAAGAACAGCGTGTAGTCGATGCTGCTCGCTGCAAGCAGCGCATAGGCGTCACCGACCAGGGCGATGTCGTCGTCGTGCATCTCGTCGAGACCGAACTTCGCGCTGGTCATCGCCCGTGCGCGGGCTTGATAGTGTCGACCGTAGTGGTCGAGCCCGTCCTGCAGGCTGGATTCGTCGATCTGGCCGAGCAGGGCGCTGCCGAGCCGCGCCAGGTTCCAGTGCACGATCGCGGGCTGCCGGCCGTAGGCATAACGCCGACCTTGTGCATCGGTCGTGTTTGGGGTGAAGGCCGGGTCGTAGTCCTCGACGAAGCCGTACGGGCCATAGTCGATCGTCAATCCGAGCACGCTCATGTTGTCGGTGTTGAGCACACCATGCACGAAACCGATGCGCATCCAGTGTGCGGACAGTTCTGCGCTGCGCTCGCAGATCGTGCGGAACCAGCGGGCGCGACGCTCCGCCCGCGGTCCTTCGAGTTCGGGGAAGTCGCGGTCCATGGTGAAGTCGATCAGACGTGCGAGCAGCCCAGGCTCGTTGCTTGCCGCGAGGATTTCGTAGTGGCCGAAACGCAGGAAGGACGGCGCGACCCGGCACACGATGGCGCCGGGTTCCGGGACTGCGTGTCCGTCGTAGAACATGTCGCGGATGACCGCGTCACCGGTCGTGACCAATGACAGTGCCCGCGTCGTCGGTACGCCGAGCGCGTGCATCGCCTCGCTGCAGACGAATTCGCGCAGGGATGAACGCAGCACCGCGCGGCCGTCGGCATGGCGCGAGTAGGGCGTGCGCCCGGCACCCTTGAGTTGCAATTCATGCCGGCGTCCATCCGGTCCGATGGCCTCTCCAAGCGATATCGCGCGGCCATCGCCGAGCTGCCCGGCCCAGTGGCCGAACTGATGCCCGCCGTAACGGGTCGCAAACGGCTGCATGCCCGTGATCAGCGCATTGCCCGCAAAGACCTGCGCGAAATGCGGCGAAGCAATCTCATCGGCGTCGAAGCCGATGGCTGTGGCGACCGACCGCGAGTGCACCAGCAGGCGCGGCGCCGATACCGGCGTCGGCGCGACGCGCGACCACAGGGCATCGTTGACCTCGCGGCTGCGCGGGTCGTCGAGCGGGTCGCCCGGCAGTTCGCGTATGAAGCGATTGTCGAAGCGCAGTGATCTCATTGCGCCGGTGCAGCATCGTTGCGTAAGCGCATCTGGGTCACCACATGTTCGCCGATCGCGCGTGCCAGCTCCTGCTCACCCATGAACACCTCGCCGACACGTTCGGCGCGCAGCAGTTCGGCCTCATCGTCGCTGTGCGTGCGCACGACGCAATGGATCTTCGGGTTCAGCAGCTTCGCGACGTCGATCATCTTGCGTGCATCCAGGCTGTCCGGCAGCGCGATCACCATCATCGCTGCGCGTGCGACGTGTGCCTGGATCAAGGTCGCCGGCTCAGTCGCGTCGCCTGATACGGCGGGAATTCCGGCGGCACGCAGTGCTTCGATGCGCTCACGATTCTGGTCGGCGACGACGAATGGAATGCCCTCGATGCGCAGGCGTTCCGCCAGCCGGCGACCGACGCGGCCGAATCCGACGATCACGACTTGTCCGCTGAGCAGGCGCTGATCGGTGCTCATCGGCAGTTCGGACAAGGGGTCGACACTCTGCTCCATCAGCCGTGCGACCCGCGAATTCGAACGCACCCAGTTCTGGATCGGTGCGATTGCCCTGAACAGCAGCGGGTTCAGCGAGATCGAGATCAGCGCGCCGGCCACGACCAGTTGCCGTGCCGACTCGGGCATCAGGCCTTCGCTGATCGCCAGCGCGCACAGGATGAACGAGAACTCGCCGATCTGCGCGTCGCCGGCTCCCATGGTCAGCGCGGTATTGAGTGGATAGCCGAGCAGGCGCACGGTGAGGGTGGCGATCAGCATCTTACCGACCAGAATGATCGCGACCACGGCCGCAATCTGCAGTGGCTGGTTCAGCAAAGTGGCGGGATCGAGAAGCATGCCCACCGACACGAAGAACAGCACCGCGAACGCGTCGCGCAGCGGCAATGATTCCTCGGCAGCGCGATGGCTGAGCTCGGACTCGCGCATCATCATGCCGGCGAAAAATGCGCCGAGCGCAAAGCTGACATCGAATAGTTTGGCCGCGCCGAACGCAACCCCGAGTGCAATCGCGATCACGCTCAGCGTGAACAGTTCGCGCGAGCCGGTGCCGCCGACCATCCACAGCAGTCGTGGCAGCAGTCGCTTGCCGACGACCAGCATCAAGGCCACGAACGCAACCAGTTTCAGCAAGGTCAAGGCCAGCGCGGGTCCGAGTGCTGCACGCGGCACTGTGGCATCCACTTCTCCGAACAGACCGCCGAGGTGCGGCAGCAGCACCAGGGCCAACACCATCACTACATCTTCGACCACGAGCCAGCCGATCGCGATGCGGCCGGTGTGGGTGTCGAGTAGATGCCGAGACTCCAGCGCCCTCAGCAACACCACGGTGCTGGCCACCGACAGCGACAGACCGAAGACGATGGCAGTCAGCCACGGCCAGCCGAAACTGTGGCCGACGATCGCACCCAGCGTGGTCGACAGCGTGATCTGCACCAGCGCGCCGGGGATGGCGACACGCTTGACGTCCAGCAGGTCCTCGATCGAGAAGTGAAGGCCGACGCCGAACATCATCAGCATGATGCCGATTTCGGCCAGCTGCGAAGCCAGCACCAGATCGGCATCGAAACCGGGCGTGGCCGGGCCGAGCACGAAGCCGGCCAACAAATAACCGAGCATCGGCGGCAATCGCAGCTTCGCGGCACCGAACCCGAACAGCGTCGCCAACGCCAGGCTCGCGGCGATGGTGGTGATCAGACCGATTTCATGTGGCATCCGTGCTCCTTGCGTGACATGCGGGCCGAGGCGAGCCCGATCTTACGTCTTGGGGCCGATGGTTCGCGTGACAAGGTGGGTGCGTCGTGGCTTCGGCCGCGCGGCATCCGCGCCGATCGGGCCGAAGCCGTTGTCGGATCGGCCTCGGGACGCGAAAATGCTCGGCATTGCCCGCTCCGGAGTTCATGCATGCCCGCCACGCCCAACTGTCCGCAGTGTGCCATGGACAACACCTATCCCGACGGCGACCAGCTGGTCTGCGCCGACTGCGGCCACGAATGGTCGCCGGCGGCGGTCGCCGTTGCCATCGAGGCCGATGCCGTCCGTATCGTGCGTGACGCCAACGGCAGCGTGCTCGCCGATGGCGACAGCGTCGTGCTGATCAAGGACCTGAAGGTGAAGGGGGCCACGTCGCCGCTGAAGATGGGCACCAAGATCCGCAACATCCGCATCGTCGACGGCGACCACGACATCGACTGCAAAACCGACCTCGGCCCGATGCTGCTCAAGTCCGAATTCCTGAAGAAGGTGTGAGTCCGCCGCCGAAAAGAAAAAACCCAGCCGGTTCGCGGCTGGGTTTTGAAGTGGTGGTGCACGCCGGAACTGAACCCGCGTCCGTGTCTCAAGACGCAGAGAAAGGCGTTCCGGCTGAGTCCCTGGGTGGGGACATTTGGCCGTTTTCAGGAACATTGGTCAGATGGACCAAGTGTCGGGAAAGCGGTGTTCGAATCGGTAGGCAGGTCACCAGTCACCGCCTGAGACTGCGGCTCGTACGCATCGTTTGGCGTGAGCAATGCATCTGCATTGCCACGACAATGCGAATGCATTACCATCGGCGCATCCCACCTCATGGTCCTTGGAGGACGACATGCCTGCCACCCTAGAAGTCGAATCCACGTTGACCGACCGCTACCAGACCACGGTTCCGGAGACCGTGCGACGCGCCCTGCGGTTGGGCAAGCGCGACAAGATCCACTACACGATCCGCCCCAGCGGTGAGGTCGTGCTGACGCGCGTTGAAGCCTCGGCAGGTGACGACCCGGTGCTCGGCCAGTTTCTGGACTTTCTGGCCCGTGACATCGCCAGCCATCCGGAGCGTCTGCGGGCCATCGACGCGGCCTTCGTGCAGCGGCTCAAATCCCTGGCCAGCGGTGTCGAAGTCGATCTCGACGCCCCCTTGTCGGTGGACGATGAATGAGTCGCGGCGAGCCTGTGCCCTTGGTCATTCGCGGCTGGACGGTCTTCGCGCATCCGCTGTTCCTGGCGCAGATTGAAGCACTGGCGCAACAGGTCGACGACTTGAAGCAGAAGGATGCGGTCGGGTACGTGAAAAAGAACGCCAGCAAGCGGCTTGCCGCGATCACCAAACTGGCGTTTGACGTCATACCGCAAGACCCGACGCGGCCGGAGTACCGCCAAGGCAACACGCTCGGCGACGACTACAAGCACTGGTTCCGTGCCAAGTTTTTCCAGCAGTTCCGCTTGTTCTTTCGCTACCACCTGTCCAGCAAAGTGATCGTGCTGGCGTGGGTGAACGATGACGACTCGAAACGCGCCTATGAAAGTGATGACGATGCGTACCGAGTGTTTCGGAAGATGCTTGACAGCGGCCACCCGCCGGATAACTGGGATCAGCTACTGCAGGAGGCCACGCCTGCTGCCGAACGATTGCGATCCCGCATGGCGTCCCTCGAAAAATTGGAATGATGAACAACAACCCGGAGCCACAGGAGCAAGTTCGGCTCTCCGTTGACGCCGAGACCGTTCGGTAGTCTTGCGAGTCGCTGGATGCCCCGGCCAGGGAAAATCCTGGGCTGGCAAGACTCATGGGATTGACGCCGGTC
This sequence comes from Lysobacterales bacterium, assembly GCA_016721845.1. NCBI lineage: Bacteria > Pseudomonadati > Pseudomonadota > Gammaproteobacteria > Lysobacterales > Lysobacterales bacterium. The sequence continues at coordinate 569,137 of JADKHK010000013.1, forward strand.
TGGCTGGAAACGACCAGCTCGGAATCGAACGCCGGGACAAGTGAGTGAGCTTGTCTGGGTCCTATGGTGTTGACGCTCACTTAAAGCTGACCCGGGCAGAGTGGCGCCCGCAAGGCCGAAGACTGGAAGCCCGCGCAGCGCGGGGATCGCAGCAAAGAAAAAGGGCCCGGAGATCATCCGGGCCCTTCTGATTGGTGGAGATGGGGGGAATTGAACCCCCGTCCGAAAGTGCTACGTCCCAAGTCCTACATGCTTAGCGTCTCTTTGATCTCGCACCAGGCACGCCGAGACGCGCGCTCAACCTGGAGCCAGCTCGTTGATTTTCGTCGCTGCAACCCGAGCACAGGCAGCGCTTATCCCGCAAGCATGACTCGACCTTTGAAAGCACGGGCACTTTCGCGGTCGAGGCTTAGGCCTTAAGCGGCCAGAGCGTAGTTGTCGTCGTTGGCAACTAGAGTTTGCAGCTGGATTAACGAGGAAAGCCACCCCCTCGGCATGCACTCAGTGATTTCACGCCTCCCGTCGAAGCCGATCATCCCCGTGTGTTTACGACGTGACCAGTATGGAGGTCGCCGCTGTCCAATTCAATGACGGCCGTTGCCGATGGTTCACCGATCAGGCGTCACGGTTTTTCGCGCGCATCGTTCGCTGCTTCTCGATCTGCCACTCGCGGTCCTTCTCGGCGGCGCGCTTGTCGTGTTCCTTCTTGCCCTGGGCGAGGCCGATCTCGAGCTTGGCGTTGTTGTTCTTCCAGTACAGCGCGGTCGGGATCAGCGTGTAACCCTTGCGCTCGACCTGGCCGACCAGGCGGTCGATCTCGGCGCGATGCATCAGCAGCTTGCGCGTGCGCCGCTCCTCGGGAACGACATGCGTCGAGGCTGCGGACAGCGGAATGATCTGCGCGCCGAACAGGAAGATCTCGCCGTTCTTGATGATCGCGTAGCCGTCGGTGATGTTGGCGCGGCCGGCACGCAGCGACTTCACTTCCCAGCCCTGCAGCATGATGCCGGCTTCGATGCGTTCGTCAAAACGATACTCGTGCTTCGCGCGCTTGTTCAGCGCGATGGTGCCGCCGCGACTGTCGTCCTTGTCTTTTTTCTTGTTCATGGCTTCAGTGTAGCGGGGCAGGTGCACCGGTTAGAATGCGCGCCTTGCCGGAAGGGTGGATGAGTGAGCCGGATTGATCGCAGCAGCCTGATCGCGCGGCCTGCCGCCGTGGTGTTCGACCTGGTCAACGAAGTGGCGGCGTATCCCGACGCATTCAACTGGTGTCGCGGTGCCAGCGTGCTAGAGCGTGATGCCGGGTCGATGCTGGCGAAACTCGATCTCAGTTTTGCCGGCTTCCAGTCGTCGTTCGCCACGCGCAACCGCTTCATTCGGCCCGAACGCATCGACCTCGAACTGGTCGAGGGACCATTCGCGGCGTTGCGCGGCGCCTGGACCTTCACCGCGCTCGGCGAGCGGGGCTGTCGCGTGAATCTGCACCTCGATTTCGAAATGGCCGGACGCTTCGTCGGATCGGCACTCGCAATCGGTTTCCAGGGGCTGGCGGATCGCATGGTCGACGATTTCGCGCGCGTCGCGCGTCAGCTTCCGGAGCAGGGCGATGCGGATTGAGGTCGTGTACGCAACGGCCGATGTCCAGCATTGCGTCGTACTGAACCTGCGCGATGGTGCCAGCGTGGCCGACGCGATCGCGGCATCCGGATTGCCTCTGGGCGACATCGACGACGAGCAGGTCGGCGTGTGGAATCGTCGCGTCACGCTGGCGACCCTGTTGCGCGAGGCCGATCGCGTCGAGGTCTATCGTCCGCTGGTCGCCGATCCCAAGCAGGCGCGGCGACAACGCGCCGAACGCAATCCGGTCGGCGTACAGGCGAAGCGCAAGTTCAGCCGTTCTTGACCTTGCGATTGTCCTCGGGAATGTTGCGCTGGAGTTCCTTGCTTTCCTCCAGCAATTCGTCGCCGGACTTCGGCAGCCAGTCACCTTCGATCTTGCTCAAGGTGCCGCTCTCGAAGTGCAGGGTCAGCGTCTTGATCTCGGGTTCCTTGCGGCGGTGACTGTTGCTGGTCACGTATTCCCAGCGATCCTGGTTGAACGGCGACGACACCTGCGGTGTACCCATCACCAGTTCGACCTGGCGCATGGTCATGCCCGGCTTCAACTGATCGACCATCTTCTGGTCGACAATGTTGCCTTGGCGCATGTCCATCTTGTAGATCAGGGCGCAGCCGTTGAGCAGGGTCAGCGCGAGCAGCAGGGCGATTCGGAGCATCGGGAACTCACCGGGAAAACGAAGCCGCGATGATACACTGCCGGCCTGAATCGCAACCGTTCCGGAGCCCACCCCGCATGGAAACGCAGGATTTGCGCAAGGCCGGCCTGAAGGTCACGCTGCCGCGCGTGCGTATCCTCGAAATCCTCGAGGAGAAGCACGGCATGCACATGACGGCGGAAGACGTTTACAAGGAATTGCTCAAGCACAACGACGACATCGGCCTGGCCACCGTGTACCGCGTGCTGACCCAGTTCGAGGCCGCCGGCATCGTCTCCAAGCACAATTTCGAGGGTGGCCAGGCCGTCTTCGAACTGGATCGTGGCGAACACCATGATCACATGGTCTGCATCGAGACCGGCAAGGTCATCGAATTCGTCGACGCCGAGATCGAGCGGCGCCAGCACGAGATCGCGGCGCGACATGGTTACGAACTGGAAGAGCACAGCCTCGTGCTCTATGTCCGCCCGAAGCGGAAGAAATAAGCCAATGATGCGGCGCGGCTTCGGGTGGCGCCGCCGAATCCAACGGGGAACAAGATGAAGAAGCTGCTGATTGTCGGCGCGGTGCTGGCTGCCGCGGGTGCCGCCTACTACGTGATGAAGCCGGGCGCGCCCGGGTCGGGCGCACTGTCGCTGTCGGCCGTGTCCACGGTCGGCCCGCTCGACTACGTTCCGGCGGATACGGCCTTCGTGTTCGCGAACGTCGAACCGATGCCCAAGGCCGTGACCAAGGCGTGGATGGAACAGTTCGCCCAAGTGTCCGGCATCTATGCGATGCAGGCCAAGATGGTGGAGCAGGAGCTGGCCAAGGAAGACCCGGAAGGCAAGGGCGTGAAGTGGGCGCGTGCCCTCGCGGCCGAGACTCGCGACCGCACGCCCGAGCAGATCATGGCCGAGCTCGGCATCGACATGCAGATGCGCTACGCGATGTATGAAGTGGCAGCGCGCCCGGTCGTGCGACTGGAACTGGCGGATTCGGCCAAGACCCGCGCCTTCATCGCGCGCATCGAGCAGAACGCCGGCGACAAGGTCCCGACCGCCAAGGTCGATGCGCTCGACTACTGGAACTTCGCCGATGCGGAAGGCAAGGGTCGCCTGGTCGCCGCGATCGATGGATCGCAACTCGTTCTCGCATTCCTGAGCAGCACCCAGGACGACGCTGCGCTGCGCACTGCATTTGGCCTGGATCGTCCGAAGCAGTCGCTGGCGGCCTCGGGCAAGCTGGTCGCGTTGAACAAGGAGTTCGGCTACACGCCGTATTCGAGCGGCTATGTCGACACGCGCAAGCTGATCGCGCTGGTCGACGATGCCCAGCCGGCGGCCGATGCGCCCGCCGCGGCCGACATGAAGGCGACCTGCGAAAAGGACTATGACGCGATTGCCAAGGCGATGCCGCGCTTCGTGTTCGGCTACACCCAGTTCGAGGCCAAGTCGATGCAGGCCAAGATGCTGCTGGAGCTCCGTCCCGATATCGCCGCCGACCTGCAGCCGGTGCCTGCACCGCTGCCTGGCGCCCACGCCACGGCCGGCAGCGCCCTCAACTTCGGCTTCGCGATGAACCTCGAAGCGCTCGCGAATTTCGCGAACAAGCAGGCCGACGCGATCATCGCGGCACCGTATGCCTGCCCGGCCCTGGCCGACCTGAACGACGGTGCGACCAAGGCCAAGGAACAGTTCAGCAATCCGGGCCTGTACATGGCGGCGAGTGCGTTCAATGCGGTGCACGTGATCGCCAGCAAGTTCGCGATGCCGCAACCCGGTGTCGAGGGTGCGTCGTCGTCCGAACCCGAATTCGCCGGAAAGCTGCTGATCGGATCGAAGAGCCCGGCCGGCTTGATCGGCATGCTCGGCGGCTTCGCACCGCAGGTCGCCGCACTGAATCTGCAGCCGAATGGCGAACTCAAGGCCCTTCCGGCTGATCCGTCGATCCCGGTGAAGGGTCCGATGCATGCGCTGATGACCGATGCCGCGATCGGCGTCAGCATCGGCGACGGCGAGTCGACGACCTTGAAGGACACGCTCGCGGCCGATGCCGACAACAAGACGCTGTTGTCGATCGGCTATGGCGGCGCGTTCTTCCAGACGATCTTCGCGCAGGCGTCGGCGGACCTCGCGACGTCCGAAGATCCGGAAGCGATGGAGTTGCAGAAGACGATGGCAGCCCTGCAGAAGGTCTATGCCGATTCGATCGACCGCATTGACATGCAGATGCGCGTCGCCGACCGCGGCGTCGAATTCGTGCAGGATGTGCGTCTGAAGTAGTTCCCGTGTTGTCCCCCTCTCCCTGGACGGGAGAGGGGCAGGAACGCGCGGTTCAGCGCGCCGCCGCGATCATTTCCTTCGCGGCGGAACGGGTGGCGCTGGTGATTTCGACACCACCGAGCATGCGCGCGATTTCGTCGACCCGCGGCTTGGCTTCCAGCGAATCGATGCGGGTGCGGGTCTGGCCATCGACGACCGTCTTGCGCACAGCGAAATGCTGATGACCCTGCGCCGCGACCTGGGCAAGGTGGGTGACGCACAGGACCTGCCGTGTCGATCCGAGTTCGCGCAGCTTGCGCCCGACCACTTCCGCGGTGGCACCGCCGATGCCGGAATCAACCTCGTCGAACACCATCACCGGCACGTCGTCGGAGCCGATTGCCGCGACTTCGATGGCGAGGCTGATCCGTGCCAGTTCGCCGCCGGACGCGATCTTGCGCAGCGGTCGTCCCGGCTGGCCCGGATTCGGGCTGACCACGAATTCGACGTCGTCGCGCCCGGACAACGGAAACGCGCGATCATCGGTCGCCTCGATCTGGATCTCGAACGCGCCCGCGATCGCGAGTTCGCGCAATAGTCCAGTCACGCGTGCGGCGAGCGTGGTGGCGGTGAACCGACGCGATTCGGAGAGCGCCTTGGCGGCGCGGGTGTACTCGACTTGCGCCGCGTCGCGTTCGCGGCGCAGTGCATCGATGCGGGTGCCGGCATGCTGCAGTCGGTCGATTTCGTCGGCGAGTTCGTCGAGTCGCAGACCCAGTTCCTGGGCGGGCACGCGATGCTTGCGCGAGAGTTCGTGCAGCTTGCCGAGCTGCGCGTCGAGTTCGCCGTAGCGTTGCGGATCGAGGTCCTGGCCCGATCGATAGCGTTCCAGTTCGTTGATCGCCTCGACCACCTGGATGCCGGCCGATTCGAGCAATTCCGCCACCGCGGCCAGCGCCGGGTCGAGCTGGGCGAGCTTGCGTGCATCGGTCGCACTGTGCGCGAGCAGGGAGGTCGCCGAGCGATCGTCGTCGCTGTCCAGCGCGTCAATCAATTGCTGGCTGCCGGAGAGCAGGGTGGCGGCATGCGCGAGTCGGCGGTGGTCGTCGACCAGACGCGCATACGATTCGCCCGGGAGCGCGTGCTTCTTCAGCTCCTGGTGCTGGAAGCGCAGGTAATCCAGTCGATCCGGATCGCCTTTTTCGGCACCGGCCAGTTCGGCGATCTGCCGATCGATGTCGGCGATCTGCCGGGCCGCACGCTGCACATCGTCGATGCGGTCGGGGTGTTGCGCAAATGCGTCGAGCAGGGCGAGCTGGTGTTTGCGCGAGAGCAGGGCCTGATGTTCGTGCTGGCCATGGATTTCGACCAGGAACGCGGCGGCCTCGCGCAGCACCGCCAACGACACCGGACGATCATTGATCCAGGCGCGCGAGCTGCCGTCGGCGCGGATCACGCGGCGCAGACGCACGTGCTCTTCGTCGTCGAGTTCCTGTTCGCGCAACCACGCACGGGGGGCGGGCAGGGCGCGCAGATCGAACTCGGCCGACATCTCGGCGCGTTCGGCGCCGTGGCGGACCACGCCGGCATCGCCGCGACCACCGGCCAGCAGCATCAGGGCATCGACCAGCAGGGACTTGCCGGCGCCGGTTTCGCCGGTGAGCACGCTCATGCCGGACGCGAAATTCACGTCGGCGCCATCGATGATCGCGAAATCTTTGACGAACAGGGTACGCAGCATGCCGGAGAGGCTAGCAAAGCCGGGGCCACCGCGTCATCGCGAACCGCGTCGGGTTCAATGGCTCAGGCAGCGGTCACGGCCTTCGGCCTTGGCGCGGTACAGGGCTTCGTCGGCACGATGCAACGCGGTTTCGAGCGGTTCGCCCTCGCGATGCAGGGTCGTGCCCATGGAGACCGTGATCGGCACACCGGTGGCGCGACTGGCGGCCAGCGACAAGGCGGCGCGCAATTCATCCGGCGCCGGCCCGTCGGGCGCCCAGACCATGGCGAACTCTTCGCCACCGAGTCGACCCACCAGGCCATGGCCATCCAGACGTGTCAGCACGTCGCCGACGCCGGCGCTCAATGCCGTGTCGCCACTGCGGTGCCCGTGGCGGTCGTTGATCTGCTTGAAATGATCGAAATCCAGCATCGCCACGCGCCGCCCCGGCGCGCCGCGCAGCGTCGGCGCCGCCTGTTCGAAGAATGCGCGCCGATTGAGCGCCCCGGTCAGGTCGTCGCTGTCGGCCAGCCGGCGCAGGGCCGCATGCGTGCGGGAATTGACGATCAGCATGGTGGTGATCATCGCAATCACCGAGATCAACGCGATCGCGAGCGCCATGACCCCCTGGCGCTGGCTGCGCAGGGCCGATTCCGGTTCGAGGACGAGCGCCGCGAGATTGGCCGCGGCCATCAGCGCATTGATGCCGAGGACCGCGCACATCAGCAGGACCGGTCCACGCTCGCTGCGATCGTGTCGGCGCAGCGCCACGACGATGCGGACGCTGACCGAGATCAGGACCGCGACCAGGACCAGGCCATAGCGGAAGGGTTCACCTGCGGGTCCCGCCGGCATCAGGAACTGCAGCACGACCAGGACGGCGATGAGTGCCAGCAGCGAGCGCCAACCGGCGGCATGCCCGAACAGTCGCAAGACCGCCCCGGCGATCATCAACACCCCGAGCACCAGCAGGCTGTTGCTCACCGAAACCGGCGGCGAGTAAGGCAAGCGCTCGCGGAAGGACAGGATCAGCAGGGCCAGGCCGCTCAAGGCCAGCCCGCCCGAATACTCGAACAGGCTGCGCCGGAACAGGCTGGCGGGTGCCAGCGCGGCCAACGTCGAGCCGTTGGTCAGCAGGATCAGGGCGCTGGCAAACCACAACAGGTCGGAGGTATCCATCGTGGCCGATGTTACACAAGCGCGGGCGCCGAATTGACCCTTGCACAGTCGCATTGATAGCGTGCCGGGAATCCCCATCTTGTGTGCATCATGAGCCGCCGCCTTGCCGACCAACTCGATGCCCGTTCGCGACACGTGTTGCGGACGCTGATCGCGCAGTACATCCGCGATGGCGAGCCCGTGGGTTCGCGCACGCTGGCGAAGCAGAGCGGCCTCGACCTGAGCCCGGCGACGATCCGCAATGTGTTGTCGGACCTCGAAGAAGTCGGCCTGATCGCGGCGCCGCATACCTCGGCCGGGCGGATCCCGACGGCCCAGGGCTACCGGTTGTTCGTCGATTCGCTGCTGCAACTGCAGGCGCCGCGCCCGGACGAGATGGATGCGCTGCAGCGCGAAATCCCGAGCGGCGGCAGCACCCACGAAGTGCTCGGCCGGGTGTCCGGCGTGCTTAGCCAGCTGACCCATTTCGTCGGCCTGGTGACGGTGCCGAAGCGCGAACAGTTCGCTTTCCGCCAGATCGATTTCGTGCCGCTGGGACCGAATCGGGTGCTGGTGATCCTGGTGTTCACCGACAACGAAGTGCAGAACCGCGTGCTCGACCTGCCGCGGGCCTATGCACCGAACGAGCTGGAACAGGTCGCGAACTACCTGAACCAGAATTTCTCGGGCCTGCCGCTGGACGAGATCCGGCGGCGCATCGTCGCCGAGATGGAGGTGGCACGCGATTCCATCGACCGCGTGTTGCGTTCGGCCATCGATCTCGCGAATGCCTCGTTCCGCTGCCAGTCGAGCGAAGAGTTCGTGGTGTCGGGCCAGACCAACTTGATGGGACTGTCCGAGATGGCCAGCGTCGAGCGTTTGCGCGACCTGTTCGAAGCCTTCAATCGCAAGCGCGAGCTCGCCCGCCTGCTTGAAGGCTGCGTGCATGCCGAGGGCGTTCGGCTGTTCATCGGCGAAGAATCGGGCTATGCCCCGCTCGGGTCCTGCAGCGTCGTCACCGCGCCTTACGGTGCTGACGGACGCATGCTTGGCGTGATCGGCGTGATCGGACCCACGCGCATGGACTACGACCGCGTCATTCCGGTCGTGCAGACGACGGCGCGGATCCTCTCGGGTGCCTTGAAGAACGCCGGGCTGGCCCCATAAGCCGGTCGGGGCAATCCGGCCGCTGGGCCGAAGCATGGAGAATTCGATGAACCAGGACACGACGCCGGTGGACGGCGACGACTTCGGCGCTTTGCCGGTCGAGGAAATGGAAGCGCGCATCCGCGATCTGGCGAACCAGCTCGGTGCCGCGCGCGACGAGCAGGTGCGCCTGCTCGCCGAAATGGACAACCAGCGCAAGCGTGCTGCACGCGATGTCGACAGCGCGCGCAAGTTCGGCGTCGAAAAGCTGCTGAACGACCTGATGCCGGTCTGCGACGGGCTGGAAATGGGCCTGAGCCAGGGCGGCAGCGATCCGCTCAAGTTGCGCGAGGGCATGGACCTGACCCTGAAGCTGCTGCTCAAGGCCAGCGAGCAGCACGGCCTGAAGCGGCTGCATCCGGTCGGCGAGGCCTTCAATCCGGAATGGCATCAGGCGATGGCGATGATTCCGTGCGCCGACAAGTCGGCCGGCACCATCATCGACGTGTTCCAGACCGGTTATCGCCTGCACGAGCGCCTGATTCGTCCGGCCATGGTCACCGTCGCCGCCGATCCGCTGCCGCCTGAAGACGCCTGACCCGCCCCCTTGAACCCCGCGTTCACATCCTCATAACAGCGCCATCCGCCGCAAGGCATTCAAGATTTCCGGAGAGACATCATGGGCAAGATCATCGGTATCGACCTCGGCACCACCAACAGCTGCGTCGCGATCATGGACGGCGGTTCGGTCCGCGTGATCGAAAACGCCGAAGGTGACCGCACCACGCCGTCGATCGTCGCGTTCGCGAAGGACGGTGAAGTCATCGTCGGCGCGGCCGCGAAGCGCCAGGGCGTGACCAACCCGAAGAACACCTTTTACGCGGTGAAGCGCCTGATCGGCCGCAAGTTCACCGATGCCGAAGTGAAGAAGGACCTTGACCTGGTGCCCTATGCCATCGTCGGCCACGACAATGGCGACGCCTGGGTCGGCACCTCTGACGGGCGCCGCATGGCGCCACCGGAAATCTCGGCCAAGGTGCTGATGAAAATGAAGAAGACCGCCGAGGATTTCCTCGGTGAAGCGGTCACCGAAGCCGTCATCACGGTGCCAGCCTACTTCAACGACTCGCAGCGCCAGGCGACCAAGGACGCCGGCCGCATCGCCGGTCTCGACGTCAAGCGCATCATCAACGAACCGACCGCGGCGGCGCTGGCCTATGGCCTCGACAAGTCCGGCGGCAAGGACCGCAAGATCGCCGTGTACGACCTCGGCGGCGGCACCTTCGACGTGTCGATCATCGAGATCGCCGAAGTCGATGGCGAGAAGCAGTTCGAAGTGCTGGCCACGAACGGCGACACCTTCCTTGGTGGCGAGGACTTCGACAAGCGCGTCATCGACTTCCTGGTCGAGGAGTTCCAGAAGGAGCAGGGCATCGACCTGCGCAAGGATCCGCTGGCCCTGCAGCGCCTGAAGGACGCGGCCGAGCGCGCCAAGATCGAATTGTCGACGCTGCAGCAGACCGATGTCAGCCTGCCCTACATCACGGCCGATGCCTCGGGTCCGAAGCATCTGACGGTCAAGCTGACGCGCGCCAAGCTCGAAGCGCTGGTCGACGATCTGGTCAAGAAGACCATCGAACCCTGCCGTACCGCCATGGCCGACGCCAAGATCAAGCCGTCCGACATCACCGAGGTCATCCTGGTCGGTGGCATGACCCGCATGCCGCGCGTACAGGCCGCGGTGACCGAGTTCTTCGGCAAGGAACCGCGCAAGGACGTGAACCCGGACGAAGCCGTCGCGATCGGTGCGGCGATCCAGGCCGGCGTGCTCTCGGGCGCGGTCAAGGACGTGCTGCTGCTCGACGTGACCCCGCTGAGCCTGGGCATCGAAACCATGGGCGGCGTGTTCACCAAGCTGATCGAGAAGAACACCACGGTGCCGACCAAGGCCTCGCAGATCTTCTCGACCGCCGAAGACAACCAGACCGCAGTGACCGTGCATGTGCTGCAGGGCGAACGCAAGGAAGCGCGCTACAACAAGTCGCTGGCCAAGTTCGATCTGGCCGGGATCGACGCCGCGCCGCGTGGCATGCCGCAGGTCGAGGTGACCTTCGACATCGACGCGAACGGCATCCTGCATGTGTCGGCCAAGGACAAGAAGACCGGCAAGGAACAGAAGATCGAGATCAAGGCCGGTTCCGGTCTGTCGGAAGCCGAGATCGAACAGATGGTGCGCGATGCCGAAGCGCATCGCGAGGACGACAAGCGCTTCCAGGAACTGGTCGAAGTCCGCAACAAGGCTGATCAACTGGTGCACAGCGTGCGTTCGGCGCTGAAGGAACACGGCGCCAAGGTGCCGGGCGACCAGATCGGTCGTATCGAGGAAGCGGCGAAGGACCTGGAATCGGTGATGAAGGGCGACGACAAGGCCAAGATCGAGTCGAAGATCGCCGCCCTCGAAGCCGCTGCACAGTCGCTCGCCGCCGCCGCCCAGGGCAGTGCCCAGCAGGGCGGACCGGGTCCGGACGCCGGCGCGCAGGCCCAGAAGAACGACGACGTCGTCGACGCCGAGTTCACCGAGGTCAAGGACGACAAGTAAGTCGCCCGACCTGATGCGAACCCGCAACCCGGATTGTGCGAACAGTCCGGGTTTGCGTTTCTAGGCAACGCCACGACGTAGGCTGGGTTGAGCGCAGCGAAACCCGGCAACATCGATTCCAAACAAGCTGGGTTTCATTGCATTCAACCCAGCCTACGCGGCAATTCATCCAGACTGGTCAACGCGATGTCCAAACGCGACTACTACGAAGTGCTCGGTGTCGAGAAATCGGCGTCGGAGGACGATCTGAAGAAGGCCTATCGCCGGCTGGCGATGAAGCATCATCCGGATCGCAACGACGGCGACAAGGATGCCGAGGCCAAGTTCAAGGAGGCGAAGGAGGCCTGGGAAGTCCTGTCGGATCCGGCCAAGCGTCGCGCCTATGACCAGCATGGCCACGCCGCGTTCGAACAGGGCATGGGCGGCGGTGGCGGCGGGTATTCGGATGTCGGCGATATCTTCGGCGACATCTTTAGCGACTTGTTCGGTGGCGGTCGTCGTGGCGGCGGGCAGCCGCGCCGCGGTGCCGACGCGCGCATCGTGGTCGAACTCGACCTCGAAGAGGCGGTATTCGGCGCCACCAAGGAAATCGACGTGCCCGCGGTCGTCAACTGCGATGACTGCGACGGCACCGGTTCGCAGGACAAGAAGACCAGCACCTGTTCGATGTGTCGCGGCCGCGGTCGCGTGGTCGCGCAACGCGGCATCTTCCACGTCGAGCAGGCCTGCCCGACCTGCAGCGGCACCGGCAAGCAGATCGAGAAGCCGTGCAAGAGTTGCCGCGGCCATGGTCGCATCCAGAAGGAAAAGACGCTGGCGGTGAAAATTCCCGCGGGTGTCGATACCGGCGACCGTGTGCGTCTCGGTGGCGAAGGCCATGCCGGTCCGCCGGGCACGCCGAGCGGCGACCTGTTCGTCGAGATGATGGTGCGCGAACACAAGATCTTCCAGCGCGAAGGCAATGACCTTTACTGCGAAGTGCCGATCCGCTTCTCGCAGGCCGCGCTCGGCGGCGAACTGGTTATTCCGACGCTGGATGGTGACGCCAAGATCAAGGTGCCCGCCGAAACCCAGACCGGCAAGCTGTTCCGCCTGCGCGGCAAGGGCGTGAAGTCGGTGCGCGGCCATGACCAGGGCGACCTGCTGTGCCGTGTCGTCGTCGAGACGCCGGTGCGCCTGAGCAAGCGCCAGCGCGAACTGCTGGAGGAATTCGAAGCCACCTTCGACGACGGCAAGGACCACATGCCGCGCCAGACCTCCTGGGTCGATGGCGTGAAATCGTTCTGGGACCGGATGACGTCCTGATCCACGGGCACCACGTGAATCAGGTGTCGTGATCGGCGTACAGTCGTGCTCCCGTCACCCGTGAGCCCCGCCATGCGCGCGAACCTGCCGATCTCCGAGAGCAGCATCATCCCCGCGCTGCGGTATCGCAACGCACCGGCCATGATCGACTGGTTGTGCCGTGCCTTCGGGTTCGAGAAGCACGCGGTCTACGAGGATGGCGAGGGCGGCATCGCTCACGCGCAACTGCGCTACGGCGGCGGGATGCTGATGCTCGGTTCGGCACGGGATGATGCCTACGGTCGACGCATGGCCGCGCCGTCCGAGATCGGCGGACGCAATACCCAGGCCCTGTGCGTGATCGTGACCGATGCCGACGCGCATCTTGCGCAAGCGCTCGCGGCCGGTGCCGAAATCGTCGATCCGATCAGCGATCAGGACTACGGCGGTCGCGGCTACGGTTGCCGCGATCCGGAAGGGCATCTGTGGTGGTTTGGTACCTACAACCCGTGGGCGGCGGCGCTGAGCTGAGACGTGTCGGTCGCGTGACTTCCCGTCCCTCGGGAGATGGCAGGCGGGTTCGGCGCTGCTAGGCTGCGCTCCCGTTTTCCGGAGCCCGTCATGTCGGTCAATCGTCTCGCGTTCGCCGTTGCGCTCACCCTTGGTCTGCCCCTGTTGACTGCGTGCACCCAGACGCCCGAGCCGGTGGCGGAGGTGGCCAAGCCCGCGGCAGTCAATCATGACCAGCAGTTCGAGGCCTTGGCGCGTTCCTGGTTGAGCGACTGGTTCCGCCTGAATCCGGTGTCGGCGACCCAGGTGGGCAGCCATATCGTCGACGGCGAGATCGAGGATCTCAGCGTCAAGGGGCGCACGGCCGCGGTCGAACTCGCACGCCGCACGCTGACGGCGCTGGAAGCGATCGATACCGCGTCCTTGTCGCGCGAAAACCAGATCGATGACGCGATCCTGCGCAACCAGCTCAAGAGCGACATCTGGAGCACCGAGACGCTGCAGAGCTGGGCCTGGGACCCTCAGGTCTATGGCCAGCTGGCCGGCGGCAGCATCTACACGCTGATGGCGCGCGAATTCGCGCCGCTGCCGGAGCGTCTGAAGTCGGCGACGCTGCGCATGGAAAAGCTCCCGGCGCTGTTTGCGCAGGCGCGGGAAAATCTCGATCCGGCGCGGGTGCCGCTGATCCATGCCGAGACCGTCGCCAAGCAGCACGGTGGCATCCTCGGTCTGGTCGACCAGTTCATCACCCCGAACCTCGGCCAGCTCGGCGACGAGGACAAGGAACGCGCCGAAAACGCGATTGCCAACTTGCGCATCGCCGTGGCGGAACACCAGAAGTGGCTGGATGAAACCCTGGTGCCGAACGCCAAGGGCGACTTCCGCATCGGCGCCGCGTTGTACGACCAAAAGCTCGCCTTCGCGCTGAATTCGCCGCTCGGCCGCGGCGAGATCAAGCAGCGCGCCGAAGCCGAGCTGACCCGCGTGCGTGCCGAAATGTACGGTATCGCGCGTGCGGTGCTGGCAGACCAGCCGAAGGCACCGGAGATGCCGGAGCAACCGACGCCGGAGCAGCAGCAGGCGGGCATCGCAGCGGCGCTGGAGCTGGCCTATGCCGACCGCCCGGCACGCGACAAGGTGGTCGAGCTCGCGACCGCCAGCACCGAGCGCGCGACCGCCTTCGTGCGCGAGAAGGGACTGATCACGCTGCCGGAATCGCCGGTCAAGATCATCCTGATGCCGGAATTCCAGCGCGGCGTGTCGGTGGCCTATTGCGATTCGCCGGGTCCGCTCGACAAGCACCTCGACACTTTCTACGCGGTGTCGCCGATTCCGGACGACTGGAGCGACGAGCAGGTCGATTCCTTCCTGCGCGAATACAACACGCGCTCGATCGAGGAGCTGAGCATCCACGAAGCGATGCCGGGCCATTTCCTGCAGATCGCGCATTCGAACAAGCATCCGTCGACGCTGCGCGCGGTGCTCTCGTCCGGCTCCTTCGTCGAAGGCTGGGCGGTGTATTCGGAAAAGATGATGGTCGACGCCGGCTATCTCGACAACGATCCGCTGTTCAAGCTGATCAACCTGAAGTGGTACCTGCGCGTCATCACCAATGCGCTGATGGACCAGGCCATCCACGTCGATGGTATGACCCGCGAAGACGCGATGGCGCTGATGACGGTGCAGGGCTTCCAGCAGGAACGCGAGGCCGCCGGCAAATGGGTGCGGGCGCAACTGACCTCGACCCAGCTGCCGACCTATTTCGTCGGTTTTCAGGAGCACCTGGATCTGGAAAACGCGGTGCGTGAACGCGACGGCGACCAGTTCGACATGCGCAAGTACAACGACACTGTGCTGTCCTTCGGCTCGCCCCCGGGCCGCTACGTGCGCCAGATGATGCTCGACCTGCCGATCGAGTAAACATCTGAATCGATATTCATTTCGGTCATGAGCGGGGCGCGCGGCGCGCGTCCCGCTTCGCTAAACTCGCGGGATGGAAACGCCCGCACGCAGTACCAAGTTCACCCTGAAGTCGGCCGCCGACATCGCCAAGATGCGCGAGGCCGGCCGATTGGCCGCCGACGTGCTCGACATGATCGGCGAACACGTCAAGCCCGGTATCAGCACCGAAGAGCTCGACCGCCTGTGCCACGAGTACATCGTCGACGTACAGAAGGCGATTCCGGCGAACCTCGGCTACAAGGGCTTCCCGAAGGTCATCTGCACCTCGGTCAACAACGTCATCTGCCACGGCATCCCGAGCGCCTCCAAGGTGCTGAAGGACGGCGACATCATCAACATCGACGTCACCGTGATCCGCGATGGCTGGCACGGCGATACCAGCCGCATGTACTACGCCGGCACCCCGCCGGTGCTGGCGAAGCGCCTGGTCGACATCACCTTCGAAGCGATGTGGCGCGGCATCCGCACGGTGCGGCCGGGCAGCACGCTCGGCGATATCGGCCATGCCATCCAGAGTTTCGCCGAGGCGCAGCGCTTCTCGGTCGTGCGCGAATACTGCGGGCACGGCATCGGCCAGATCTATCACGAAGACCCGCAGGTGCTGCATTACGGCAAGCCGGGCACCGGCCCGACGCTGCGCGAGGGCATGACCTTCACGATCGAGCCGATGATCAATGCCGGTGCGCCCGGTACGCGGCTGATGCCGGACGGCTGGACCGTGGTCACGCGCGACCGTTCGCTGTCGGCGCAGTGGGAACACACGATCGCGGTGACCGGCGACGGCTTCGAGGTACTGACCCTCGGCGCTGCGGATCGGACAGCGGCATGAGCGACGCGCGCGGCAACGATCCTGCCGCGCCGGCGGCCTTCATCGCCTCGCAATGGCGCGAGCGCCTGCGCAAGGCCCAGTTCGAGGATGAAGCCTCGTTCGCGCTGGGCACTTCGGCCGAACAGCTGATTTCAGCGCGCGCCGGTCGTGTCGACGATGCCCTGCGTGCCGCCTATGCCGCCGAACTCGCGAATCACACGGGACTCGTGCTCGCGGCCACCGGCGGCTACGGCCGTGGCGAACTGTATCCGCAGTCCGACATCGATCTGCTGCTGATCATCGAAGGTGACGACAATGCCACCCAGATCGCGATCGAGCGCTTCCTCGCCGCGATCTGGAATATCGGCCTGTCGGTCAGCCACATCACGCGCACGCCGGAGCAATGCCTGCGCATCGGTGCCGAAGACCTGTCCTCTGCCACGGCGATGTTCGAGTCTCGTTATCTCGCCGGCGACCCGACACTGCTTGTGAGCACGCTGTCGGCATTGGACGCGCAGCAGGTCTGGCCGCCCGCACTGTTCTTCGCCGCCAAGCGCGACGAACTGCGCGCGCGCCACATCCGCTTCAACGACACCTCGTTCAATCTGGAACCCAACGTCAAGGAAGGCCCGGGCGCGATCCGTGACCTCGACACGCTGGGCTGGATGGCGCGACGCTGTTTCGGCGTGCCGCGCATCCAGTTGCTGGCCGAGCAGGGGCTCGCCAGTGCCGCCGATCAGACCGCGTTGAACCAGGCCCGAGCGGCGCTCGCGCGCTTGCGCTACGGCCTGCATCGCGCGGTGCAACGGCGTGAGGAACGACTGTTGTTCGACCACCAGCGCGAGCTGGCAAAGCTGTTTGGTTACGCCGACCAGCATCGCGAAAACCTCGCCGTCGAGCAGCTGATGCAAGGCTTCTTCCGGGCCGCATCCAGCGTGCGCCGGATTACCCAGCGCCTGTTGCTCGACTGGGAGGAACGCCTCGCTCCCGAGCCTTCGCCGACGATCTGGTTCGAGGACGACTTCGGCCTCCGCCGCGGCCGGCTCGCCCATCGCGATGCGGTCGCCGCGACCGCGACCATGGCCGGCGCATTGAAGGTGTGCCATCGCCTGGCGATGACGCCGGCAGCGGACGGCCTGAATCCCGAACTTGCGGCGGCCATCCAGGCGGCCGTGCCAGGTTACGCAATCACCGACGATGCCGGCGCCTGTGTCGCGCATTTTCTCGCCGTGCTGCGCCAGCCACTGCGCGCCGTGCGCGTTCTTCGCGTGATGTCGGAACTCGATCTGCTCGGGCGCCTGATCCCGGCGTTCGAGCGTGTGACCGGGCGCATGCAGTACGACATGTTCCATGCCTACACCGTCGACCAGCATACGTTGCGTGTGCTCGATCACCTCGCGCGCTTTGTCGATCAGGCGACCGCTGAAGCATTGCCACTTGCGGTGGAAGTGCGGGCACGCCTGCGCAAGCCGGAGCTGCTGCTGCTCGCCGGCCTGTTCCACGACATCGCCAAGGGGCGCGGCGGCGATCATTCCGAACTCGGCGAGCGCGATGCGCGCGAATTCGTGCGCTGGCTCGGCCTGTCGCAGACCGACGCGGACCTGGTTGCGTGGCTGGTGCGGCATCACCTCGACATGTCGATCACGGCACAGAAGCAGGACATCGGCGATCCCGCGGTCGTGCACAAGTTCGCCAGCCTGGTCGCGGACTGGGAACGCCTCGATTACCTCTACCTGCTGACCGTGGCCGATATTTCCGGCACCAGCCCGAAACTCTGGAACACCTGGAAGGACCGGCTGCTGGCGGACCTCTACAACGCCACCCGGTATGCGCTGCGACGCGGCCTCGAACATCCGGTGCACAGTCGCGAACGCGTCGCCGAAATCCTGGGTCAGGCCCGTGACGTGCTGCAAGCACAGGGGGACGATGTCGCGGCGGCGGAACAGGTTTGGGCCGACTATCCCGAAGACAGCGTGCTGCGATTTTCGCCGACGCAGCTCGCGTGGCAGGCCGAGCAGGTGCTGGCGCATGGCGGTGGGCAGGTGGCACGCGTCGCGATCCGCAACGACGGCAGCGGTGGCAGCGAACTGCTGGTGATCTCGCGCGATCGCGACGGCCTGTTCGCGACCATCACCGCCGTGCTCGACCGCATGCAGATCAACGTGCACGATGCCCGCATCGTCACGACCCGCGATGGCCGCGTGCTCGATACCTTCCAGATCCTCGACGCGCAAGGTCAGGCCCTGACCGATCCGGCGCGCAGCGAGGATCTGTGCCGGCGCCTGACCGACGAACTCGGCAAGCCCGATCTGAACCTGACACCGGCGCGTCGGGCCTGGTCACGGCAGCAGAAGCATTTCCACGTGCCCCTGCGGGTCGAATTCGGCGAGCGCGATGGCGGCGCACGCACGCAACTCGCACTCGTCTGCTCCGATCGCCCCGGCCTGCTCGCGCATGTCGCGCAGGCCTTCCGTGCCTGCGGCGTGCGCGTGCACGATGCGCGCATTGCCACCTTCGGCGAACGTGTCGAAGATTTCTTCGTGCTCTCCGACGAACACGACCGCGCACTCGATGCCGCGGCCACGCAGTCGCTGGAACGCACGCTCGCCCACGAACTGGCCCCCCTGCGATGACGCCCAGCCTGCAACACACGATCGAGACCGCGTTCGAGCGGCGCATGGACCTTTCGGCGGCCGAGATCGACGACAGCGTCCGCCCGGCAGTGAATGCGGTGATTGCCTCGCTTGAAACCGGCGAGTTGCGGGTCGCCGAGCCCACCGAAGCCGGCTGGATCGTGCACCAATGGATCAAGAAGGCGGTACTGCTGTCGTTCCGCATCGAAGGCAATCGCGTCATGGTCGGCGCACCCGCGCCGTATTTCGACAAGGTGCCGTTGCGCTACGACGGTTATGACGAGGTCGCGTTCCGTGCTGGTGGCGCGCGCGTGGTGCCGGGCGCGATCGTGCGCCGTGGCGCGCATATCGCGCGCGACGTGGTGCTGATGCCGAGCTTCGTCAACATCGGTGCGCATGTCGGCGAGGGCACGATGGTCGATACCTGGGCCACGGTCGGCTCCTGCGCGCAGGTCGGTGCCAACGTGCATCTGTCCGGCGGCGCGGGCATCGGCGGCGTCCTGGAACCGTTGCAGGCGAACCCGACCATCATCGAGGACGACTGCTTCGTCGGTGCGCGTTCGGAAGTGGTCGAGGGCGTGATCGTCGAACGCGGATCGGTGATCGGCATGGGCGTGTTCCTCGGGTCGAGCACGCGCATCTACGACCGCGAGACCGGCGAGATCCATTACGGGCGCGTGCCCGCAGGCAGCGTCGTCGTCTCTGGCTCGCTGCCGGCGAAGGACGGGTCGCATAGCCTGTACGCGGCCGTCATCGTCAAGAAAGTCGATGCGAAGACGCGGTCCAAGACCAGTCTCAATGACTTGTTGCGCGGGATCGACTGATGGCCGCGCCCATCCTCTACGGCCTGACGAATTGCGACACCTGCAAGAAGGCCCGCAAGTGGCTGGAGCGCGAGGGCGTGGCGCACCAGTTCATCGACTACAAGCTGAATCCGGTTCCCGCTGATGCACTGAAGGCGTGGGCGAAGCAGGTCGGTTGGGACAAGTTGATCAATCGTTCCGGCACCACCTGGCGCGGCTTGATGCCGAGCCGCAAGGATCCGCAGACGGACGCCGAATACGTGCTGCTGGTGCGCGAGTATCCGAGCCTGGTACGTCGTCCGGTCGCCGTGATCGACGGCGAGGTGATG
Organism: Lysobacterales bacterium; assembly: GCA_016721845.1. NCBI lineage: Bacteria > Pseudomonadati > Pseudomonadota > Gammaproteobacteria > Lysobacterales > Lysobacterales bacterium. The sequence goes on from JADKHK010000013.1 coordinate 588,608, forward strand.
CTCGGCTTCACCGGTGGGCTGTATGAGAAGCGTTTCCTTGCGAGCAAGGCATCGGCATGAGCACGGCGTCGGACATCGCGGCGCTGACGATCGACCTGTGCCGCCGCGCATCGGTGACCCCGGACGATGCCGGCTGCCAGGACCTGATCGCGTCGCGCCTGCAGCATGCCGGTTTCGTGGTTGAACCGATCGATGCCGGTGGTGTGCGCAATCTCTGGGCCTGGCATGGCAGCGTCGGTCCGGTATTCGCTTTCCTCGGCCATACCGATGTGGTGCCGACGGGCGATCTGGCCGCCTGGACCTCGCCGCCGTTCGAACCGCAGGTGCGCGATGGCTTGTTGTTCGCGCGCGGTGCCGCCGACATGAAGGGCAGTGTCGCCGCGATGGTGGTCGCGCTTGAGCGCTTCGTGGCCACGCATCCGGCGCATCCGGGCGTGATCGGTCTGCTGCTGACCAGCGACGAGGAAGGCGAAGCGGTGCATGGCATCCGTCACGTCGTCGACGAATTCCTGCGTCGCGGCCAGCGCATCGATTATTGCGTGGTCGGCGAACCATCGAGCGAATCCTTGCTCGGCGATCGCATCCGCATCGGACGGCGCGGTTCGCTGCACGGGCATCTGCGCGTGCGCGGCGTGCAGGGCCATGTCGCGTTTCCCGAGAAGGCGCTGAATCCGATCCATGCCGCGGCGCCGGCGTTGGCGGAACTGACGGCCATCCGCTGGGACGAAGGCAATGCCCATTTCCCGCCGACCGGGTTCCAGATCTCGAACATCCATGGGGGCACCGGCGCCTACAACGTGATCCCGGGCGAAGTCCGCATCGATTTCAATTTCCGCTTCGGCACCGCGTCCGGCACCGAAGACCTGATGCAGCGCACCGAAGCCGTGCTCGCGAAGCATGGCCTCGACTACCGCATCATCTGGGAGATTTCCGGTGCGCCGTTCCTGACCGCCGATGGACGGCTGCGCGAAGCGACCCACGCCGCGCTGCAGGCCCACGGCATCGCGAATACCCTGGCCGACACTGGCGGCGGCACGTCGGACGGCCGCTTCATCGCCACGCTCGGCAGCCAGATCGTCGAACTCGGCCCGGTCAACGCGAGCATCCACAAGATCGACGAGCATGTTCGCCTCGTCGACCTCGACGCGCTCGGCGCGATCTATCAGGACATCGCGGCGCGGGTGTTGCTGTCGTCCGCGAGTTGATCCGATGCCGCTCGATCCGATGCGCCGCATTCGCTGGGGAATGATCGGGACAGGCTCGGTCGCGCAGCACAAGAGCGGCCCGGCCTACGCGCTGGCGCAGGGCAGCGAACTCGTCGCCGTCGCGTCGAGAACCGCGGAGTCGGCGCGGACGTATGCGGCACGGCACGGCGTCGCGCAGGTCTTCGCGACGCCGACGGACTTGATCCATTCCGCTGCGGTCGATGCGGTCTACATCGCGACGCCACCGTCGTCGCACATCCCGCTGGCATTGGCAGTGGCGAACGCCGGCAAGCCCTGCTGCATCGAGAAGCCGATGGCGCTGTGTTATCGCGATGCACTCGCTGCGCTGCAGGCATTCGAGGCCGCGGCACTGCCGTTGTTCGTCGCCTATTACCGACGATCATTGCCGCGATTCCTCCAGATCGCCGAATGGCTGCGCGCCGGAGCGATCGGCACGGTACGCGCGGTCGACTGGCGATTGCATCGAACCGCGGCGCTGGCAGCGACGGCGTCGAACTGGCGCGTCGATGCGAACGAAGCGCCTGGCGGATTGTTCGAAGATCTGGCTTGCCATGGCCTGGACCTGTTCGATTTCCTGCTTGGGCCGGTCTTGCACGTCGAGCGCGCAACGCTGGAGGACGCCGCCGGCGCGGTGCCGCATCGCGTCGAAGCGGCCTGGCATCATCGCAATGGCGTGGTCGGCCAGGGCATCTGGGATTTCGCCGCGCGTGAACGTGCCGATGTCGTGACCTTCACCGGCGATGCCGGTCGCATCCGGTGCGCGATGTTCGACGAGGCGCCGGTCGTGCTGACCGCGCAAGGTCGCAGCGATGAACGCGTGATTCCGAATCCCGTGCCAATCCAGTTGCATCATGTCGAGCACATGGTCGCGCACCTCAACGGTGCTGCGCAGCATCCGTCGACTGCACAATCAGCCATTCGCACGGCCTGGGTGATGGAACAGATCCTGCGCGGGCCGATGGCCGTTCGCTCGACCATCGCGAAAACAGCGTGCGTATCGTGATGCGGCTGGCTCGGTCCACGATCACTCGTTCGACATTGCGCCGAGTGCACGACCATGGTCGGTCAGGCTGGAATCGCCGACCATGAGCGGATCGGTGCCGACCGGCGCGGGCGAGGGGAGCGGAGATTCGGGGCGGAAGCTGAGGAACACGCCCTGCGGGGCGGCGGCTTCGGTCACGTCGGATTGGCTGGCATCGTCGCGGATCGCGGTGATCAGGACGGGGACCCTTGGGTCGTCGCGGGTAAGCAGGTACAGCCGGTCGCCGACGTGAAGCTTGCCGCGCACGAGCAGCGCGCCCGCCATCCAGGGATCGGCGTCGGTGAACACCATACCGAGCCGGACCAGGGCGTCGCTGTCCGCTGCGGCCGGCGTTTCGACCTTCGCGGCCGGCGCAGGTGCATCAGGCGCCGGGCCGGAACACGCCACGAGCGCGACGGCGAACAGGACGGGTAGCGGAGACTTGATCATCGGCAGACAGCCTGGCGGACGCGACGCTGCCCTACATGGGGCGAAGTCCGCGCCGATCAACTCTGCCGGAAGTTCATCGTGGTCCGTGTCGTCATCGCTTCCGGCACGCCGTCGCGTTCGGCGGGTTTGAACTTCCAGCGCATGAGCGCACGCACGGCGTTGCGGTCGAACAGGCCTTCGGGTTCGCTGCGCACGACGCGGATGTCTTCGGTGCTTCCGTTCGCGGTGACGCGGAACTCCAGTTCGACGAAGCCTTCGAGCTTGCGGCTGCGCGCTTGCGGCGGATAGTCGGGTGCGACCTTGCTGATCGGTTGTGGCGCGGACACGCTCGATCGCCCGGTCGTCACGACCGCTGGCGCCGTCGCGAATTCGCGTGATGCCGCGGGGACAGCGGCAGGCGTGGACGCGACCGCGACGGCGACCGGCTTCGTCGCGACCGGTAGCGCTGGCGCAGATTTGACCGGCGTCGTCTTCGACACTGCGTCGGGAGCGTCTCGTTTCGACACTGCCCGAGTCTTTGCCAAGGTCGAGCGCAGGTCCGCCACGCGTGTTTCGGCGCTGCGGGTGATTGCCGATTCGGCATTGATGCGTGCAATCAATCCGTGCAGGCGCTCGGCTTCGGCCAGATCCTGGTCGCGCACGGCCGCCTCGAATGCGAATTGCGCCAGCGGCATGATCTCGACGAGGGCATCGGCCAAGCCTGGATGATTCGGATCGTGGTCGCGCACCGCCAGGAACAGTTCGGTCGCGTTGTCGCCGGAACGATCGACGATGCGGTTCTCGCGGAACGCGGCGTTCGCGCGGCGCATCAGTTGGGCAGGTGTTTCCTCATCCACGGCCGCCGCGCGCGCGGGCGCCGTCGCCGCTGCTGCGGACGCTACGTTCTGCGCGACGGTCGAATCCGGTGCATCGCTGCAGGCGGACAGCAGCGCCAGCAGCGACAGCACCAGGGCAGGATGACGGCGGTGACGGAATTCAGCGGGCATGGTGACCTCGGTGTTGGCATCGAATGCTTCAAACCGTAGTCGTCGCCGATGACAGCGCCATGTCGCGGCGCTGTCGGTTTGTCACAACGTGCGCACCGTCACGCGCGAGAGATCGCCTCGACCTTCTGATAACCACGAGGCAGCAGCGAACCTCGGGTGGCGCGCGCGGCGGCGATCTCGACGAGATCGGACCAGGAACGCTTCAGTGCCCGGCCACCGGCGGTGACGATGACATCCGCACCCTCCGGAATCACCACGAGGTCGAGCAGGCGTTCGCCGGTCGCGAAGCTCTTGCGCGGGATGTCGATCAGCTTGTTGCCCTTGCCGCCCTTGTCGAGTTCCGGCAATTCGGCGACCGAACACATCAGGATGTAGCCGGCACTGGTCACGGCGACGATGCGGTCGCGCGCCGAGTCGTTGCAGACCGCGATCGCGGCGACCTTGGCACCATCGCCCAGCGACACCAGCGCCTTGCCGGCCTTGTTGCGCGAGATCACGGTCTCGTATTTCGTGACGAATCCGTAGCCGAGATTGGTCGCGATGACCAGTTTCTGCTCGGCATCGGCGATCGCGACGGCATCGAAGCGCGCGCCGGCCGGCGGCGTGAACCGGCCGGTCAGTGGTTCGCCGTTGCCGCGCGCCGACGGCAACGTGTGTGCCGGCGTCGTGTAGGCGCGGCCTTCCGAGTCGACGAACACGACCTGCTGGTTCGACTTGCCTCGCGCATAGGCGAACAGGCCGTCGCCCTCTCGATAGGACAGGTTCGCCGCGTCGACCTCATGGCCTTTGGCCGAGCGCACCCAGCCCTTGTCCGACAGCACGACGGTGACCGGTTCGGAAGCGACCAGATCCGATTCCGACAAGGCCTGCGCAGCACCACGCTCGATCAGCGGCGAGCGACGCTTGTCGCCATAGGTCTCGGCGTCCTTCTTCAACTCGTCCTTCACCAGTGCGCGCAGACGATCGGTCGATTTCAGCGTACTGACGATGCGTGCGCGCTCTTCTTCCAGCGCATCCTGTTCGCCGCGAATCTTCATTTCCTCGAGTCGCGCGAGCTGTTTCAGGCGCGTGTCGAGGATGTAGTCAGCCTGGATCTCGCTGAGCTTGAAACGCGCCATCAGCACCGACCGCGGCTCGTCTTCCGTACGGATGATGCGGATCACTTCATCGAGATTGAGATAGGCGATGCGCAGACCATCGAGCAGGTGGAGGCGCTTTTCGACCTTGTCGAGACGATATTGCAGGCGGCGTCGCACGGTGTCGGTGCGGAAGCTCAGCCACTCGCTCAAGATCATCTTCAGCGGCTTCAATTGTGGTCGACCGTCGAGGCCGATCACGTTCATGTTGATGCGGAAGCTCTTTTCCAGGTCGGTGGTCGCGAACAGATGCCCCATCAGTTCTTCGGCATCGACGCGGTTGCTGCGCGGGATGATGACCAGACGCACCGGGTTCTCGTGGTCGGATTCGTCGCGCACGTCTTCGACCAGCGGCAGCTTCTTGGCACGCATCTGGTTCGCGATCTGTTCCTGGATCCTGGCCGGAGAGGCCTGGTGCGGCAGCGCGGTGATGACGATGTTGCCGTCTTCGCGCGTGTACACAGCGCGGGCGCGGACCGAACCATTGCCGGTCTCGTACATCGACAACAGGTCGGCACGTGGCGTGATGATCTCGGCCTCGGTCGGATAGTCCGGGCCCTTGATGTGCTCGCAGAGATCGCGGGTCGTGGCATCGGGATCGTCGATCAGGCGCATGCAGGCAGCCACGACTTCGCGCAGATTGTGTGGCGGAATGTCGGTCGCCAATCCCACCGCGATGCCGGTGGTGCCGTTCAACAGCACATGCGGGAGTCGTGCCGGCAGCCAGTTCGGTTCTTCCAGCGTGCCATCGAAATTCGGCCCCCAGTCGACCGTGCCCTGGCCGATTTCGTCGAGCAGCACGGCCGCCAGCTTGGTCAGCTTCGACTCGGTATAGCGCATCGCCGCGAAGCTCTTCGGGTCGTCCGAAGATCCGAAGTTGCCCTGGCCTTCGATCAGCGGATAGCGGAACGAGAACGGCTGTGCCATCAGCACCATCGCTTCATAGGCGGCCGAGTCGCCGTGCGGGTGAAACTTGCCGATGACGTCGCCGATCGTGCGCGCCGACTTCTTGGGCTTGGCGCCGGCATCGAGGCCGAGCTCGCTCATCGCGTAGATGATGCGGCGTTGCACCGGCTTTAGACCGTCGCCGACGAAGGGCAGGGCGCGGTCGAGAACGACATACATCGAGTAATCGAGGTAGGCGCGTTCGGCGTAATCCTTGAGCGGGATCTGTTCGAAGCCCTGGAAGGTCGGGCGAGTCGGGTCGGTCATGCGGTGATCCTTCGGCTAGCCGGCCATTATCCGGTCTCGGCAGTGCAGGGCAAGCGACCCAAGCCTGGATCAAGACACTATTTGTGACGCCACAAAAGTGTGAAGTGGATCACATATTGCTACAACATCCGTGACTTTCCCAACTTCAGGTGAACCATGCTGAATCGTCGTCCGGTGCTTGCCGCCGCCTTGATGCTGTTGCCCGTTTCGAGCGCCATGGCGTGCAACACCCCGACGGATCTGTGCATCAACGAGGTGCAAACCTACGGTACCGGCAGTCCCACGGCACGCCGTGCAACCCAGTACATCGAGTTGCGTGGACCGGCCGGCGCGACGATTGCCGCCGGCCACTATCTCGTTGCCGTGGACGGAGATCGCAACCAGAACCCCGGCACGATCGACGTGGTCCTCAGCCTCGAAGGCAAGACGCTGGGCGCGAATGGCTATCTGGTGCTGTTGGCACAAGGCAATTCCTACGTCACCCAGCCCGGCGCGACCGTGCTGTCCAGCAATGCCAGCGGCTTCTCCGGGATTGCCGGCTGGTCGGGTAATGCCGGCGCCCTCGCATTCGAACGTCCGAGCACGAGTTTCTTCCTGGTCACCGCCGCCAGCGCACCGCTGCCCGGGACCGACATCGACACGATCGGCAGCAACGATGGCGTGCCGGACGGCAGCGGCTATGGCGCCTGGACCATCCTCGATTCGGTGGCGATCGCCGACAATGCCAATGACAAGACCTATGCGGCCCTGAATTTCCGCCCCAGTGCCGGCTCGTTCGGCAGTACGGTGATTCTCGCGGGCAGGACCTGGTACGCCGGCCGTTTCGGGGATTCGTTCGGTTCCGCAGCCAATGCATGGGTCGCCAGTTCGGTCCTGGGCGGCGCCAATCCGAACTATCTGCTCGCAGCCGCAGCCGTGACGCCGATCGGCGTGGCTGGAAAGCCCTTGAACCACATCGGCGCGTCCAATACGTGGGCCAATGCGGCGCCCGTGAACGCGTTGCCGGCGTCGGCAAGCACGCTGGAAGATGCCGGTGTTGTGCTGGCGCTCGGGGTGGCCGACAGTGACGCGGCGGGTTCGAACCTGACCGTGAGCGTGTCGGTCGATGTCGGAGCGCTGACACTGGCCAATACTGCAGGCATCGTTGTCGACAGCGGCAGCAATGGCAGTGCCGCAATGGTGTTTTCCGGCGCATTGCCTGCCTTGGGCGCTGCGCTCAACGGCTTGCAGTTCTCGCCACCGGCCAATTTCAACGGCACTGCAACCCTATCGATCACGACCAATGACAATGGCAATACCGGAACCGACGGTGCGAAGTCCGATTCGGACACGCTGACGATCGCGGTGACCGCGGTCAACGACGTACCCTCGTTCGCGGTTGGCACCAACCAGACCGTGGCTTCGGATGCCGGCGCACAGATCGTGAATGGCTTTGCGACGGCCCTGTCGGCCGGGCCCGCCGACGAGTCGGCCCAGGGGCTCGACTTCATCGTCGGCAACGATGCCAACGGCCTGTTCCTCGTGCAGCCGGCGATCGCGGCGAACGGTACGCTGACGTACACGCCGAACCCGAGTTTGACCGGCATCGCCACGGTCAGCGTCAGGATCCATGACGATGGCGGCACCGCCAATGGCGGCGTCGATACCTCGGCACTGCAGACTTTCACGATCACGGTCGATCCGCCGCTGCAGGCCGCGACGTTGGCATCGATCGACGACGATGACGGCGATGACCTGCTCGCCGCGGCGCAAGTCGTGAACTTCACGCTGAATTTCTCGCGCGCGATCGACTTCGCATCGGTGTCGGCCTCCGACTTCAGCTTTACCGGCACGGGTACCGCCACGGTCGATGCGGTGAGCCAGATCGATGCCGACAGCGTCGCCGTTCAGGCGACCGCGACCGGTTCCGGCACGATCGTGCTGACCCTCAGCGGAGAAGTGCTCGATACCTTCGCGATTGCGGTATCGGCGCCCTCCGCAGACGACACGACCTTGACCATCGACGCCGTCGCCCCGACGCTGACCAGCATCACGCGCGTGTCGGCCAGTCCGAGCAATGCGGCGACGGTCGACTTCGACGTGACCTTCTCGGAATCGCTGAGCGCAGTCGGCGCCAATGATTTCACGACCGCCGCAGACGGCACGCTGGCCGGCTTCGGCATCGCTGCGGTCAGTGGCAGCGGCAGTCACTACACGGTGACCGTCAATGCCGGCAGCGGCGACGGCCATCTCGCGCTGGGACTTGCGGCGGCACCGGTCGCCACCGATGTGGCCGGCAACACGCTGGCCACCTCGCTGTTGTCGGCCAGCTATGTCATGGATCGCACCGCCCCGCTTGCCGTGGTCATGAACAAGCTCGATGCCGACCTGCCAACGATGCCGTTCGTCCGATTCGCGGTGGAGTTCGACGAGTCCGTGACCGGTTTGGACCCGAGCGATTTCAACGTCGTCGCGGGGGGGGGCGTGACCGAGGCGATGGTCGTCGATGTCACCGGCAGCGGCACCAGCTGGACCGTACTGGTCTACACCGGTCTGGCCAGCGGAACACTGGGACTCGATCTGCTCGACGACGATTCGATCGTCGATGCAGCGACCAATCCGCTTGCCGGCGGACTCGTCGGCACCCAGTTCTACCTCATCGATGCATCGGTCTTGATCCCCTTGTTCAAGGACGGCTTCGAGAACTGAAACGCGTGGCTAGAAGCCGCAGGCGGCGATATGCTGCCTGCGGCTTCGTCGTTTGTGATGGCATGACTTCTTCTTCGACCGAATTGCGCCCGCGTGCCGTGGTGCCGCTGCTCGCCGCACTGGCGATGTTCGGGCCGTTCACGATCGACACCTTCTTTCCCGCATTCGCGGAAGTGGCCGCAAGCCTGCACGCCAATCCCTGGCAGATGCAGCAGACGATCAGCGCGTATCTGCTCGGTTACGCGCTGATGTCGTTCGTGCACGGGCCGGTGTCCGACGCGCGCGGACGCCGCAACGTGATCCTGTTCGGCGTGACCAGCTACATCCTTGCGTCAATCGTCTGCACGTTCGCGCCCAACATCGAGACGCTGCTGGCGGCGCGTTTCTGGCAGGGCTGTTCGACCGGGGCCGGCATGATCGTCGGGCGCGCCATCATCCGCGACCGCTTCCACGGCGGCGATGCCCAACGCGTGATGGCCTGGGTGTCGATGCTGTTTGGCATCGCACCGGCCTTGGCGCCCCTGGTCGGAGCCTTGATCCATGGCTTCGCCAGCTGGCGCGCGATTTTCGCGTTCATGGTCATCTACGGCGCATTGATGCTGTGGGCCTGCATCCGGGTCTTGCCCGAGACACACCCGCCGGAGCGACGCGTGCCGCTGCGTCCCGGTGCCTTGCTGGCGACCTACCGACGCATCGCGATGGATCGCGCCTTCGTGCTCTGGGTCGGGGCGACGGGCCTATTCTTCGGCGGCCAGTTCATCTACATCAGTTCGGCGCCCGTCTTCATCGAGCGTTTCCTGGCACTCGGCACCTATGGCTACGCCTGGTACTTCGTGCCGACCATCGCCGGCATGACCGCCGGTTCCGCGCTGTCGGCGCGACTGGCCGCCCAGACCAGTCCGTCGCGCTGCGCGAACATCGGATTGCTGGTCATGATTTCCGGGCAGGCGATCAATCTCGCCTACAACGCCGTGACCGAGCATCCCGCGGTGCCGTGGGCGGTGCTGCCGTTCGCGATCTACGGCTGCGGCGTGTCGCTCGCCACCCCGCCGATCAATGTCGCGACACTGGACCGACATCCGCTGCATCGCGGTGCCGCGGCGTCGGTGCAGTCGGCGATGTGGAGCCTGATGATGGTGTTCGTGTCCGGTTTCGCGGCACCGCTCGCGCACGATTCTCCGATGCAGCTGGCCTTGGGTTCGTTCGCGTTCTGGATCGCCGGCGCCCTGTGCCTGTGGCTTGGACCGCAAGTGGTGTTCCTGCACGTGCCGACGCGCGTGGACGCAGCAGAGTCGGAACTCGAAGAACCGGTGTGAGGAGAGCGAGATGCCCGCGGATGGACAGTTGATCGACCCGAAGCGCAGCGAGATCGTGCCGGGCGTGGCAGTCTTGCGTGCGTTGCCGACGCGGGCGCGACGTCTCGTCGGTGCCTGGTGTTTCCTGGACCATTTCGGTCCGGTGGCGGGCGCGGCGATGCAGGCTTTTGCGGTCGGCGCGCATCCGCACATCGGTCTTCAGACTGCGACCTGGTTGTTCGACGGGGCGCTGCTGCATCGCGATTCGCTGGGCTCGGTGCAGCCGGTGCGCGCGGGCGAGTTGAACTTGATGACGGCGGGCCACGGCATTGCGCACAGTGAGCACCTCGGTGCCGGCGCGACCCGCCTGCATGGCCTGCAGTTCTGGATCGCGCTGCCCGAGAGTGCTCGCGAGATCGCGCCGCGTTTCGAACATCATGCGGACCTGCCGCGATGGCACGAAGGCGAGGCGTCGCTGCGCCTGTTTATCGGCGACTACGCAGGACGGCATTCGCCGGCACGGGTGCATACGCCGCTGCTCGGACTCGAAGTGCACGCACCCGTGGCGGAGTCCGTGACGCTCGCGCTCGATCCCGGCTTCGAATACGCGCTGTATGTCGCCTCCGGTCATGTGCGCTGCGATGGCATCGACGTTCCGGCGCAGCGACTGTGCGTGTTTCCCGATGCCGCGAACGCCGCGCAGCTCGAACTTGCCGCCGGAAGTTGTGCCGTATTGATGGGCGGTGCGCCGTTCCGCGAGGCACCGCTGATGTGGTGGAACTTCGTCGCCCGCAGCAACGACGAGATCGCGACCGCACGCGCGGACTGGGCGTCTCGATCCGACCGTTTCGGCGAGGTCGCGGAGGGCGGTGCCCGCATCGACGCGCCGCCCTTCGACCTGCACCTGCGCGCGGCACGCTAGGGCCTCAGGGCGGCAATCCGAGCTTCAGCAGCAGTGCGCGATAGCGTGGATCGCCGCGCAGTGGTTCCAGCAAGGGGTCGTACTTGATCTCGGCGATGCCGCCGTCGCGTTGCGCATACGCCCGCTCCAGCCAGCCGAACGCGGCATCGGCATGACCTCGGGCCGCTTCGACTTCGGCGATCTGGTAGGCCGCATTGAAGCCATAGCGCTCGACCAGGCGGGCCAGGGCAAGGTCGGATCCCGGGACATCGCCGCGGGCGTGATGCAGCAATGCATCGCCAAGCCATTGCAGGGGTTCGTAAGCCGTGGCTTTGAACTCGCTGGTCGCGACATCGAGTTGCTGCTCGCCCAACGCCATGACCGCCAGACGCAGGTGCGCGAACGGGAAGTCGGGCTTGAGGGCCAGCGCGCGATGCTGGGATTCGCGGGCCGCCACTGGGTCGCCGGCGGCTTCCTGGAAATAGCCCAGTGCCTGCCAGGCTGATGGCAGCAGCGGTTCGCGCTCGGTCAGGCGGCGCGTCATCGCGATCGCATCGGGCAGTCGCCCGAGCGATGCCAGCAGGCTCCCGTAGCCTTGGGCCGCGTGACCGCTGCCGGGGTCCAGCGCCAGCGCGCGCTCGTAGTCGACCCGTGCGCCGCGCCAGTCCCAGTTCACCGAGCTGAGCAAGTTGCCGCGAATCCAGTAGGCATCGGCCAGGACCGGATCGAGGTCGATGGCGTGCGCGACCGAGGTCAGTGCTTCGGCATGCGCGCGTGCATAGGCCGCATCGTCGGACGCGTACTCGGCCGACCACATCAGTGCCTGGGCCAGACGCGCATGCGCCGCGGCAAAGTCGGGGTCGATCGCAATCGCCTTGCGCAACGCCGCGACCGCGGTCTGCGCCGCGTCCGCGCCGGGGATCCCGATCGATTGGCGCCCACGCAGGTATTCGGAGTAGGCCTCGGCATTGGTCGAACGATGCAGTCCCGCGTCCGGCTGCTGGTCCGGCAGCAGCTTGATCTTCAGCGCGGTCACGACGGATTGCGCGATGTCGTCCTGCATGCTGAACACGTCGACGATCTGGCGATCGTAGGTCTCGCTCCACAGATGGAATCCATCGGAACAGTTCAGCAGCTGCACCGTGACGCGCAGCCGCTCGCCGGACCGGCGCACGCTGCCGGTCAGCACGGTGGCGACACCGAGGCGGCGTCCGATGCGCTTCAGGTCGGGCTCACCCTCGCGGAACTGGAACGCCGAGGTGCGCCCGGCCACACGCAGTTGCGGCAGTTTCGCGAGCAGGTCCAGCAGCTCTTCCGAGAGGCCATCGGAGAAATAGGCCTGGTCGTGGTTCGGGCTCAGGTCGGCAAAGGGCAGCACGGCGATCGAGGCGGGTTCCGCGGCGGCCGCGACCGCTTCATTCGTCGCCGCTTCGGCCGCGTCACGGGTTCCGCGCCAGGGTTGCCAGGCGAGGATGCCGATCAGCAACAGGCCGGCGGCAGCCAGGACCCAGGTCGTCGATGCCGCGGCAGGGCGTACCGGCAGCGACATCGGCGTGGATCGGCCGACGACGGGAGGTGTCGGCAGCGTCGTGGTGACGATGTCGCGCTGGCCGGACAGATGCGCATCGATACGCTGCATCACCGCGAATCCGGTCTGTGGCCGGGCAGCCGGATCCTTGGCAAGCAGGTCGTCGATCAGCGGCTGCAGGTGCTGCAGCGCCGGAGGCAGCCGCGGCACCGGCGCATTCATGTGCTGCATGCCCACGGTCCAGCCATTGGCGCCGTTGTAGGGCAGTTGCCCGGTCAGCAACTGGAACAACAGGACACCGAGGCCGTACAGATCGGCACGGCCATCGACGACTTCGCCGCGCCATTGCTCCGGGCTCATGTAATGCGGCGTGCCGATGCTGGTGCCTTCACCGGTAAGCCCGAGCTTGATTTCGGCCGCACGGGCGATGCCGAAATCGGACAGCACGCAGGCATCGTCGGCGCGGCGCAGGATGTTTTCCGGTTTGACATCGCGATGCACGACGCCCTGGCGATGCGCGAAGTCCAGGGCCGCGGCGATGTCCCGCGCCGTGCGCAGGGCGTGCACCGGCGTGTCGGCATGGCTGATCGACTGCGCCACCGTGCCGCCCGGCTCATAGGCCATCGCCATGTACGGCAAGCCTTCATGGATGCCGACGTCGTGGATTTCGATGATGTTCGGATGATGCAGTTTGGCGGCGATGCGCGCCTCGCGCAGGAAGCGCTCGGTCGCGACCGGGTCGCGCGCCAGCGACGGGATCAGCAGTTTCAGCGCGACATGCCGGCCGAGCGATTGCTGGACCGCAAGGTAGACGGTCGCCATGCCGCCCTGGCCAAGCACGCGCTCAATGCTGTAACCGGGAATGTCGGGCACCGAGCGGTTCCACCTTGGCGACGCAGCGAGAGTAGCCAATGCGTCGCAACCGGAACAAGCGGCGCGCCGCAACGAAAAACGGGCCGAAGCCCGTTTCCCGTCGTTCTGGCGATGGCCGCGGGAATCACGCGGCGGGCGGCGTCCAGGAGCACTGCTGGCCCTGGTTCTTTTCCTGCAGCCAAGTCATCAGCGGCGCGAAATAGTCGAGGATGGCGCTGGCGTCCATCTGCTCGGTGCCGGTGAGTTCCTTCAGTGTCGCCGGCCACGGCTGGCTCTGGCCGTGCTGCAGCATCGCCCAGTACTTCTTGCCCGCTTCCTTGTTGCCGTAGATCGAGCACTCGTGCAACGGTCCCTTGAAGCCGGCGGCATCGCACAGCGCCTTCTGGAACTGGAACTGCAGGATGTGCGCGAGGAAGTAGCGCGTGTACGGCGTGTTGCCCGGCACGTGGTACTTCGCGCCCGGATCGAAGTCCTGTTCGGTGCGCGCGTTCGGCGCGGCCACGCCCTGGTACTTCATCCGCAGGTCCCACCACGCCTTGTTGTAGTTCTCGGGGCTGATGCGACCCGAGAACACGCCCCAGCGCCACTGGTCGATCATCTTGCCGAAGGGCAGGAAGGCGACCTTGTCCAGCGCCATCTTCATCTGTTCGTTGATCAGTGCTTCCTTGCTGACCTTGGGCGTGCCGACCAGGCCGATCGAGTTCAGGTAATTCGGCGTCAGCGACAACACGATGGTGTCGCCGATGGCTTCATGGAAGCCGTCGTGCGCGCCGCTCTGGAACAGCGGCGGCAGGTTGTTGTAGGCGAGGTAGTAATAGACGTGACCGAGCTCGTGATAGATCGTGGTCAGCTCGTCCTCGGTCGGTGCGATGCACATCTTGATGCGCACGTCGCCCATGTAGTTCATGTCCCAGGCGCTGGCGTGGCAGACCACGTCGCGGTCGCGCGGCTGGATCAGCTGCGAATTCGTCCAGAACGATGCCGGCAGCTTGGGCATGCCGAGCGAGACATAGAAGTCTTCGGCCAATGCCGCCATCTGTTTCGAATTGGCCAGGTCGGCCTGGCGACCGATCTCGACCTGCTGCGCGGCATCGACCTTGCCTGCTGCCTTCATCAGGGCCTCGAAGCCGGCGTCGCGGCGCGATTTCAGGCCGGCATTCACGTCCAGGCTGGAGACGCCTGGATAGGGCTCGACCATGCTGTAGATGTTGCCCCACTGCTGGGCCCACATGTTGCCGGTCAGGTGCGCCGGAATCATGCCGTTGATCTGGCCCTTGTCGCCGTATTGCTCGGTCAGTTCCGATTTCACGTAGCAGTGCAGCTGCTCGTACAGCGGTTTGACTTGATCCCACAGGCGATCAGTTTCCTGTTCGAATTCGGCCGGGCTCATGTCGTAGCCGGACCGCCACATCTCGCCGACATCGGCATAACCGAGTTCCTTGGCGCCTTCGTTGATCAGTTCGGCGAAACGCTGGTAGTCGGCGCGCATCGGCTTCGAGATCGTGTGCCAGCCGTTCCAGGCATCGAGTTGCGCGTCGTAGTCATGGCTGTTCGCGAGCACGTCGGAGAGCACGATCAGGTCGCGGCACTGGCCGTCCTTTTCGCCTTCGCGGCAATACTTGCCGGCGCCGTACATGCCTTCCATCTTGGTCGCGATGGCGGTCAGCTCGCCGAGCTTGGCCGGATCCTTCGGGGCCGGCATCGCCGTCGACAGCTTCATCAAGTCGAGCGCACGGCGCGTTTCCGGCTTCAGCGTGACGCCGTCGAACTTCGCCGATGCATCAACATTGGTCTTCAGTTCACCAAGGAACTTCTCGTTCGATTTCGCCGCCAGCAACTGGGTGTCGCCATTGATGTAAGTCAGCGACAGCCATTGCGCCGCGGTGAGTTCCGGATAGTCCTTCTTCAGCTTGGCATTGATGTCGGCGACGAACCGGTCGGCCGCGGCAGCATCGGGCTTGGCGGTGTCCGCGGTGGGCTGTGCAGGCTGGTTCTGGCAGGCGGCAAGACCAAGCGCGATCGCGCCGGCGATCAGGGTACGGGTCAAGTTCACGGAAAGCTCCGATGGGTCAGGAATTGGGAGTCGAAAGCGCAGGCTAGTGGTCGCGGTCACCGGCGGCAAGTGATGCCGCAGCATGCGATTGCAGGGGCAGCAATCCACGCTGTTGCAGCCAGTCGCGCGCGTCCCCGGCATCGTGTTCGAACCACGCGCGCGCCGAGCCGAGCCGGAACGTGTAGCCCCAGGCATCCATGTCCTGCATCACCCGCTCGCCACCGACGTCTTCCAGCGCGTCGCCGAGCACGATCTGCAGATAGCAGGTTGCGTCTTCCTCGAACTGGCAGTCGCTGGCGTCGGTGTGGATCGTGGCGCGACGTTCCGGCGCTGCGCAGATCAGGTGACAGGCCTCGTGCAGGAGCGAGTGCACGGGCGTATCCGCGCGTGCATACACGGCATGCCCGATGATGCCCGCTTCAGGTTCACCCCAGTAACTGCCGGGAATGGGCGCGTGGTCGCCGATGACCCGAAGGCTGAGGCCGTAGCGTCCGAGCAGACGCTCGATGCCGCCATGTCCGATCGCGGCAAGGGTCAGCACGGGCGCGCCCATCGGGTTCGTTCAACCGTGCTTGACGGCCAGCGTCGGCGTGACCGGACGATCGCGATCGGCGAGCCAGGGCAGGGCGGGCAAGTGGCCCGCGCCGGCCGCGAGATAGGTGTCCTGCACCCACGGGTAGCTGCAAAGCTCTTTCGCAAGCAGGCTGACGCGGCCATAGCCCGGCAAGACCTGCTGGCCAACCTCGCGGAAGCCGTAGGTGCCGTGGAACAGGACCGAGGCGTCATCCCGCGGTTCCAGCAGCACCTCGCAGCACAGGCGCGGGCTGCGCACGTCGGCGAAGCTCTGGACATCGGCGTAGAAGACGCGACCCAGGCCATGGCGGCGATACGCGCCGGCGACGACGATGCGGTCGATGTAGACAAAGTCGTCGTATTCACGCTGGAACCAGCGGAAATTGGGGCTCAGATAATCGGCTTCCGGGGTCAGCGCGACCAGAAAGCCTGCGAGATGCCCGTCGATTTC